>DASVPH010000167.1:0-17643 GCA_036382945.1 Casimicrobiaceae bacterium
ACCTCCACGCCGCCGCATTGGATCGTCACGTCGACGTCGGCTACGAAGCCGCGCCCCCACGAATCCAGCGGCATGATGCCGCGCGCAAACGTAGGGAAGCCCATCGCGATGATCCGCTTGACGTCCCGCACGACGGCGTCGGCGCCTTGGCCAGTATCGCCAGCGGGCCCCGGACCGCGGACCCGAGCGCAATTGCTCGAACAGCGCAACATCCTGCGGAAGGCGGCCGCCGAATTGCTCGACAAGGCGAAGGGCGAAAAGCGCACGCTGTCGGACGACGAAAAGCAAGCCTTCGACGTCGTGCACGACGCGCTGCGCCAGATCGGCCGCGAACTCGACCATGAGGACGCGAATCGCGGCGGGAATCCGCTTGACGGACGCGGCGGCCGCGGCACCATCATCCGCGACAAGCACGGCGTCGAGCATCGCTTGCTCGGCAAGAACGACCGCCTGGCGACAGGACAGCGCGATCCGGAGTCGGCCGCCGAAGAAGTCGGGCTCGGCGGGATCGTGCGCGCGCTCGTGATCGGGCCGCAGACCGACCCCGAGCGCAGAGCGTTGGACGAGAGTCCAATGACCGCGGGCGGCTTTGCCGTGCCTCAAGTCATCGCCGAGCAGGTAATCGACAAGCTGCGGCCGATGAACGCGCTCGTGCGGGCGGGCGCGATGATGGTCACGCTCGAGGCGGCGCAGACCACGTTCGCGCTTTGGGCGAACGATCCCACGATGACGTGGCTATCAGGCGGCGGCGTGCCGATCACGCCGGACAGTAGCGCGAGCATCGGCGCGGTTACTTTCGACGCGCGCATGGTCATGGGCATTGTTCAAATCGGGCGCAATCTGATCGAAGACGCCGCCAACCTTGAGAGCGCCTTGACCCGCGCCATTGCGCTGGAAGCTCGACGAAGTAGGATCAAAGCGACGCGACATGAGTAATCCGCATCGCCCGATCAGTTCGGCACGGTTGATCTTCGGCGTGCTCGTTGCGTTCGCGATCCTGATGGCGCTCGCGGCTTTCGTGTTGCTGGCCTGAACCGCGCGCCGGCGCGTCAGGCGGCCCGCTGTTGCGTTCTACGGGCGCGGTTGACCCTCTGACACGTCGCACGTGTCAGGCGAGGGTAAAGCTAAGCGATGGAAGGACCCCGGGCCGCCTCAAGCGTGGCGACAGCAAACACATCGGTCTTCCGCTCGCTCCCCTCAAACCAAATGCACCTAACCTGCTCCTCGTTGCTCGAATGCCCACGGTACGGGCCTTCGACAGTCATTTTCGGGCCGCCGCTCTTGAGCTTGACAATATCGCCGGGTTTGAAGCTAGCCATAGGAACACTCCTTAGCTCGCCAGGATCGCGCAGGCTGCGTTCTACGCTCGCGGTTGACCCGATCACACGTCCGCGGACGCTCCACAGGCTCTACGGCCCGTTAGCTGGCTGTTAGCTGGCGGGCATCGAAGGGTTGGTGGCCAAGGGCGGAATTGAACCACCGACACACGGATTTTCAGCCGCACCAGTAATTTGTTGTCCTTTTATCAATCAAACTCTTGCGACACACGCCAAGTTCCAAGAGCAGCCACGAGCAGCCTAAGACCATTTGCAACGAGCTCAACAAAGCTACGAAATGGCTACGCTCGTGACTCTCCGCCCGCGCATCAGGGGAGCACAGAAATGCGAATGCGCTCAAGCTGGAGCACGACGAAGCTGCCTGTGAGCCGATCGGCGTGCTTGCGCACCAACTCGAGAATCCGAACCCCGAGGGCCGACCGAGCGCTAGCCGGGAACCGAATCAAGACGACACCCAGGGACTTGCGGCCGGCCGCAAATACGAGCTGCCCGAAGTCCTTGTCCTCGGTGAGCAGAATTCGGCCTTCTTGTAGCGCCAGGGCGATGACCCGCTCATCTTCAGCGCCCGCCGAAGCCTCCGCAACGGATAGAACGTCGAAGCCCTCAGTCCGCAGGGCGCGGACAGCGGCGAAGTCGCAGCTCTCGTCGGCGAGAAAGCGCAACATCGCCATCGCGTCGACGCACTACACAATCTCTTCGTGGGCGAGCGCCATGGCCGCATAGGTCATCGCAGCCCGAATGTCGTCGGGCTTTAGATTGGGATAGGCGTCAAGCAAATCTTGCTCGGTCGCGCCTTCACCCAGCTTGCGCAAAATCAGCTCGACCGGGATACGGGTGCCGCGGATCACCGGCTTCCCCAGCATAACCTTGGGGTTGATTTCGATACCCTCAGGCAGCGCCATGATGTCTTCTCCTCGATCCTATTGCGGTACGGATTCTAGCAAATTAGCGGTCAGTTACTTCGCGATGCTGAGCTTGGGGGGCAATCTCACGCCTTTGGCCTTCGCCATTTCCACGGCGATCCGCTCAAGGAGGTCGAAGCGCTCATACGCAAGGGTGTGAGCCCACCGGGTCAACTCTGCGTCGAGGTCGTTTTGACACTTGACGTCGGCCAGATCGAGCCCCACCTGCCAGAGCTCGCTGACTTCGTGTGGCCTAAAGCGGGTCGAGTTGCCCGATCGAATCATCGTATTGGCGTGCAAGGTCAAAATGTATCGTCGTTGCTGTAACGTGGTTGCGGGGGTACGCAACCGGACTAGAGGCGGCGCCCGATCAAGATTCCGCTCGCCGCAGCAATCCCGTCAGCTCGCCGACATCGGCCAGCGCTTCGATATTCCACAGCACGTCGAGCACCCGGCCGGTCTCCGACGACGTAGGACCGCCCCATTGCGCGCACTGGCGGAACTTGTCCGCCAGCTCGTCGTCGGTCATGGGGTTGGCGGGGCTGCCCTTGCCGAAGTCGGCCATGCCACGCACGACCTGGCCGTCGTCGAGCTCGATCTCGACGATCGTCGTCATCTTGTCGAAGCCCGCGGCTTCCGCCTCCGGATGCACGCCGAAGTCGACCCGGCGCAGCAGCGCCTGCACATCGGCGCGATTGACGACCTCGTCCGTGAACTGCTCGAGCCCTGCCTTGCGCTCCAGCAACAGAATGGCCATGCAGAACTCCATGCTGAACTTCGCCTGGAGCTCGTTGGTCGGCCGATGGTGAATGAGCGCGTTGGGCATGTTGTGGTTGGTGCCAACCGCCACGCGCTTCACGCGCTCGGGCCTGACGTCGTGCCGGCGAATGAGATCGAGCATGACGCTCATCCCCGGATGGGTGAGTGAGCCGCTCGGGTGGGGCTTGATCGACACGCCGGGGAAGGTGAAGGTCCACGGCGCACCGAGCTTGCCGTCGATCATCTCCGCACTGTAGCCGCCGCCGGCCGCGCGGAAGAAGCCTCGATCGGCTTCGAGGCCGATCGGCGACGCCGTGAAGCCCAGGCGCGCGAGCTCGGCCGCAACGGTGCCGCTTTCGGCCGCGCGTCCCGCGTGGAAGGGCTTGGTCATCGTGCCGAAATTCTCGCGCACGCCCGCGGCCTGGCTTGCCGCAAGGCTCAGCGCGCGGCGCGTGGTGTCGACATCGAGGCCGAGCAGGTGCGCGGCCGCCGCCGCCGCCCCGATGGCGCCGCACGTGGCGGTGCTGTGGAAGCCGTGCTGATAGTGCCGCGGCAGGATCGCCTCCGCGACCTTGCACTCGACCTCGACGCCGATCTGATAAGCAGTCATGAGATCGCGGCCGCTGCGATGGTCGCGCTCGGCCAGTGCGAGCACGGGCGGGAGCGCCGGCGCGGTCGGGTGAGTCAGCAAGCCGTAAACGCGATCCTTGGCGATCGCAAGCTGCGTGTCGTCGTAATCGTCCGCATGAATGGAGATCCCGTTCGCGAATGCGGCGAATCGTGCGGGCAGCCGCAGGTTCGATCCGATCACGGTGCTTCCGTTCGGTATGGCGATGCCGAGGCTTTGCAGATATCGGCGTGTGATCGCGGCCGTTTGCGATGCCGCGCCCGCGAGCGCGAGACCCACGCCATCGAGGACCGAGCGCTTGCCCAGATGCGCCACGTCGTCGGGTATGTCTTCGGCGCGGGTGTTCGCCACGAACTCGGCGACGTACGCGGTGAGCGAGCGACGCGGATCGACGGAGGCGACGTCGGAAGGAGCGGCTGCGGAGGTGGCGTGCATGTCGTTCTCGTTAGGTGGTGAGGGTGGCGGAAGCGGAGATGTTCCTGCGGCTCGCGGCGAGCCGGGTCGCGAGGCGGACGGCCGCCTCGAGCGCGCCGGTCGTGGCCTTGCCCTTGCCGACGATGTCGAACGCGGTGCCATGCGCAGGTGTGGCGAACACCGTCGCAAGACCCGCAGTGACGGTGACGCCCCGATTGAAGCCCTGCAGCTTGGTCGCGATCTGTCCCTGGTCGTGATACATCGCGAGCACCCCGTCGAACTCGCCGGCGAGCGCCTTGAGGAAAACGGTGTCGGCGGGAAACGGGCCGCGGCACTCGATGCCGCGTGCGGCGGCAGCCGCCACGGCGGGCGCGATGATGTCGATCTCCTCGCGGCCGAAGAGTCCGTTCTCGCCGCCGTGCGGATTGAGCGCGGCGACGGCGATCCGCGGCGATGCAAGGCCGGCGCCGCGCATCGTGGCATCGGCGAGCGCAAGGGCCTCGCCGATGCGCTCGCCGGTGATCTGATCCAGGGCCGTGCGCAGCGACACGTGGGACGTGACGCGTGACATCCACAAACCGTCGAGGACGTTCATCTCGCCGAAGTAGCCGCGGTGACCGCTGAGGTGCGCAAAGAGCTGGTGCTCGTCGTTGAAGCGCCAGCCGCCCGCGTGCAGCGCTGCCTTGTTGAGCGGCGCGAACGTTATGCCGTTGATCTCGCCGGACGCGGCGAGCTGCACCATGTATTCGAGCGTCTCGCCGACCACTCTGCCGGCATCGGCCGATACCGTGCCGCGCACCAGGCCGGCGACCGCCTGGTTGTGCAGGTCGACGATCGGGATCTCCGGTCGCGACCAGTCGATGTCGCTCGGGCGTGCGTAGGCACGCGTGACCAGGGCGACACCCGCGTCCTGCGCGCCCAGCGCGAGCACGCGCGCGTCGCCCAACACGACGATTCGCGCAGCGTCACGCGGCCGGCCGGCCGCAAGCACGCGGGCGCACTGCTCGGGACCGATGCCCGTCGGGTCGCCCGGCATCAGGCCGAGCACGGGCAGGTTCGTTGCCGTCATGCGAGTCTCCGGTTGGTGAAGCGGGTGACGAGCGCCACCAGCACGAACGTGATCACGAGCATGGTGATGGACAGTACCGCGATCGGGCCCCAGTCGTTGCTCTCGCGCAGGTCGAACATCGTGACCGAGATCGTCTTGGTACGCGCGGTGAACAGGAGGATGGTCGCGGAGAGCTCGCGCACCGAGCCGATGAAGATGAATATCCACGTCGCGATCACGCCGTTGCGGATCAGCGGCGCGGTGATGTCGGCGAGCGCGCGCAGACGGGTGGCGCCGAAAATCCGGCCCGCGTCCTCGAGCTCGGGATGCACGCTTTTCAGCGCCGCGTTGATCTGCTGGTATCCGACGGGCAGCTCCTTGGTGAGGTACGCGAGGAAGATGATCGCCAGCGTGCCGTACAGCACGAACGGCGGCCGGGTGTATGCGAGAAACAGGCCGACCGCGAGCACGATGCCCGGAATGGCGACCGGCGACGTGGCCAGGAAGCCGATGCCACGATGACCCCAGACGATGCGGCGCGCGGCGACGTAGCCCACGATCGTGACGAGCAGCGTGCCGGCAGTGGCTGCCGCGACGGAAAGGATGAACGTGTTCTCGAATGCGAGCCGCGTCTGGCTGAATTCGAGGAACACGAAGCGCCAATGTTCGAGGCTGAAATTCTCCGCCGTGGACGGGCCCGCCCAATTCCTGACGAAGGCCGTGCGCATGAACACGGCGTAGGGCAGCACGACGGAGCACGACAGCACGAACGCGAACAGCAGCAGCGCCGGCGCCGTCCAGTGCCGCAGCCGCACCGCGCGCATTGCGCTACTCTTGCCGCCGATCACCGAATAGCCGCGCCGCCCCATGATCATGGCCTGCGCGCGCAGGAGGACGGCGGTGATGAGGAGCAATGGCAACGCCGCAGCCGCTGCAAGACCGAGCCGCGGCGGAAACTGGAACAGGCTCCAGATCTTGGTGGTCATGGTGTCGATGCCCGCGGGGAGCGCCAGGATGGCCGGCACACCGAACAGCGTCACCGACTGCAGGAACGCGATCAGGAAGCCGGCGAGCAACGCCGGCGTGACGAGCGGCAGGGTGATGTCGAGCGCGGTGCGCCATCGCGGCGCGCCGAGGATCGCCGCCGCCTCCTCGAGCTCGGCGGGAACGACCTCGAGGCTGTTGGCCACGAATGTGAACACGTACGGGAAGGTGTAGAGCGCCGTCACGAACACCAGCCCGCCGGCGGAGAACACGTTGATCAGCGCGCTGCCCTCGAAGGGCTTCAGGCCGAAGAGCGCGTAGTACCACTGGTTGATGAGACCGGCATTGGGACCGCCGAGGAGCACCCAGGCGAATGCGCCGAGGAACGGCGGAGTCACGAACGACGCGAGTATGAGTGTGCGGAACAGCCGCTTTCCCGGCAGGTCGGTGCGCGCGACCAGCCAGCTCATCGGAAGGGATGCGAGCACGCACAGCACGCCCACGGCCGCGGAGGTCCACAACGATGTCCAGAGCGGTCCCACGAAGCCCGGGTCGGTCAGCACCCGAACGTAGCGCACGAGCGACCATGCGCCCGCGTCATCGCGCAGGCTGGTCACGAACAGCCAGAACAGCGGCAGCCCGACCAGCAACGAGAGGATCAGGGCGAGCGCGACGGCGAGCGGCATCGTGGGATCGAACCGCCGGCGCGATGCCGCCGCATCGACCAGAACGCGCGTCGCCGTCGTCGCCATGGTCAACGTCCGGCGTGCGTCAATTGCCGAACAGCGTGGTGTAGCGACGCTTGATTTCCGTGACCTGCGGCAGCATGCCGGCCGGATCGTCGGGCAGAAGCTTGATGCTCGACAGCGGCGTGCGGCCCGGCGGGTCCTTCACGTCCGGATGCACGGAGCGCGTCCCGCCCTGGTTCACGGCGAGCTGCTGGACCTTGGCCGTGTATAGGAAGTTCTGGAGCACGCGCGCGGCATTCGGATGCGGCGCGTTGGCGAAGATGGCCGTCGGCGAGGCGACGAAGGGCGTGCCCTCCTTCGCGTAGACGATCTTCACCGGGCTCTTGGCGTCGATCTCCATAAACATGTTGTACTCGTTGCCGTCCACCATCACCGCGCGCTCGTCGCTGGCGATTGTCTTGGGCGGCGCGGTCGTCGACTGGAGCTGCTGGACGCCTTGCTTTGCGAGCTTTTCGAAATACTCCCACCCGAGCACTTTCACGAGCGCATAGGTGCCCGTCAGGCTCGTGCCGCTGTAGTTCGGATTCGCCTTGACGAGCTTGCCCTTCCACTTGGGGTCGAGCAGATCGAGGTAGCCGGTCGGCGCGTCCTTCTCATCCACGAGCCTGGTGTTGTAGCCGATCACGTTCAGGGTCGCGCGCCACGTCGCGTATTGGCCGTCCGGGTCCTTGTACTGTGCCGGGAAGCGCTGCACGTCGGGCGGAACGTGCGTTGCGAGCAGCTTCTGCTGCTTCCAGTACAGAAAGTGCGACGCGTCGGACGAGTTGACCACGTCCGCGTTGCGGATGCCGGATTGCAGCTCCTGGCCGATGCGCTGGAACACGCGCTCGGAGCCGGAGCGCTCCACCTCGATCTGGATGTTCGGATACTCCGCGCGGAACGCCTTGGCGATGGCCTCTGCAACCTTCACGTCGACCGCGGTGTACCAGACGACCTTGCCCTCCTTTTCGGCTGCGGCGAGCATCGCCGGCGTCGTTTCCTGTGCGGCGGTCGGAATGGCGAGCGATGCGAACAGCGCAACCGCGGCAACGAACGGCAACAGGGTGGCTTTCATGACGGTCCTCCTCCTCGAATGCGTGTTTGCTATTGAACGAGCCCCCGGCAGCGCTGCGCCGGCAGGCGAACCGCGACGTGCGCACCGGGCGGGATGTCCAGATTCGGCGGAGCCGTGATCAGGATGTCCTGCCCGACGTCGACGATGTAGTCGCGGTGACTCCCGAGATACGCATGCTTGCGCACGACCGCCGGCAGCACGTTGTCCTGCTCGACGCTGATTTGCGGCAGCAGCTCGACGTCGTGCATCTTGATGCACAGGCTCATGGGCTCGCCCGGCGAGGCGAAATCGCCTTCCGCCGCGGTCACGGGCCGTCCGGCGATCTCGACTCTGCGCTCGCCGAGGTGCCGGCCCTTCAGCACGTTGCTTCCGCCGATGAACCGCGCGACGAATTCGCAGCGGGGTCGCTCGTAGACCTCCGTCGGCGTGCCGATCTGCTCGAACCGCCCGGCATTCATGACCACGATGCGATCCGCCATGGTCATCGCCTCGGTCTGGTCGTGCGTGACGTAGATCGAGGTGTACTGGAATTCGTCGTGCAGGCGCCGGATCTCGAAGCGCATGTCGCCGCGCAGGTTGGCGTCGAGGTTGGACAGCGGCTCGTCCAGCAGCAGGATGTCGGGCTTCGGCGCGAGCGCCCGCGCGAGCGCGACGCGTTGCTGCTGCCCCCCCGAGAGCTCGCCCGGATAGCGCTCGGCCACCGCTGTCAGCCGCGTCGCCTCGAGCAGCGCGTCGGTGCGCGCGCGCCGTTGCGTCTCCGGGATGCGCTGCATCTTCAGACCGTAGGCGACGTTGTCGCGCACGCTCATGTGCGGCCAGATGGCGTAGCTCTGGAACAGCATGCTCATGTTGCGCCGCTCCGGCGGCACGACCGCGCCCGGCGCCGAGACGCGCCTGCCGCCCACCGCGATCTCGCCGGCATCGGGCTCGAGAAAGCCGGCGATCAGGCGCAAGGTCGTCGTCTTGCCGCAGCCCGACGGTCCGAGCAGGCACAGGAACTCGCCGCGCGCGACGGTCAAGTCGATGCCGTCGACCGACGCGACGGCGCCGTAGCGCTTGGTGAGCTTGTTGAGCTCAAGCTTCGCCATCGGTCACCCCGCCCGGTCGCGCGGGCACCGACCGCAAACCCCGTTCAACGCGGCGCAAAGCCGCCTCCGCATGTGCGCGCAGGGCGGATGCGGCGCGCTCCGGCTGCCGAGTTTCCAGCGCCTCGACGATCGCGCGATGTTCCGCATTGGTGACTTCGAGGGCGGGACCATGGACGAGCCCCTGCATGCGGAAGAGCTGCAGCTCGTTCACCACTTGCCGGTACATCGCCGCAAGTCGTGCATTGCCGGCGTACTCGACGATGCGGTCGTGAAACCGCAGGTTGAGCTCGTAGCAGCGCGCGCGCTTGTTGGCCTTGAGTTGCCGGTCCATGTCGGCGACGAGCGCGCGCAGCGTGCCGGCCTGTGCGGGGGTCAGCCGTTTTGCCAGCGTTCGCCCGACCTGGTCCTCGAGCGCCGCGCGCACGCCGTAGAGATCCACCGCGTCGGGCGGCGAAACCCGACGGATGAAAGCGCCGCGATTGCGACTGAAGCCCACGAGACCGAGCTCGCCCAAAGCCTGTAGCGCCTCGCGCAGCGGGCCTCTGCTCGTGCGAAACCGCGCCGCCAGGGCGGTCTCGTTCAGGCGCTCCCCCGGTCCGATCTCCCCGTTCAGGATGAGGCGCTGGAGCTCTGATTTCAGCGCCGACGTGAGCGAATGACGCTGGAGAAAGTCCAGCGGTGAGACGGCAGCCTCCGACATGGGTTGCGCGCAGTGAAACTGTCAACAGTCGGCAAGATACGCCGGGACGGTCGCTTCGCGCAAGGACCCCGTGCTGGCGCCCAACGCCTCCCTGCGCGCCGCCGTCACTGCGCTGGCGCCGGCCGCCGCGCCGGCCCCACCGCCCAACCCACCGGCCGCCGAACTCGCACCGCGGCCGGCCGCCCGCTACGCCTGGGCGCTGCTGGTGGCTCGCATCGACGAACTGTTCCCGCTCGTGTGTCCCCTGGGTGGCGCCGAGATGCGGATCAGCGCCTTCCTCACCGACCCCGCGGCCGTGCGCCCGATCCTCGCCCAACTCGGCCAACCCACGGCGCCACCACGCATCGCGCCGGCCCGGGGCCCGCCGTTTTGGGACCTGCCCGATGCCGGGCCCGGCGCCTTCGACCCCCAGCCCGCACCGGAGTACGAATTCGATCAACGCATCGCCTGGTAACCCCGATCGTCGACCACCGTTCGCGCGCGACGCCGGGCAGGCGCAGGTGTGCGGCCGCCGGCACGCGACATGAACTCGCTGACGCTCGCGAACCACCCGCACCCGGGGCTACCCTGGCCCCGCAGCGACCCCTGATCACCCCCAGCACCCCTGTCGGTCCGGGTCAGTCAAGACGTACTCAAGACGTGCTACGCTGCTCCCGACCGCGTCGGGGGCGTTGGATTTACTATCCGTAGGGCGACACCGCGGTCGTCGCCCCGCGTCTTCTCCGCGGCGAGCGCCGTCGCGAGAAGCTGCTGTGCGGCCGGGTCGCCGGCATGGCTCGCAGCGAGACCGCGGCGATAGTGGTCGACTGCGGCCTTGGCTGCAGGGTGCGCCATGCGTGCGATTCTAGCCCTGGGAGTCGAAGCCGTCCCGTCAGGGGTCGGTCATGTTGCAAGGCGGCGAGTCTGTTTGCTACGGCTTGCGGCCCTCGCGCAATCCCGCGATTTGCATTCGCATGCCCGGTCCTGTTGTTCCGCCGGCGCTCCAACCTTGTATTGCTGTCGCCTCGATACATCTCGATACGCTGCGCGATTGCGATAGGCATCGCCCGGGCGCGATCGCTGTCGCCTTCCTGTTGCTCGCGAGCGCGTGTCGCGTCACGACTGCGGAAACTGCAGCAAGGATAGTCACGTCGCCGCGTACGCAGCGCACAGCTCACCCTCGGACTCGAGTTCGATCAGACCTCCATAGTCCGGATGCCAGGCGTTGCCGGCCCGCGCCGTCAGGTCGCGCAGCACACGCAGCGTTTCGGTGCCCTGCTCGGCGAGCCGGTCTGCGCACGCCCGCAGGTCCGGAAAGGGGGCGAGCGGATCCCACCAGATCGCGCGTCCGGCCAGGAAACCGTGCGCGCCCGCCGCATGGCCGTACTCCATCACGCGCATGAACTGCGCCGCGGTGACTCCGGCGGACAGCAGGACCCAGGGAATGCCCGCTTCACGGCAGATCGCGCCCAGCCGATCGAACCAGGCCTGCGCGGCTCGATGCGCGCGGCCGCCGTCTGGCGCCGGCAACGTCGCGCCGGGGACCGGGCTCTCGAGCTTGAACAGATCCACGCCGTAGCGCGGGTGCGCGAATTCGGCGACGCTGTCGACGACGAGCTGCGGCATGTTGTCCACCAGATCGATGCGGCCGGGCGCTGCGTCCGAGCCCTGCGCCAACGGATAGACCAGGAGCTCCAGGACGAACGGGATGTCGAAGCGGCGGCACTGCGCGCCGATCGCTTCGACGTAGCGCTGCTGGTGCTCGCGAACCTCGGGAGAGGCATCGGGCCGGTACCAGGCGAGCACCTTCACGGCGTCGGCGCCGGCGCGCTTGATCTTCTCCACGCTCCAGTCGCCGATGGAATGCGAGCGGCGGCCGCCGTCCGATTCGCTGAAACGGTGGTCTTCGAGCGTCACCACCAGGCCTGCATGCGCCGGCACGCGCTCGAGCGCCGCGGGAAAGCCGAAGTTCGGGTCGAGCAGGATCGCGCTGGCGAGCGGGCCCAGCGCTTCGACCACGAGCTTCTTCACGGCGACCATATCTGCGAACGCGACCGCTGAGGCGTCGATCCTGCGTCGCGCGGCTATCAACCTCGCGATGGGTGGACGCTGATCGACCGCGAGCATGGCGAAGTGGCCCGATTCATCGGCGAGGCGACGCAGCGCGCGCAGCTTGCCGAGCGGCAATCCAGTGGACATCCGATTCACCCCATGGCGTCGTGAAGAAAAGCCGCGACGGCGGCCAGGCCGGGAAGCCCTGCCCGCGCACCGCGATGTCCGCATTTCAGCGCGGCAACCGCGCTCGCGAAGATAAACGCCTCGTTCACGGCGAGCCCGGCGCCGAGCGCCAGGGCCGCTGCACCGTGAAACGCGTCGCCGGTGCCGGTGGTGTCGACGACCTCGGTCGCAAATGCAGGAAGGCGCCACAGCTCGCCCTCCTCCAGCCAGCAGACCCCGCGGGCGCCCACCGTCACCGCGGCGAGCCGCGTGCCCCGCTCCAACGCTTGGCGCAAAAGCGCCTCGATGTCGCGCGTCGTGCCTGCATACCCTTGGAGGCCCGGCTCGGAGAAGATCGCGAAGTCGACCCAGGGCAGCAGCGCGTCGAGCGTTGCGGCGTCGGCGACATCGCCGTCGAGGATCGTCGGAACGCGAGCGCCGCGTGCGGCCGCAAACGCTGCCGCAGCACCCTCCGGCCAGCGCGGATCGGCCAGGACCGCCGCCGCCTCGTCGATCCGCTCGAGCGGCAGCCAGCGCGCATCGGCGGGAAGCGCCTCACCGCGAAAATTGACGATGCTCCGCTCACCGTGCTGGTCGACGAGGATGCCGGAGACCGAAGATCGCGCGCCCGCGAACAGGCGGAAACCGGACACGTCGACGCCCTCGGCCCCCAGCTCGGCGCGCATCGCGCGGCCCGCGACGTCGTCGCCCGCGCGGCCCCAGAAATGCGCCTCTGCGCCGAGCCGCCTCACGGTCACCGCAGCGTTGGCCGCCATGCCGCCACCGCCGTCGTGAAACGCGCTGGCCCGCTGCTTGCCGCTGCCTGCGGGCAGGACCTCGACCATCCACGTCATGTCGAAGGCGGAAAGACCCACGCACACGACGCGGCGCGACTGCGCGGCCGCGACCTTCTGCGTGATGCGATCGACGAGCGCGCTCAAGGAAGCCTTCGCAAGTTTCGCCGCATTGCCGTCACGCCATCACCGTGCCGCTGTCGGCGTCGAAAACGTGAGCACGCCTCGCCGCGATATCCAGGGTGACGCTGTCGCCGGGTCGCGCCGTCTGCTCGGGCGCGACCCGGGCTACGTGCCGGGTGCCGTCGAGCTCGAAGTAGAGCAACGTGTCGGAGCCCAGCGGCTCGACCACGGACAGGGTCACGTTCAAGCCGCCGCCGCCCGCAAGGCGCAGCACGAGGTGCTCCGGCCGCACGCCCAGAACCAGGGGCTTGCCGGTGCACGTGCGCAAGCGTTGCCCGCGCTCGGGGTCGAGCGGCACGTGCGCACCGCCGGCCATCCGCAGCCCGTCGCCCTCGAGGCGCACCGGAAAGAAGTTCATCGAAGGCGAGCCGATGAACCCGGCGACGAACTGGTTGGCGGGCCGGTTGTACACCTCCTCGGAGGTGCCGACCTGCTGCACGTGACCTGCCTTCAGGATCACGATGCGATCCGCCATGGTCATCGCCTCGACCTGGTCGTGCGTCACGAACACCATCGTGGTCCGCAGCCGCTGCGCGAGCGCCTTGATCTCGGTGCGCACCTCGGCGCGCAGCTTGGCGTCGAGGTTCGACAGCGGCTCGTCGAACAGGAACGCCTGGGGATTGCGCACCATGGCGCGGCCCATCGCGACCCGCTGGCGCTGCCCGCCGGATAGCGCCCTGGGCTTGCGGTCGAGGTACTCCTCGAGGCGCAGCGTCGCGGCGACCTTGCGGACTCGCCGATCGATCTCCGCCCGCGGCACGTTGCGCATCTCGAGCGCGAAGGCCATGTTCGTGTACACGCTCATGTGCGGATAGAGCGCGTAGTCTTGGAACACCATCGCGATGTCGCGCTCGGCGGGCGCAACGTCGTTGACGCGACGCTCGCCGATGAGGATGTCGCCGCGGTCGACGGGCTCGAGGCCGGCGATGATGCGCAAAAGCGTCGACTTGCCGCAGCCCGACGGTCCCACGAAGACGACGAACTCGCGGTCGCGGATGTCGAGGTCGATCGACGGGATGACGGTGTGATCGCCAAAGCTCTTGGTGACCCCGCGCAGCCGGATGGACGCCATCGCCGCGCTTTTAGGGAAACGCCAGCAGCGGCTTGACGAGATCGCCTGCGACGAAGCGGCCGAACATCTCGGGAAGCGCGTCGATGCCGAACCGCGCATCCACCAGCCGGCGATAGCGCGCCATGTGCTCGCGCAGCATCGCCACGTTCTGCGCGAATTCGTGCTTGGGAAAATAGAACGTCCGGACCATGTGGAAATCCTTGCGCCGTATTGCCTTGGTCTCCTGCACCGGCCACGGCTGGTCGCTCTCGCCCACGAGCAGGAGCACGCCGCGCGGCGCCACAATCTCCATGCCGAGACTGCGGGCGGCGTGCGCACCGCTGCATTCGACGATCAGCTTGAAGCGCGTGCCCGCCTCGCCCACGGATGGCGCCTGGCACCGAACCACTCGGCCAGGCGCAACCGTTCCTCCTTCGGATCCGAGACGTGAATGCGCTGATAGCCGAAGTGCTGCAGCGCAAGCACGGCGCCCAGCCCGACCGGCCCTGCGCCGGTGACGAGCACCGGTGCAGTGGACACTGGAGGGACGAGCGAGGCCACGAAGCGGATCGCGTGCGCGGAGGTGCCGATCGTATCGAGCAGCAGCGGCGCGACGTCGTCGTCGATGTCCGCTGGGACGGGCAACAGGCATTGCTCCGGCACCGCGAGATACCCCGCATAGCCCCCGGGGCGGTTCCAGCCGACGAGCACCGATTCGGTCAGGCACATGTGCGTGTCGCCGTTGCGGCAGCTCTCGCATCGGCCGCAGTGGACGGGGATGTAGACCAGGCAACGCTGGCCGTTCAAGGGGTGACCCGCCTGCTCGACCACGCCGAATATCTCGTGGCCCGGCGTGAATTGCGCGCCGTTGATCCACAGCTTGGCGTCGGAGCCGCACAGCGCGGTGCGCCGCACGCGCAGCAGCGCTTCACCCGGCGCCGGCACGGGCAGCGTGGCGATCGTCACGCGCCGATCGCCGTGGAAGACGGCCGCTTGCATCGCGATTGCCTATCCTTTCACTGCGCCGACGACCAGGCCCGCCACCAGCCGGCGCTGGACGATGAAGGCGAGCACGAGCGGCGGCAGCGCGATCAGGGTGGCCGCCGCCATCAGCGCGCCCCAGTACGTCGCGCCTTCGCCGATGAAGTTGAACGAGGCGGCGATCAGCGTCTTGGTGTCGCCGTTGGAGAGCACCAGCGCGAACAGGAAGTAGTTCCACGAGAAGACGAACGCGAGGATCGTCGCAACCACCAGGCCGGGCATCACCAGTGGCAATGCGACGCGCCACAGGATGCGCCACACGCGGCAACCGTCGACCTGCGCGCTCTCCAGCACGCTGCGCGGAATGTGGTCGAAGAACGGCAGCAGGACCCAGATCACGATCGGCAGCGTGATGACGGCGTGCGTGAGGACGAGCACCCAATAGGAGCCGATGAGCCCGAGCGCGCGGAACACCACGTACCAGGGAAGCAGGAACAGCGTTCCCGGCGCCATGCGTGCGAGCAGCGTGACGGTCGCGGGCCAGGTGACCCGCGACCAGGACACGGCGAATGCGGCGGGAACGCCGAACAGCAATCCGATCAGCGTCGAGCCGGTCGTGACGATCACGCTGTTGAGCGCGTAGCGGGCGAACGGCGTCGTGTCGAAGAGCTGCCGGTAGTTGTCGAGGGTGGGCGTGAAGACGACCTTGGGCGGGTAGGCCGTGACCTCCCAGCTCGGCTTCACCGAGGACAGGACCATCCAGGCGACGGGCAGCAGGATCACGGCGCACACGAGCACGATCTGCGCAAGATCGAGCCGGCGCAGCCAGCGATCGGGAATTCTGGTCGAGCTCGACGCCCTCGCCCGCGTTCGAGCTACGTCCAGGCGACATGCAGGCGCCTTGGTGGAACGCGCGCGGCTTACATGCTCGCGCAACGCGCGGGACTTACTCCGTCAACTTGCGTACGATCTGCTTTTCGGCTTCGATCGCAGCGATCCGAAGGTCAGACGGACCGTGCTCGCTCCAAAGCAAACTGGTCTTTGCGGTCTCGAGATGGCGCAAAGCGCCTTCCCGAAAACTCTCCTTGTCCATCGCGTGGTCGGCGATCGCAAGAATGAGCGCATGGAGTGCTTGAATCTGTCCCTGTACATAGTCCGGATCCCGGTAGGCCGGAGTCGAATCCATTTTGGATAGCCCCTTTCCTGTCCATTGGTGAACGCGTGGCAGCGTCATCGTAGCAGGATCGTGGCGTCCGCCTAGGGTTGACAAACTTAAGCGCGTCGCGTATAAGTTTCGGACCATGGTGAAGATGATTACCCTCGCGGAGGCCGCAGCCAACAAGGATTTGTCGGTCCGCCGCCTGCAGACGCTTTGCAAGCAGCGCCGCATACCGGGCGCGCGCCTAGTTGGCCGATCATGGTTCGTGCCACCCGATTTCGAGATCTCGCGGGGAGTGCCGGGCCGGCCGCCACTGGACACGCGAGACGCGGCGCGCCAGCGTCTCATACTCACTTTTCAGGACATCATCGGGGATGTTCGTGAGGCTGACAGCGTTGATGGCCGGCTTGACGCCATAGCTCAAAACCTGCCCGCGGTCGAGCGCCTCATCACCGAGATAGACGATCAGGTGGCGAACCTCGCTTGGGAGATCATGTTCCACCTCACACGGCACCGGCATCGGTGATGCGGGGCGCCCGATGAAGTCCGCACTGGCGGCGCTTACGTTTCTTCTGATGGCCAGCGCCAGCGCTGCCGAGCGCGGCCTGCCGCCGATGCGCAACTGTAAGCCCCTAGCGGCCGAAACGGCGACGGCCGAGCGGCTCAAGCGCTTAGCGCAAGCCAGGCTGATCGACAGTCTGAAGGATCCGGAGAGCGCCCGATTCAAGGGGGTCGACTACGTCCGGGGGGTGTGCGATGAGGGCGCCTACGACATCGTCTGCGGCATGGTCAACGCGCGCAATTCGTACGGTGGTTATACCGGATTCAAGACGTGGGCCTACATAGCCGACAAAGAGGTATGGTGGATCGTGAGCACCGAGAGCCAAGTGCTTCGCGAACTCCAAGCGGCGCTGGATGCCACGAAGCTCTGCGCGAAAGCCCCGAAGGCGCCGTAGCGCGCGAGCGCACGGGCGCGCCCAGGCAGGCAACGGAACCAACGGCGGCGAATCCGGGCAACGCCGTGACACTCAACGGGCACGCGATCACCTGGCTCGGCGGCAACAACGGCACGCAGGTGGTCGGGGCGGTCGCATGAAGCGGCTCGCCAGCTTTGACAACTGTTCCGATAGCGGAATAGTATCGCGGCGGCATGGCAGGCGCACCGTACATCATGGTAGACGCCGAAAACGCAGGGAAAGCGTTGAAGGTAACGCCTCGCCGCATCCGCGAGCTTTGCGAAACCGGGCGTATTCCTGGCGCTCGGCATCTCGGTCGGGCGTGGCTCATCCCAGCAAGCGTGCGTGCTGGCGGACAGTTGGCCATTAAGGTGCTGCCCGGAACGCGCGGGCCGAAGCTTCGGGATCACCGGCGAACCAAATGATCTCGCCAGCTAAGCCCGACGGTCTGCCGATTGCGGAGGTTGGCGTATGGGCGCGGGACAAGCTGCGTCTCATCGAGGAGTACATCAAGATCAGCCGTATCTGTCCGGTGCGCCCCACGCTGAGCGCGTGACTGCGGTGCGGTAGAAATTCGCGGCCCTCAGGCTTGAGGGCGCCAGAGGTGCGGCAGCAGCGCGTCGATGTCCCTGGCCTGGGTGACCGGCAGCCGGGTCAGCA
>DASVPH010000168.1:0-25500 GCA_036382945.1 Casimicrobiaceae bacterium
TGCTGACCCGGCTGCCGGTCACCCAGGCCAGGGACATCGACGCGCTGCTGCCGCACCTCTGGCGCCCTCAAGCCTGAGGGCCGCGAATTTCTACCGCACCGCAGTCACGCGCTCAGCGTGGGGCGCACCGGACAGATACCGCGCCGGCGCCGTGGGCGAGGACGTAGCAGGCGCGCGCCTCCGGCGGCGATTGCAGCAAGCCGGAGACGCGCTCCCCGTCGTCGGTGGTGATCGTCACCGGCTGCGCCACCGCCGTCATCGCTCGCTTCTCCACCGCTCACACCGCGACCAGCGGCTTGAATCCGCCGTAGATCAGCCGCTTCCCGTCGAAGGGCATCTTCTTCGGATCCATCATGTCGGCGAGCCGCGGGTCTTTCATGACCTTGGCGTTGATGCGGTTGCGGTCGACGCGCGACTTGTACACGATCCAGGAAAACACCACGGTCTCTCCTCGCTTGAGCTTGACGCTGCGCGGGAACGACGTGAGCTTCCCCACGGGCGTATCGTCGCCGAGCCACTCGCGATAGTCGAGCGCGCCGTATTCTCTCCAGATCTTTCCCGCCTTCTTGGCCAGCCGCCGATACGCCGCCAGGTTCCTGGTCGGCACGGGTACGACAAAGCCATCAACGTAACTCATGACACCTCCAAGCCTGCTGTGTCGTCGAAGAAAAACATCTCGCGATCGGCGGCAGCGTCACTTACCGGCCATTCCGCCATTGAGCATCCAATGCGTTCCGAAGCGGTCGATCACCATCCCGAAGCCCTCGGCCCAGAACGTCTTCTGAAACGGCATCGTGACTCGGCCGCCGTCGGACAGGGTATCGAACATCCGCCGCGCGTCGGCGGTCGTCGGATACATGAGCGACAGCGCGAACCCGCCCGAGCCCGGATAGGGCTGGTCGGAGAGCCAGTCGGACGCCATGAGCGTGCCGCCGTCGAACGTGAGGCGTGCGTGCATGATCTTGTCCTCGCTGCCCGGAGGCGATTGCTCCTTCATAGGAGAATCGGCATGGGTCAGCAGATCGAGCTTGCCGTTGAGCGTGCGCTCGTAGAAACGCATCGCGTCGGCGCAGTTACCGTCGAAGAAAAGGTAGACGTTGAGTTGATGCATGGTAATTCCTCGCGCATATTGATGATGAAGGTTCGGAAGATCAAAGTGAGCCGCTGCGCGGCCCAGGTTGCCGCGCGGGATGCTGCGCTTACTTCTGTGCCGCGATCTGTGCTCGCAAACGTTCTTCTTGTGCCCGGAGCTCCGGCGTGAGCTCGGCGCCGAAATCCTCCGCCTCGTAGACCTGGCGGATCTCGATCTCGGAGTCCGTGCCCGGGGACGGGTTCGGACAGCGCTTCACCCACTCGATCGCCTCTTCTTTCGACTTGACCTTCCACAGCCAGAAGCCGGCGACGAGCTCCTTGGTCTCCGCGAAGGGTCCGTCGACGACCGTTCGCTTCGCGCCGGAGAACTTGACGCGTGCGCCCTTCGAGCTTGGATGGAGCCCCTCGCCGGCGAGCATGACGCCCGCCTTGACCAGCTCTTCGTTGAACTTGCCCATGTCGGCCAGAAGCTTCCGATCCGGGAGGACGCCCGCCTCGGAATCCTGGGTGGCCTTGACTATGACCATGAATCGCATCGCGATATCTCCTGTTCGTGGATTGGAGCCGGGCTTGATCGGTCTCCGACCGACACTCCCCGGTTCTATCGAGTAATCGAACGACGGGCGGCGAAATCGACAGCTTCGGAGTCTTATTTGCATGCTGTCCGCTTTTTCGGCGCTGGAAACTTTTTGACCACAACCGCGACCTGGTCGTTGCGTTGAGGGTCGATGGGGCTCGTGCCGCGCGACCGGCGAGTAGTTTGCAAAGGCAAGGGCTCGTGACCGCCAGCGGCGATCGCTATCGTTCGCGATGTTTGCCGGTTCGCTCGCTAAAGCGCGCGTTGACGCTCCAGCCGAGCCGGCCCCAAAATACTGCGAAGAGGAGGGACTTTATGCGCCGCCCATGCATCGAGATTCGAGCGTCGACGGTCCTCAACCCCCGGCCGGCGGGCTCGCGGCGATGAAATGCACGCTGGTCGGCTCCCGCTACTTCGGGGCCAAAGTCTTCGAGGTCCTGCGCTCCGATGGGACGGATATCGTGCGCGTGGTCGCGCCGGCGGCCGACGATCGGCTGGCCGTCGCGGCGCAAGCGGTCGGGCTTCCCGTTCACATCCTCGAGAATCCGAAGATCGTTCCCGCGGAAGCCATCGCCGAGGGCACCGATCTCATCGTCGCCGCGCACACGCACGCCCGTGTGAGCAGGGAGGCGCTGGCCCGCTCGCGCCTGGGCGGCATCGGCTATCATCCATCGCTCTTGCCGCGGCATCGGGGCATCGCCGCCGTCGAGTGGACGATCCTCGAAGGCGATCCGATGGCGGGCGGCTCGGTCTATCACTTGGCCGATACGATGGACGCAGGCGCCATCGCCGCGCAGGACTGGTGCTTCGTGATCGAAGGCGAGACCGCGCGCGAATTGTGGGAGCGGGCGCTGGCGCCGATGGGGCTCGATCTGCTGACGCAGGTCGTGCGTTACGCACGCGAGCGCGGCGAGTTGCCGGCGCGTCCGCAGGACGAGCGGTTCGCGACCAAGGCCCCGATGATCCGGCGAACGGTATCGCTGACCGAGCAGGGCAAACCGGAAATCACCTCGCTGGTGGCGACCGTGATGGGTCCGGATCGTCCCGGCATCGTGAGCCTGCTCTCGGAGCGGGCGCAGGGCTTCGGGGCGAACTGGGCGGGGAGCCGGATCGCAACCCTCGAAGGCCAGTTCGCCGGACTGGTGCACTTCGAGGTGCCGTCGCAGAACGCCGAGGCGATGGCCGCCGCCCTCGGCAGCCTGGAATCCTCGGGCGTACACGTCGTCGTCGCCAAGCAGGCGCCGATTCCGATTCCCGCCGGGCAGCGCGTGGTCAAGCTCGAATTGGTCGGCCACGACCGGCTGGGGATCGTGAGCGAATTGTCCGGCAGCCTCGCCCGGCGCCGGGTCAGCATCGAGGACCTGCACACCGAGATCGTCGACGGCGCGACACCCGCCGATCACCTGTTCAAGGTCAAGGCGCTACTCGTCGTGCCGGAGTCGGTTTCCAACGATGAATTGCGGCGCGCGCTGGAACCGCTGACCAAGGAGATGACGGTCGATATCGCGCTCGGGGAGAACGCGAGCGCGGCTTGACCGCCGCGGTGAGAGCGGTGAGCGTGGTCACCCCCGGCTCACTGCAGCACCTCGTCGCGCCCGCGCAGGTGCTCGATCTCGCCGGCCCGCAACTGCTCGAACCCGTGCTCGAGTCCCTCCTCCAGCGCGAAGGCCATCTGCGCCGCCGACTGCAACCGCGGGATGAACACGTAGTCGGCGCCCGCTTCGTAGAGCGCGAGCGCCGCCGCAGTCCTGCTCGCGGTGACGATCACCCGCGCGTGCGGACAGAGCTGCCGGGTTTTGCGCAGCAGCTCCGCATTGTCGGTGCCCTTGAGCATGGTGTCGGGGATGGTGGAGACGACCAGCGCGGCGTCCTGAATGTCGGCGTGGCGCAGCGTCTCCATGTGCGAGATGTCCCCGTAGACGCAGGCGATCTTGCGGCGCTGCAACTCGGCGTGGACCTGCGGATTGAAATCGATGACGAGCAGGCGGTCGAGCAGCGGATGCCGTCCGTTGTCTTGATCGAGCTCGTACTCGTGCACCAATGCGCTCGCCTCGAGGAAGAAGCCGAGCAGCACCACGTCCTTCCCCGCATGCGCCGGCGCGGCGGGCGCGTCGGCGCCGAGCGCGTCCAGGTCGTCGACGCCGGCGCGGCGCAGCCAGCCCGAGAGCACCTCCTGCAGCCGGTGGCTGTATTCGATCAGGTAGGTGGAGGCCACCGAGGCGAAGGCAAACACGAAGATCAGGATGCTGACCGTCTTCTGCGGGATATGACGGTCGGCCAACCCGATGGCGGCGATCACGATCGAGAACTCGCTCATCTGCGCGAGGTTGATACAAGGCAAGAGGCTCGCGCGGTGTCCGAGACGCAGCGCTCGCAGCACCGGAAAGACGACGACGAAGCGGCTCAGCAACAGGAACACCGACGCCAGCAAGCCGAGCCCGATCACCTCGGCCGTGGGCATGGGAATCTGCATGCCGAGCGCGACGAAGAACAGCGTCACGAAGAAATCGCGGATGCTGATCACCTTGGCCACGACGTCCATGTTGTACGGAAAAGTGGAGATGCTCACCCCGGCGATCAGCGCCCCCATTTCGCGCGAAAGGCCCGCGGCGTTCGCTGCGCCGCTCACGATGAAGCACCACGCCAGCGACCCGATCAACACCAGCTCGGGCACCTTCGCGACCGACCGGAACAGGCGCGGCAGCAACGTCTTGCTGACGAGCAGGCTCACTCCCACCAGCAGCATGCCCTTGACCAGCGATCCGGCCAGCGTGCCGATCTCCGGCTGCAACAGGTTGGGCTGGATCGCGAGGAACAGGATCGCCCATACGTCCTGGAAGACCAGCACGCCGAGCGTGATGCGCCCCGGCAGCGTGTCGAGCTCGGACTTGTCGTAGAGCAGCTTCACCACGATCATCGTGCTGCTCATCGCCAGGGACACCGCGAGATAGAGGAGCCCGAAATCGCCGCCGCCCGCGCGGAAGCCGAGCGGGAAGAAGAACGCGAGACCCAGCGCGACGCTCAGTGGGAATTGCACCAGTCCGGCGACGAGCACCGGCTTGCCCGCCGCGAGCAGCTTGTTCAAGTCCATCTCCAGACCGATGATGAACAGCAGCAGGATGAGCCCGATCTCGGACACCGTGCGGATCGCCTCCTCTTCGCTGATGAGCGAGAAGCCGATCTGCGGGCCGATGAGCACACCGGCGAGCAGATACGCGAGCAGCAAGGGCTGCCGCAGCCGGTTCGCGACGAAGCCGAGCACCGCCGCGACCGAGACGGACAAGCCGATGCTCGACAACAGATCCGCGTTCCCGGGCAAGATCGTTCTCCGGATGGACTTCGATGGCAGGCGGCAGACTAACGTATCGCGATGCGCGAGGGCAACCGTGAGACGGCGGGACGGGTAGCATGTGCGCATGAGCCTTGATTGGCTGCCCGCCGCGATCCGCGATCGCTCGCGCTTGCGCGAGCTCGACGAAGGCGAAGCGCTGTTCCGGCAGGGCGACAGGGCGTTCGCGATCTTCGAGGTCGAGCGCGGACGCGTGCGCCTGGTTCGCGCCACGGCCGCGGGCCATCCGGTCGTGCTGCACACGGCGCGGACGGGCGAGCTCTTCGCCGAAGCGGCGCTGTTCGCCAGGGCTTATCACTGCGACGCCGTTGCGGCTGCGCCCTCGCGCGTGCGCGTCTATCCCAAGCGCCAACTGCTCGCCACGTTCCGGACCGATCCCGCGCGCTCCGAGCGCTTCATGGCGCTCCTCGCGCGGCAGATCATCGCGCTGCGCGCGCTTTTAGAAGAGCGCAACATTCGTTCCGCGCGCGAGCGCGTACTGCATCACCTCGCCCTGGCCGCGGGCCCGGACGGACGGACGATGCCGCTCGAAGGGACGTTGATGGACTTGGCGGTGGAGATCGGCCTCACCCACGAAGCGCTCTACCGAACGCTCGCGGCGCTGGAGAAGGAAGGCGTGATCCGCCGCAGCCGCTCGGCCATCGCCCTCGGAAAGAGCCGTCGGGCAGGAGCCCGTTGACCTTCGGCGCGAGCGGGCGCGGCTCGCGCGCGCCCGGCCTCATCCTCGGGAGAGAAACGCGCGCAGGCGACCGACTCCGTCCAAGAGCCGCTCGGGGCTCGCCGCGAAGCACCAGCGCACGAAGCCTTTGCCTTCGGGTCCGAACGCGCTGCCGGGCGCAAGACCCAAGCGCGCGTCGCGCACCAGCCGCTTGCAGAAAGCGAGGCTGTCGGCGACCCCGTCGACGCGGAAGAAGGCGTACATCGCGCCGGGCGGGGGCGCCGCCTCGATGCCAGGGATCGCGGCCAGCTCGCGAAGCAGCAGGTGCCGCGCGCTTCGCAAGCGATCGAGCGTGTGCCCGACCGTCGACTCGCCGTCGCGAATCGCGACCACGCCCGCGCGCTGGACGAACACCGGCGAGCACGACGTGTTGTATTCGATCAGCTTGCCGAGGTCGGGCATCAGCGCCGTCGGCGCGACGATCCAGCCCAAGCGCCAGCCCGTCATCAGCCACGCCTTGGAGAAGCTGTTGGTGCTCACCAGGCGCTCTTCGGGATCGGCAAGATCGAGGAAGGACGGCGCGCACGCGATGCGGTTGCCGCCGCCGTAGTAGAGCCGCTCGTAGACGTCGTCGGCAACGATCCAGATCCCGTGGCGGCGGCAATGCTCGAGAATCGCCTGCTGCGCCTCGCGCGACAGCGTCAAGCCGGTGGGGTTGTTCGGCGAGTTGATCAGCACCAGGCGCGTGTCCGGCGTCAGCGCACGGAGCAGGCGCTCGACGTCGAGCGCCCAGCCCTCGCGGCCGAACTCGAGCGCGACGCGCACGGGCCGCGCGCCGAGTATCTTCGGGATCTCGGTGAGATTGGGCCACAGCGGCGTGACGCACACCACGCGCTCGCCCGGATCGACCAAGGCTTGGATCGTCAGCATCAGCGCCGACATGCCCGACGCGGTGACGGCGATCCTGTTCGCCGCAATCGGACGGTGCAGCCGGGACGCGTAGCCGGCGATCGCGCTGCGCAGCTCGGGAATGCCGAAGTTCTGGGTGTAGAAGGTTTCCCCGGCGTTGATCGAGGCGATCGCGGCATCGCGGATGCAGGCGGGCGTCACCTCGTCGGGCTCGCCGAACCAGAACGCGAGGATGTCGGGCTCGCTCAAGCCCGCGTTGGCGACCTCGCGGATCTGCGAGGCGACGAGCGCGCGCACGGCCGTGCGGGCGTGCAGGTCGAGGAGAGCCGGAGCGTGGTCGTTCATGGGCGGTAGAATAGCAAATGCTACCTACTGCGTTCGTCCCCGGATCGAGTCCGGGGCAGGCTCTGAGCCTGTCGAAGGACGAACGGCAACCGACGGGTGACCAATGAAGGTTTACGGCATCGTCAACTGCAACACGGTCAAGGCGGCGCGCGCCTGGCTCGAGCAGCGCAAGCGCGCCTATGAGTTCGTCGACTTCAAGAAGACGCCGCCGACCGAGGAGCTGCTCGCGAAATGGTGCGCGGCGCTCGGCTGGGAGACCGTGCTCAACCGCCGCGGCGCGACTTGGCGCATGCTCCCGGCCGCGGTGCAGGAATCGGTCAGGGACGAGAAGAGCGCGATCGTGGTCATGCTGGCGAAGCCCACCGTCATCAAGCGGCCGGTGATCGAAGCGGGCAGGACGACGCTCATCGGCTTCGACGAAAAGGCTTACGCGAAGAAGCTTTGATCGCGCGCATCCCGGTGCTCCCCGGGCACGGCGCTTCGCGCGGCCGAGCGCTCCGAGATCGCCCTAGCGCCAAGCCACCGCGAATACGGCGAGCCCGAGGAGCAGGCTCACGGCGATGCCGATGGCAAAGCTTTGCGCGGCGAGCAGGGTCAAGTCTCGCCAGACGCGGGCGTCGAGGGTAGGCGCGGGGGCGCGACGAGCAGTGGACATGGGCTCTTCGTGGGAGGTCACAGCGCTGATTCGACGCTTTCGACATGGCGGCGCGCGGCCGGAAAAGAGGGCGAGGCGGCGAACAATAAGGGCGGAAAGATGGCAGAGGCCGTAGCCTGCCGGGGGTCGCTTCCGAGCACCCGCGTGGGCCCGAGCTGCGCTATAGTCGGTCGTCACGCTGCAGCACCCCGCACCGCCGCCACCGCCGTGAGCCGCCGCATCGCCATCGTCGAGGACGAGCCCGCAATCCGCGACAACTACGCCGACGTGCTGCGCAAGCAGGGCTACCAGGTTGCCGCGTTCGGCAATCGCGCCGACGCGCTCGCGGCATTCCGCACCCGGCTGCCGGACCTGGCGGTGGTCGACATCGGCCTTGGCGAGGACATCGACGGCGGCTTTGCGCTGTGCCGCGAGCTGCGCGTGCTCTCCGCGAGCGTCCCGATCATCTTCCTTTCCGCGCGCGATTCGGATTTCGACATCGTCGCCGGGCTGCGGCTCGGCGCCGACGATTACCTGACCAAGGACGTGAGCCTGCCGCATCTCATCGCGCGCATCGCGGCACTTTTCCGGCGCGCCGACCTGCTCGCGGCACCGCAGGCCTCCGAGGAAATCCTCGCGCGCGGTGCGCTCCAGCTCGACTTGAAGCGTCTCACCGCGGACTGGCAGGGCAAGCGCGTCGATCTCACCCTGACCGAGTTCTGGATGGTGCACGCGCTCGCCCGCTTCCCCGGGCACGTCAAGGATCGCGACAGCCTGATGCGGGAGGCCAAGATCGTCGTCGACGACACCACGATCACCTCGCACATCAAGCGCATCCGCAAGAAGTTCCTCGTCCTCGACGCGACGTTCGATTGCGTCGAGACGGTGTACGGTATGGGCTACCGCTGGAATTCGGCGGCATAAGCCGCTCGCGACGCCTCTGCCGGTCTCATCCCGATGAAAAAACCGCGCATCGCGCTCGGGATCCGCGCCCAGCTCCTGCTGGTGCTGACGGTGTTCCTGGCGATTCCGTGGCTCGGGTACAAGTACGTGCGCGAGCTGGAGCGGTTTCTGCGCGACGCGCAGGAGCGCACGCTCGCCGGCACGGCGCAGGCGGTGGCGACTGCGCTGCACGACCGGCCGCGGCTGTTCGAGGCGGGCACGGCCCCGCTCGACACGCTGCCCGCGGAGCGCGCGAGCGACGACGGCGCGCTGCAGCCGGCCACCGCGGTGGACACGCCGAGCTCGCCGGAAATCGGCCAGATCCTGCGCGGTTTGTCGCGCACGACGGCGCGCATCTGGGTCGTCGATCGCGAGCAGCGCGTGCTGGCGCGCGCCGGCAGCTTGAGGCAACCGCAGCCCGAGCCCGGCGGCAGCGCCGCGAGCGCCTCGTCCTTGTCGCGCCTGGGCGCGTGGCTCGACCGCGAAGCGCTGCAGCCGTTGTACGCGAAGGTCCTCCAGCAGCCGACCGAGGATTTCAGCGACGAGCGCTCCGGCCGCAGTGCACCGGCGACCCGAGACCTCGAGGGTGCGCTCGCCGGTATCCTCACCGTCGATCGCCGGCCGACCGCCGACGGCAAGGCGGTCATCGTCTCCGCCGCGCAGCCGATCTGGGTCGGCGACGAGGTGCAAGGCGCGGTCGTCGTCGAGGAGACGACCAACGCGGTGCTGGCGGAGCGCAATCGCGCGTTCGCGCGGCTGTTCAACATCGTGCTCGCGGCGTTGCTCGTCGGATCGGTGGCGCTGACGCTGTACGCCTCGTGGCTGTCGTCGCGCATCCGGCGCCTGCGCGACGACGCCGAGGCGGCGATCGACGCGCGCGGCCGCGTGAAGCGCCCGCTCGCCGGATCGGACGCCGGCGACGAGATCGGCGACCTCTCGCGCAGCTTCGGAGCCGCGCTCGCCCGGTTGAGCGAGTACGCGAGCTATCAGGAAGCGATGGCGAAACGGCTCTCGCACGAGCTGCGCACTCCGGTCGCGGTCGTGCGCTCGTCGATCGACAATCTGACGCTGCACCCGCTGCCCGCCGAAGCGCGCATCTACATCGAGCGCGCCCAGGCCGGCATCACGCGGCTCGCCGACATCATCACCCGCATCAGCGAGGCCACGCGGCTCGAGGAGAGTCTCGCCGAGGCCGAGCGCGAGCGCTTCGACCTGGCGCGGGTCGTCGCCGGCTGCGTCGATGGTTATCGCGCGGCGTATCCTTCGCGCGGCTTCGAGCTCAGGCTGCCGCCCGGCGAAACACCGTTGTTCGCCGCGCCCGACTTGATCGCGCAGATGCTCGACAAGCTCGTTGCCAACGCGGTCGACTTCGCCCGGCCCGGAACGCCGATCGAGATCGCGTTGGAGCGCGACGTGACCAGGGTCAGGCTGTCGGTTGCGAACGAAGGTCCGCCGCTTCCCGAGACGATGCAGGGCCGCTTGTTCGATTCGATGGTGTCGGTGCGCGACAAGCGCAGTGGCGGCGAACTGCACCTCGGCCTCGGCTTGTACATCGTGCGCCTGATCGCCGAGTTCCACGGCGGGCGCGCGCTCGCCGCCAACCGCGCCGACGCTCGGGGCGTCGCGGTCAGTGTCGTGCTGCCTCTGGTGCGTGCCGAGCGCTGACGAGGGCTCGGGCGTCCGCGCGGCAATCAGCGATAATAGCGGCTGTTCACCGCTCCCTGTCCATGCCGATTCCCGGTCCAAACGATCGTCTGCTTGCGCTTCGCGCCGCGGCCTCCTTGCATCGTCAAGCGAAGGTGCTTCGTCGCGCCGCGGCATGACCGCGCCGAGCTTCCTGCGGCTCTACGCGGCTTTCGCGGCGGCGTACATGCTTTCGTACACCTACCGCACGGTCAACGCCGTGATCTCGCCCGAGCTCACTGCGGCGCTCGGCATGTCGGCATCCTCACTCGGGTTGTTGACAAGCGCCTATTTCATCGCCTTTGCCTCGCTGCAGATCCCCGCCGGCGTGCTCCTCGACCGCTACGGGCCGCGCCGCGTCGAGCCGGTGCTGCTCGTCGTCGCCGCGCTCGGCGCGGCGTCGTTCGCCGCCGCGGACAGTCTCGCCGCGCTCACCGCGGCCCGCGCTCTCATCGGCGCCGGTGTGGCGGTGTGCCTGATGGCGCCGCTCAAGGCGATCGCAACCTGGTATTCGCCGGAGCGGCAGCCGTCGCTCGGCGGCTGGATGATGGTCGCCGGCGGTGTAGGCGCGCTGCTATCCACCACGCCGCTCGCCCTGGCGCTGACGGTCATGTCCTGGCGCTGGATCTTCGTGGCGCTCGCGGCGGCCACGCTGGCTGTCGCGGTCGCGATCGTGCTGGTCGTGCCCGATACGCCGCACGAGTCGCGCGCGGCCGCGGCGAGCGCGCCGTGGCGCGGCGTGAAGCTCGTCTATCGCCATGCGCGGTTGTGGTGGATCGCTCCGCTCACGGGTCTCGGCATGGGCTCACTCCTGGCGATCCAGGGGCTGTGGTCGGTGCCGTGGCTGATGACGGTCGACGGCTACACGCGCGGGGAGGCGGCGGGCCACCTGCTCGCGATGGGGCTGACCACGCTCGCCGGTTACGCCGTCATTGCGCTCGGCTCGACGCGGCTCGCTCAGAGCGGCATCGCACCGCGGCATTTCGTTGTGGGCGGCTACGGCTTGCAGGTTCTGATGCTCGCGCTCATCGTCACGCGGGCGTTGCCGTTCACCTACGTCGTGTGGGCGCTCTACGGGCTCTCCGCTGCGGTGAACATCCTGGGCTACCTGCTGCTGACCGAGGGCTTCTCCAGGGAGCTGGCCGGCCGCGCCAGCACCGCGCTCAATCTGGTGATGTTCTCGACCACCTTCGCCGTGCAGTGGGGCATCGGCGCCATCGCCGACGCGTCGCGGGCCGCGCTCGGTCTCGACCTCGCCGGCGGGCTTCGCGTCGCGTTCGCGGTCGTGCTCGCCGCGGAGGCGGCCGCATATGCGTGGTTCGTGCTGGGCTGGCGACGGCATGCGGTTGCCGGTCGCCTGGCGCGCGTCGCGGCATGAGCGACGTTTCGCCTTTGCGCGCGCTGCTCGATCAGGCTGCCGAGCGCGCCGCCACCGGACGGATCGACGAGGCACTTTCCGCCTACGCCGCGGTGCTCGCCCGCTCGCCGGAGCTCGCCGAGGCGCACTACAACGTCGCCGCGCTGCGGTTGGCGAAGCGCGATCTGCCGGGCGCGCAAGCAAGCCTCGAGGCGGCGCTACAGCTTAGGCCCGATTGGGCACAGGCGCATCTGCACCTCGGGCGCGTCC
Source organism: Casimicrobiaceae bacterium (assembly GCA_036382945.1). GTDB lineage: Bacteria > Pseudomonadota > Gammaproteobacteria > Burkholderiales > Casimicrobiaceae > PALSA-1003. The sequence continues at coordinate 11,817 of DASVPH010000168.1, forward strand.
ACTTCCGTCAGAACCGGTTCGCGGAAGCCGAACGCGCATTCGCGCGCGCCGCGGAGCTCGCGCCGAGCTCGGCCGAAGCGCTGTTCCATCGGGCGAGCGCGCTCGATCGGCTGCGCCGCTGGCCGGAGTCGCTTCGGCTGCTCAGACGGGCGCGCGAGCTCGCTCCCGAGAACGAGGAGATCTGGTTCGCGCTGCGCGGGCATCTGCTACTGTTCAATCGCCAGGAGGAGGCCTTCGAGGATTTCCGCGGCTTCGAAGCGCACGCCAAGCTTTCGGCGCGCGTCGTTGCCGCGGGACTGGTCTCGGCGCGCATTGCGCCTGGCGCCGAGTACGAGAACAAGTATCTTCGCCTCGCGCTCGACTGGCCGTACCGCAAGGGCGAAGCGGGCTATGCAGGCGTGGCGCTCGCGCAGGCGCAATACTTCGACCTCCCGCGCGCGGCCTTGAAGCGCCTGTACGACAAGTACAACCGGTTGCGGCAGGAGGAGCGCGCCGGCGTGGCCGATCTCGCGCCGCGCCCGCAGCGCCAGCCCGGGCGGCTGCGCGTCGGCTATCTGTCCGCCGACTTTCGCGACCACGTCATGGGCCGGTTGATGCTCGACGTCATCTCCCGCCACGATCCGGCGCGGGTGTCGGTGCACGCGTACTCGCTCGCCCCGCGCGAAGTCGAAGACGCCGTGACCGGCGAGTTCCGCCGCCGCTGCGATGGCTTCACGCGTCTGGACGATCTCGACCAGCGCGGCGCGGCGCAGGCGATCGCGCAGCACAAGCTCGATGTGCTGGTCGACCTGATGGGCCATTCCGGATCCTCGCGGCCGGGTATCCTGCTCCACAAGCCGGCGCCCGTGATCGTGAGCCACCTCGGCGCGCACGGCGCGGTGGGCTTGCAGCAGGTCGATTTCAAGCTGACCGACCGCCACGCCGACCTGCCCGACGCCGCGCAGTATCAGATCGAAGCCCCGCTCGCGCTCGACGGCTGCGTGCTGCCGGTCCGGCGCGTGGTGCCCGCGGCGGCGGCTCCGGCTACCCGCGAAGCGCTCGGCATTGGCGCCGACAGCGTGGTCTTCGGGACGTTCGTGAGCCTGCTCAAGCTCTCGCCGCGCTGCTTGTCGCTATGGCGAGCGATCCTCGAGCGCGTACCCCGCGGCGTGCTCGCCTTCTCGCCGCACAAGGCGTCCGACCAGGCGCTGTTCCTGCGCCGGCTGGCGAGCTTCGGCATCGAGGGCTCTCGCGTCGCGTTCATTCCCTGGACGCTGGACGAGGCGGCCGATCGCGCCCGCTACCGGCTGATCGACGTCGTGCTCGACACGCTGCCGTACACCGGCGGCGACACGACCGCGGCAGCGCTCGACATGGGCGTGCCGGTCGTCACCCGCATGGGCGAGCGCGCAGCGGAGCGCATGACCTACAGCCTGCTCGCGCATCTCGGGGTCACGCAGACGGTGGCGCGGACCGACGAAGACTACGTCGCGCTCGCCTGCCGGCTGGCGCAGGACGCCGCGTGGCGCGCAAATATCGCCGCCGCCATCGCCGAGAAGCTTCCTCGGTCCGGGCTCGCCGACCTCGATCGCTACACGCGCTCGCTCGAAGCCGCCTACCAGCGCGCGCTCGAGCTCCGGACCCCCTGAAGCACGCCATGCATTTGCACATCCTCGGCATCTGCGGCACGTTCATGGGCGGACTCGCCGCGATCGCCCGCAGCGCAGGGCATAGCGTGACCGGATGCGACGCCAACGTCTACCCGCCGATGAGCACGCAGCTCGCCTCGCTCGGGATCGCGCTGACCGAGGGTTGCGACGCCGCGCAGCTCAAGGGCGTGGCCAGGGACGCCGACGTGTTCGTCGTCGGGAACGCCCTCTCGCGCGGCAATCCGCTGGTCGAGGCGATCCTCGACAGCGGCCGTCCGTACACGTCCGGACCGCAATGGCTCGCGGAGAACGTGCTGCGCGACAAATGGGTGCTGGCGGTGGCCGGGACGCACGGCAAGACCACGACCACGGCGCTCCTCGCGTGGATTCTCGATCACGCCGGGCTCGACCCGGGCTTCCTGATCGGCGGCGTGGCGGTGGATTTCGGCGTCTCCGCGCGCCTCTCGAGAAGCGCCTTTTTCGTGATCGAAGCCGACGAATACGACACCGCGTTCTTCGACAAGCGCTCGAAGTTCGTCCACTATCGGCCGCGCACGGCGATCCTCAACAACCTCGAGTACGATCACGCCGACATCTTTCCCGATCTCGCCGCGATCGAGCGGGAGTTCCATCACTTCGTGCGCAACGTGCCGCGCCGCGGCCGGCTCGTCGTCAACGGCGGCGATGAGAACCTGCGGCGCGTGCTCGCGCGCGGCTGCTGGAGCGAGGTCGAGCGCTTTGGCGCGGCCGCCGTTCCCGACACGGGCGCAGAGTGGACCATCGCCGCCGACGGTACGATCACGCTCCGCGGCGCCCCCCAGGGCGTGCTCTCGCCCTTCTCCCTGCTGGGCGCGTTCAATCGGCTCAATGCGCTGGCTGCGCTCGCCGCCGCGTGCCACGCGGGCGTTCCGGTGCGCGAAAGCCTCGCCGCGCTGGCGGCGTTCCGCGGCGTCAAGCGCCGCCTGGAGCTTCGCGGCACGGTTGCCGGCGTCACGGTCTACGACGATTTCGCGCATCACCCCACCGCGATCGCGGTGACGCTCGAGGGCCTGCGTCGTCGGGTCGGAGACAAGCGCATCCTCGCCGTGCTCGAGCCGCGCTCGAACACCATGAAGCGCGGAACGATGAAGGCTGCGCTTCCGGCGAGCCTCGCCGAGGCCGATCTCGTGTTCTGCTACGCGGGGAACCTGGCGTGGGACCCTGCGGTCGCGTTGAAGCCGCTGGGTGAACGCGCGCACACCAGCAACGATCTCGCCGCGCTGATCGACGCGATCCTCCGCGCGGCGCAGCCCGGCGACCAGGTCCTGATCATGAGCAACGGCGGATTCGGCGGCATCCACGAGGAGCTGCTCGCGCGGCTGGCTTCGCGGGCGAGCTGACGCCTCTGCGTTCGCGCCGCGCCATCGCGCCCAAGCCACGATGATCCGAATCGTCTATCTGCATGGCTTCAACAGCGCGCCGGCATCGATCAAAGCCCAGCTCCTGGCGCGCGCGATCGCCGAGCTGCCTCCGGCGGCGCGGCCCGAGTACGTCATCCCGCAGCTCTCGCCTCGGCCGAGCGAAGCGATGCGCGCCGTAGGCAAGTGGGTCGAAGGCCGGGCGAGAGTCTCCGCGACCGAGCTCACTTTCGTCGGCAGCTCGCTCGGCGGCTTCTACGCGACGTATCTCGCCGAGCGCTACGGCGCGCAAGCCGTGCTGATCAATCCCGCGATCGATCCGGCCATCGATCTGGCGTCATCGATCGGACCGCAGCGCAACCTCTACACCGGCGAGGCGTATGAGCTCACCGCAGAGCATCTCGCGGAGATGGCGACGTTCAAGATCGCCCGCATCACGCGGCCCGAGCGCTATCTGCTGCTCGTGCAAACCGGGGACGAGCTCCTCGACTATCGAGCTGCCGTGGCCTTCTATGCCGGCGCCTGGCAGTTCGTGCAGGGCGGGGGCGACCACGCCTTTAGAGATTTCGCGGCGCAGATCCCGGTTGTGCTGCGCTTCGCCGGAGTCGCCTCGATCGGCGGCCCGCTTCCGGCGCACGCCCACGGCGGGTAACATCGCCGACTCGCGATCCACGCAGGAGCGAGAAGATGATGGGCTGCCGTTCGATTCGCGCAGGCTGCAGCGCGCTCGCGCTCGCCTTCGGATTGGCGAGCGCGAGTCCCGCGCAAACACCAACCTACAACGTCGGCGCGACGCCGACGGGGATTCCGTTCACGTTCCTCGACGCCAAGACGAACACGATCCAGGGCGCGATGATCGATCTCATCGCCGCCGTCGCCCGCGACGCCGGCTTCAAGATCAACATTCAGGCGACCCCGTACCGGGGGCTGATTCCGGCGCTCACCGCGAATACGATCGACATCATCGCCGCGGCGATGCTGATCACCGCGCCGCGCGGCGCGGTGATCGCCTTCAGCGAACCGGTGTTTGCCTATCCCGAGGGGCTGGTCGCCAACATCGAGGACAAGACCCCTTATCGGACGCTGGCCGATCTGAAGGGCCAGGTCGTCGGCGCGCAAGAGCGGACCGTGTACGCCGAGTTCCTGAAGCGCTTCGGCGGGTTTGCCGAGGTGAAGCTCTTCGCTTCGCTCGCGGACGTCCTGCTCAACGTGAGCCGGGGGCGGATCAAGGCGGGGTTCGGCGATGCGCCGATCCTCAAGTACGAGCTCGCGCAGAACGTGAGCCTGCGCGCGAAGCTCGTGCCGACCTACGAGCCGCAACTCACTGCCAACATCGGCATCGGTGTGCGCAAGACTGACTCCGAGCTCCTCAAGAAGATCAACGCATCGCTCGCGAAGTTGCGCGCCGACGGCACGGTCGACGAGATCCTCGCGAAGTGGAATCTCAAGTGAGGTAATCGACCGCGACCTTCGCCGGGCCGTGCGAAGAGCCCACGGCCGGCGTGTCTTCACCCTGTCATCCACAGGGCCTATTTTGCGCTGCAGCGGGCTTCTTCCGGCGAGGCGTCGTAGAATGCAGAGCATGTCCTGGCGAAGTCGCTTTCCCTTCTCGTCCTGATCCCGAGCGCCGGCGCGAGGCCGATCCGCGCACGGCGGTTGTTTTGCAATCCGCGTCGTTGGTTGAAGGCAGAGCGTGCTCTCACGAGGAGCCGTCACCTTCAGCGGAACGACCGAGCAACTCTCGAAGTCGAAGGAGCAATAACATGAAACCACCTGTGCGTTCCGCCAAAGGCAGCACCGTTCAAGGCCGCGTCGGCCTGGGCGTGGCGGGGTCGGCCCTGATCGAAACCGAGCAACGCTACGGCGCGCGCAACTACGAGCCGCTGCCGGTGGTCATGGCGCACGGCGAAGGCGTTTGGCTCTGGGACGAGCACGGCCGGCGTTATCTCGACATGCTCTCGGCGTACTCGGCGGTGAGCCACGGACACGCGCACCCGCGCATCGTGCACGCGCTGATCGCGCAGGCGCAGCGGCTCGCGGTGACCTCGCGCGCGGTCCACACCGACAAGCTGCCGGCGTTCCTGAAGCGGCTGACCGAGCTCACGGGGCTCGATCGCGCGCTGCCGGTCAACACCGGGCTCGAAGCGGTCGAGACCGCGCTCAAGGCGGCGCGCAAATGGGGCTATCGCCTCAAGGGCATCGCCGAGGGCAAGGCCGAGATCGTCGCCTGCGAAAACAACTTCCACGGCCGCTCGATCACCATCGTCGGCTTTTCTTCCGATCCGCAGTACGGCGACGGGTTCGGACCGTTCGCTCCCGGTTTCAAGCTGATTGCGTTCGGCCACGCCGCGGCGCTCGAAGCGGCGATCACGCCGCACACGGCGGCGTTCCTGGTCGAGCCGATCCAGGGCGAGGGCGGAATCATCGTCCCGCCGGAAGGCTACCTCGCCGAGTGCGCACGGATCTGCCGCAAGCACCGCGTGCTGCTGCTCGTCGACGAGATCCAGACCGGGATGGGCCGCACCGGAAAATTCCTCGCCTGCGAGCATGAGGGCGTCCGGCCCGACGGGCTCATGCTCGGCAAGGCGCTCGGCGGCGGCATGCTGCCGGTGTCCGCGTTCGTGGCGACCAACGACCTGATGCAGGTGTTCAGCCCGGGCGACCACGGCAGCACCTTCGGCGGCAATCCTCTCGCGGCAGCGGTCGGGCTCGAGGCGCTCGAGGTCCTGCTCGACGAAAAGCTGATCGAGCGTTCGGCGGAGCTGGGCGCGTATCTGCTCGCGCAGCTGCAGACGGTCAGAAGTCCGCTGATCCGCGAGGTCCGCGGCAAGGGCCTTTTCGTCGGGCTCGAGATCGACGCGCGGCGCACCGATGCGCGCGCGGTGGTCGACCGGCTGCTCGCCCGCGGGTTGCTGTCGAAGGATACGCACGGCACGGTGGTGCGCTTCGCGCCGCCGCTCACTATCGCCAGGGAAGAGATCGACTGGGCGGTCGAGCAGGTGCGCGCGGTGTTCGCCGAGCTGGGGACCGGAATGCGGCGCGCGGCTTGAGGCGTCGCGTCGCGAGTCAGCCAAAGCACGAGGCGGCCCCTCTCAGGCCTTGTTCCTTCGATTGGCGTCCGGCGCCTGGATCGAGGCGGGGCGGGTTTTCTGCGCGCCGCCGTAGCCAGCGCCGCAACGTGGCGCTAGTATGCTCGAGCGTATGCCCAAACCCACGCTCGCCGACAAGCTGGTGGTCGCGATCTCGTCGCGGGCGCTGTTCGACCTCTCCGAGAGCCACCGCATCTTCACCGAGCAGGGTGTGGAGGCGTATCAACGCTATCAGATCGCGCACGAGGACGAGCTCCTCGCGCCGGGGCCGGCGTTCACGCTGGTCAAGAAGCTGCTGCGACTGAATCGTCCCGACAAGCACTACGTCGAGGTGATCCTGCTCTCGCGTAATTCGGCCGATACGGGCCTACGCGTGTTCAACGCGATCAAGCACTACGGGCTCGACATCAGCCGTGCGGCGTTCACCAAGGGCGAGCCGACCTCGCGCTACGTCCCGGCGTTCGGGTCGCACCTGTTTCTTTCCGCCGACACCGAGGACGTCAAGCGCGCGCTCGACGACGGCTACGCGGCGGCGACGATCTTCCCGAGCGTCTACAAGAACGAGACCGACGAGCTGCGCATCGCCTTCGACGGCGACGCGGTCATTTTCTCCGACGAGGCGGAGCGGGTGTACCGCGCGGTCGGGCTGGATGTATTTTCCAAGCGCGAAGCGGAGGCGGCGCGGGACCCGCTGCCGGGAGGGCCGTTCAAGAAATTCCTGGCCGCGTTGCATCAGATCCAGTCGGACTACCCCGAGGACAAGAGCCCGATCCGCACCGCGCTCGTGACCGCCCGCGGCGCGCCGGCGCACGAGCGGGTGATCCGCACGCTGCGCGCCTGGAATATCCGCATCGACGAGGCGCTGTTCCTGGGCGGGCTCGACAAGGGCGAGTTCCTGCGCGCGTTCGGGGCGGACTTCTTCTTCGACGACCAGCGCACCCACGTCGAGTCGGCGGCGAAGCACGTCGCCACGGGCCACGTCCCGCACGGCGTGGCGAACGAATAGCGCGGATTGGCGTTCGGCCAGTGCGGCGAGGTGCTCAGGCGGCCCAAGCAAGGGCCGCCGAAGCGGCCCTGCGATCTTGGTTAAAACGACCTCGGTTCAGTGACCGGTGACGTGATCATGCCACCAGCGACCGAGTTGCTCGTCCAGGGGCGACATCGCCCATGCGGCAAACACGACGGTTAACAAACCCACGAGCACCGTATTCACGGATGCGCCCACGTAAGACGTAAACCCCAGCACGAGCGGCGAAACCATGAGCCAAAGCCCGACCACGAGATCAATCCACTCCTCCACGGTTTCGTGCACGCCCACTTCGAGAAACTCCTCGAGCACGAGGATGCTTCCGATAATCAGGGCGTTCATGGTCGCCGCTTGTTGGTCTGAGAAGCCAAGCGCCCAGGGCGATGCAAGCAGCCAGACGCCCAGCCCGATACCCAGCCAGTCTTCCCATTTGAGTGACTTGAACATATCGCTACCTCCTCGACAATGCATACGCCGAGCGTATAGCCCCGGTGCACGCGGGGACTCTTCCCCTGTATAGAATCGCTCGAAAATCTGGTCGGGGCCTTGATCTGGGGCAAAGCTGCGGCGAATCGCTGCAATCGCGCCCGGGGCGGGCGAGACGCCTCGCGCTATAATTCGCATGGCATCGGCCTGGCCGCGTTTCCTTTTTTCTCCATGCACGTCTTTTTCGAGGACGACGGCGCGTTCAAGGCCGGCACCGTTCTCGCCGACAACGAGACCTCGTTGCAGGTCGAAGCGGCTTCGGGCAAGCGGCTCAAGATCAAGGCTGCCAACGTCCTGCTGCGCTTCGCCGATCCTTCGCCCTCGGCGCTGCTCGCCGATGCCAACAGCCTCGCCGCGGATCTCGATCCCGATTTCCTGTGGGAAGTGAGCGGCGAGCGCGAGTTCGCGTTCGCCGAGCTCGCCGGCGACTATTACGGCCGCGCGCCCAAGCCCGCGGAGGCCGCCGCGCTGGCGATCTGCCTGCACCGCTCGCCGATGCATTTCTACAAGAAGGGCAAGGGCCGCTATCGCGCCGCGCCGGCCGATGCGCTCAGGGCGGCGCTCGCCGGCGCCGAGCGCAAGCGGCGCGAAGCGCAGCAGGTTCTCTCCTACGCCGAAGAGCTCAAGGCGCAGCGCTTGCCGGAGAGCTTCCGCGCCGCCCTGCCGATGCTGCTCTACAAGCCCGACAAGCTCGCCCTTGAAACGCGGGCGGTGAACGCCGCGTGCGAAGCGCTGAAGACGAACCCGCTCGCGCTTCTCGCCGTCTGCGGGGCGATCCCGTCGACCCACGAATACCACTTCAACCGCTTCCTGTTCGAGGCCTTTCCCCGCGGCACGGCGTTCCCGCCATTGAGCCCGCTGCCCGACCTGCCCGAGCTTCCGCTCGCCCCCGCCCGCGCATTCTCGATCGACGATGCGGCGACCCCCGAGATCGACGACGCGTTCTCGGTGCGCCCGCTCGCCAACGGCCATCTCGAGATCGGAATCCATATTGCCGCCCCCGCGCTCGCCATTCCCCGCGGCTCGCCGCTCGACGCGATCGCCCGCAGCCGCCTGTCCACCGTCTACATGCCGGGGCGGAAGATCACGATGCTGCCCGAGGCGGTGATCGAGCGTTTCACGCTCTGCGGCGGCGCAACGCCGCCTACGCTGTCGCTGTACGTCGAAACGGCGGCGGACGGCGCGCCGCTCACGCACGTCACACGGTTCGAGCGCGTCGCGGTTGCGGCCAACCTGCGTCTGGACGCCATCGGCGAAGGCTTCGCGCAACCGGCTGCGCTCGGCGAGCCGGAATGGACCGAGGAGCTCCGCGCGGCGTGGCGGCTCGCGCAGAAGCTGGAGGCGGCGCGCGGCAAGCCCGAGACGCCGCGCATCGACTACAGCTTCCGTGTCGACTGGGATGCCGCGCCCGACGCTCGGGTGACGATCGTGCCGCGGCGGCGCGGCTCGCCGCTCGACAAGCTCGTCTCCGAGTTGATGATTCACGTCAACAGCACGTGGGGTAAGCTCCTTGCCGACGCGCAAGCTCCGGGCTTGTATCGAACGCAGGCCGCGGGCAAGGTCAAGATGAGCACCACGCCCGAGCCGCACCAGGGACTCGGCGTCGCGCAATACCTGTGGGCCAGCTCGCCGCTGCGACGCTACAGCGATCTCGTCAATCAACGGCAGTTGCTCGCCGTCATCGCGGGCACCAAGCCGCCGTACGCGCCGGGCGACGCGGAGCTCTTCGCCGCGGCTGCCGATTTCGAGGTCACCTACGCGCAGTACGCGGAGTTCCAGAATCGCATGGAGCACTATTGGTGCCTGCGCTGGCTCATCCAGGAGAAGGTGCGGGAGGTCACCGCGACGGTGCTGCGCGAGAATCTGGTGCGCGTTGACGGGCTGCCGCTGGTGTTGCGCGTGGCCGACCTGCCCGCGGTCGCGCTCGACACCCGGGTGCGGCTCGTCATCGGGCGGGTCGACCTGCTCGAAGCGACCCTCGAAACACGCTACGCCGGGCGGGCAGCCGACTAACGGCAGGCATATGCACCGCTGTCCGGCAAGCCGGCCGGGCGGCTGGGCGCGCTATACTCCCCGCCCAAATGCCCGCCAAGACTGCGCGCAAGCGATCCGCTGCGCTCTTCGATGCGGTCGCGCCGCGCAAAAGCGCGTCGCGACCGGCGCGCGTCGTTCCGGTCGCCGAGCCGCGGACGATGTCGCTCCCGTTCGTCGCGGGCGATGCCAGGGCATCCGATCGGCTCTTCGCCGCGGCGCTCGTCGCGTCGCTCGTCCTGCACGCGTTCGTGCTCGCGCTCAAGTTCAGCCCGTTCGATCTTTCCGCGCGCGATCGCAACGGGCCACCGCTCGAGGTCGCGCTGGTCAATGCCAAGTCGAAGACCAAGCCGACCAAGGCGGAGATCCTGGCGCAGCACCGTCTCGACGGCGGCGGCAACACCGCCGCCAACCGCCGGGCCAAGACGCCACTGCCGGTGCTGCCCCGCGAGAACGCCAGCAACGAGCTCGCCGTCGCGACGCAGAAAGTCGAGACGCTGGAGAAGCGGACCAAGGATCTGATGACGCAGCTCAAATCCTCGCAAGCGGTCGCGCCCGGGGTGCCCGACCCGACCGACGTGCCCGAGCCCCCGGTGTTGCCGAGCGCGAGCGAGATCATGCAACGCACCCTGCAGGCAGTGCGCCTGGAAGCGCAGATCGCCAAGGAGCTGGACGCGTACGCCAAGCGGCCCAAGCGCCGATTCCTCGGCGCCCGCGCCGAGGAGTATCGCTTCGCGCGTTACGTGGAGGACTGGCGGCTCAAGGTGGAGCGCGTCGGCAACCTCAACTATCCGGAAGCCGCCCGCGCGCAGAAGCTCTACGGCGCTCTGCTGCTGACCGTCGGCATTCGCGCCGACGGTAGCGTGGAGAGCATCACGGTGGATCGCGGCTCGGGGCAGAAGATCCTCGACCTCGCCGCGCGCCGGATCGTCGAGATGGCCGCGCCCTACGCCGCGTTCCCGCCGGAGATCAGCCGCGATACCGACATTCTCTACATCACGCGCACCTGGACGTTCGCGCCGGGGGATTCGCTGACCTCGCAGTGAGCAGCCTCGTCCGCTGGTTCTTGTGGGCGCTCGCCCTTCTCGGCGCGGCGTTCGTCCTGGTGCAGGCGTGGTACGCAGCGCACATCGGGTGGTGGCGCGAGCACCCGCCGCGCGAGACCGCGCTCATGGCAACGCGTCTCGCCGAGCTGCGCGAGCGGCGCCCCGACGCGCGGCTCGCGTACCGGTGGGTTCCCTACGAGCGCATTTCGATCGAGCTCAAGCGGGCGATGATCGCGGCGGAGGATGCCAAGTTCGTCGATCACGAAGGGTTCGACTGGGAAGGGATCCAGGTTGCGCTCGACAAGAACTACCGCAAGGGACGCATCGTCGCCGGCGGCTCGACCATCAGCCAGCAACTGGCCAAGAATCTGTTTCTTTCGACGCAGAAGAGCTATTGGCGCAAGGCCGAAGAGGCGCTCATCACCGTGATGCTCGAGGCGATCCTCGACAAGAGGCGTATCCTCGAGCTCTACCTCAACGTGGTCGAGTGGGGCGACGGCGTGTTCGGCGCCGAGGCGGCAGCGCGCCGCTACTTCGGGATCGGCGCCTCGGCGCTCGATGCGGGGCAGGCGGCGCGCCTGGCGGCGATGGCACCCAATCCGCGCTACTACGAGCGCCACCCCGACGCTCGGGGACTGCAGCGCAAGATCGGCATCGTGCTCTCGCGCATGCCCGCGGCACAGTTGCCCTAGAGCGCATTGTCGGGCACGATGAGCGACTTCGAGGCCGATCGATCGGCCCACTTCGGGAGGGAGGCGTAGCTTTCGCATGGCGGGCGCCCATCGCGTGCTGCCGGTTCTGCTGCGCATGTGCGCCGCGATCGATCGGCTTTTCGTCGTCGAGGTCGGGCCGTTCGGGCAAAAGCTCGCCGAGGATGTGCGCGAGGCCTGGCTCGAATCGGGCAACAAGGTGCGCCCCGCCGACGTCGAGCAGTACGTAGCGTTGCTGGCGCGGCGCATCGACGATCCGAAACGCCGCGCCGTGTTCGTGACCGGGGCGAAGGCCTGCATCAGGCTATAACCCCCGCCTGCGGGGGCAGCGACGAACAGGAAGCAGATGCGGTGCTTTTCAGCCGCGCGGAATAAGCCGCACGCGGAGGCTGTTCCCGATAGCGGGCAACGCGATGAGCGAGCTTCGAGGGAGCGCTCATCTGAGCGCCTGGAGGCGTAGCTCGTTTCACCGAAGGATGCGTGTCTTGCCGGAGACCTTGCCCCATCCCGAACTCCTCGCCGCGCTGCCGCGGCTGCGTCGCTACGCGCGGGTGCTGACCGGCGACGCCCATCGCGCCGACGATCTGGTGCAAGACACGCTGGCGCGTGCCTGGGAAAAGCGGCGGCTATGGCAGGCCGGAAGCGACCTGCGTGCGTGGCTGTTCACGATCATGCACAACGTGCATGTCAACCAATTTGCGTTGCGCCAGCGCGAGTTCGCCCAGGTGTCGCTCGATGCCGACGAAGGACCGGCGGCGGGCTGGCAGATTCCGGTGCGCGCCACACAGTCCGACCGCGTCGAACTCTCGGAGGTCTTGGCGCAAGTCGGCCGGTTGCCGGTCGAGCAGCGGGAGGTGCTGCTGCTCGCCGCCGTCGAGGAGTTGCGTTACGAGGAGATCGGACACGTCCTCGGTGTGCCGATCGGTACCGTGATGTCGCGCCTGTCGCGCGCGCGGGACAAGCTCCGGCGGATGAACGCCGAGACCGCGTCGCCGCTCAAGGTGGTGCGCTAAGGGCCGCAGGCGATGAGCGCCGCAGGGCCGCCCCAAGGCGCGAATTGTTCCCCCGATTTTGGGGGCAGCGCAGCGGTCGAATTGGTCAATGAGGCCGCAAGCGTGGGGGCACATACAAGCGCGGACCTGCCCGTGCCCGACGACGATCTGCACGCCTATGCGGACAACCAGCTCGCGCCGGCGCGCGCCGAGGTGGTGGCTGCCGCGATCGGACGCGAGCCTGCGCTCGCCGCGCGTGTGGCCGAAATCCGCCGACAGAACGTATCGTTGCGCGACGCCTTCGATTCCTGGCTCGCTGAAGCCTTGCCGCAGCGGTTGGTCGCCGCCGCGCGCGGCGGCGAGCGACGGGAAAAGCTCCGCTGGCAGCCCCGGGCGGCGGCGTCGAAGCGGTAGCGCATTTGCCCTTCCTGCGCGCCGGGCGAGGGATCGGCGCCGGCGCGAGATGCGGGCACGGAAGTTGCTGTCCGGTGATCACCATGAGGAGAGGAGGGTCAGGGCCCAAGCAACCCGGCGCCGGGAGTCGCGCTGAGCGAACGGGCTCTGCGCCGAACGTCAGGAAGCGACGCCCGGGAGTAGCCCTTCGGGAAAGCGAGGCGCGTTTCCGGGCGACCTTTGCCCAGGCCGCGGTCGGGATCGCCCACGTCGACGCTCGCGACGGGAGCTTCCTGCGGGTCAACGACAAGCTCTGCGAGATTCTGGGCTACACCCGGGCCGAGCTCACGCGGAAGACGTTCAAGGACATCTCCCACCCCGAGGACCGCGCTCTTTCCGACGAGCCGCGCGCGCGTCTGCTCGCCGGCGAGATCGCGACCTTTGCCCTGGACAAGCGCTACCTGCGCAAGAACGGCGAGCCGGTGTGGGTCCGGCTCACCGTGTCGCTCGGCCGCCGCGCCGGCGCCAAGGCGAACTACGAGATCGCGGTGTACGAGGACATCACCGCGCAACAGCGCGCCGAAACGGCGCTGCGGGAGAGCGAGGAGCGCTTCCAGTACGCGGTGCGCGGCTCGCAAGCGGGGCTCTGGGACTGGAACGTCGCGACCGACCACTATTACCTGTCGCCGCGCTCCAAGGCGATCCTCGGCTACGGCGAGCACGAGCTGCCGGACGAGCGCGCACAGCTTCTCGCCCACGTGCTTCCCGAGGATCGCGACCGCCTCGAAGACGCGGTGAAGCAGCACTTAGAGCGGCGCGAGCCGTTCGACATCGAGTACCGCATGCGCCGCAAGGATGGACGCACGATCTGGTGTCACGACGTCG
>DASVPH010000169.1:0-33675 GCA_036382945.1 Casimicrobiaceae bacterium
TCCCGCCGTGCACCGGACACAGCTGGGTCGGTTGAGTCCCGGGGTAGAACCAGTCCACGTGGTGGTCTGCCGCGGGACAGAATGGCGTGGCGAGATATCCCGTCTTCCAGTCTACCTCGCGCACCACGAGCGAATCGGGCCGCACCCAGTCGGCCGGTGCCGGGCGGCGGTCGTAGACATCCCGCATGAACTCGGTCCACGCGGGCGCGACGATGCGGCCGCCCGCGCCGTTGTTCATGATGCGCTGCAGGTAGTCGTAGCCCACCCAGATCCCCGCCACGAGCTCCGGCGTGAATCCGACGTACCAGGCATCCGTGTAATCGTCGGTCGTCCCCGTCTTCCCCGCCGCCGGCAGCTGGAATCCCGCCCCCCACACCGCGCTCGCTGCCGTGCCGCGGCGGACCACGTCACGCAGCATGTCGGTCATCAGCCACTCGTGCGCCGCGTCCATGACCTCTTCCCGCTGAATGGCGGGCTGCCACAGGATGTTCCCGTTGCGGTCTTCGACCCGGATGATGCCGATTGGCTGGGCCCGCGTGCCGAGCGTCGCGAACGCCGAATAGGCGGCGATCAGCTCGAGCGGGTAGACGCCTTTGGCGCCGATGTGGATCGCCGGCACGGGCGGGATCGGCGTCGTGATGCCGTAGCGCCGCGCCTCACCAATGACCGTCTGTTCGCCCAGCGCCATCCCGAGCTTGATGGTGGACAGGTTGCGGGAGAGGTAGAGTGACTGGCGCAACGGGATCGGGCCGAGCGTGGTGAGCTCGTAGTCCTGCGGATTCCACAGGCTACTGTCGGGCTGCATCACCGGATGCTCGAGCGGCGTGTCGTTGAGGATCTCGGTAACCGGATGCCCGGCCCGGATCGCCGCCGAGTAGACGAACGGCTTGAAGGTGGATCCGGAGAGCGTGCGCTGGTGGGCGTGGGCGGTGACCGTGTTCGCGGGCCTCACCATGGTCAGCAATTTCAAGTACTACAGCTTCAAGACGATCAACCTGCGCCGCAGCGTCCCGTTCGTCGTCGTCTTCGGGATTGCGCTTTTCTTCGTGCTGGTGAGCGTGCAGCCGGCGATCGTGCTCTTCGCCGGGTTCGTCGCCTACGCCCTGTCGGGCTACGTCTGGTCGGCGTGGAGCGCCATCAAGCGCGGCCGCGCGAGGTAGCGGCGCGAGCCCGCGGGCCCCGTGCGCGAAGCGAGCTGGGATCGCGCGGCGGAAATGATTGTGCGGCAGTCTACCAAGGAGGATAGACGCGGTTGCGCGCGCCGACGAATACCGCTATAGTCTGACCCATGAGCAGCCCGCGCAAAGTTTTGTCGCGCCTTTTCTCGACCGCCCTCCTCGGCGGTCTGCTGCTGCGCCCCGCGCGCAGATAACTCCATCCCACTTTCTCGTTGTGCGTGCCCCGCCCGGTCAATCCCGGCGGGACTTTTCTCCAGTACGTCCAGCTTGCAGGAGCTGACCATGCCCGACCGATTGATCATCTTCGACACCACACTCCGCGACGGGGAGCAGAGCCCGGGCGCGTCGATGACGCGTGAGGAGAAAATGCGCATCGCCAAGCAGCTCGAGCGGCTTAAGGTCGACGTGATCGAAGCCGGATTTCCGGCATCGTCCAACGGCGACTTCGAAGCGGTGAGCGCGATCGCCCGCGCCGTCCACGGCAGCACGATCTGCGCGCTCGCCCGCGCCAACGAGTCCGACGTGCGCCGCGCCGGCGAGGCGCTCAAGGGCGCCAAGTCGGGCCGCGTGCACACCTTCATCGCGAGCTCGCCGATCCATATGCAGATGAAGCTGCGCATGGCGCCCGAGCAGGTGCTCGAGCAGGCGGTGAAGGCGGTCAAGTGGGCGCGCGAATACACCGACGACGTCGAGTTCTCGCCCGAAGATGCCGGCCGCTCGGAGCCCGACTTCCTGTGCCGGCTGGTCGAGGCCGCGATCAAGGCGGGTGCGACCACCATCAACATCCCGGACACGGTCGGCTACACCATGCCCTGGCAGTTCGGCGCGCTGATCGGCTCGCTGCGCGAGCGCGTCCCGAATTCGGACAAAGCGGTCTGGTCGGTCCATTGCCACAACGATCTGGGCGTGGCCGTCGCCAACTCGCTCGCCGCGGTCATGCAGGGGGCGCGCCAGGTCGAGTGCACGATCAACGGGCTGGGCGAGCGCGCCGGCAACGCTTCGCTTGAGGAGATCGTGATGGCGGTCAAGACGCGCAAGGACGTCTTCCCCTGCGCGACGGGCATCGACACCACCCAGATCGTTCCCGCGTCGAAGCTCGTGTCGGGGATCACCGGCTTCCCGGTGCAACCGAACAAGGCGATCGTCGGCGCCAACGCCTTCGCGCACGAATCGGGGATCCATCAGGACGGCGTGCTCAAGCACCGCGAGACCTACGAGATCATGCGCGCGGAGGACGTCGGCTGGGGCGCCAACCGGCTGGTGCTGGGCAAGCTCTCGGGCCGCAACGCGTTCAAGACGCGGCTGGCCGAGCTCGGCATCGATCTGGGCAGCGAAGAGGCGTTGAACCACGCCTTCGCCCGCTTCAAGGAGCTCGCCGACAAGAAAGGCGAAGTCTTCGACGAGGACCTGCACGCGCTCGTCTCCGACGAAACCGTTACGCCCGAGCGCGAGTTCTACAAGCTGATCGCGCTCAAAGTCGTCTCGGAGACCGGCGAAGTGCCGCAGGCCGAAGTGACGCTCGGCGCCGGCGATACCGAACGCAGGGTGCACACGCGTGGCGACGGACCGATCGATGCCACCTTCCGCGCGATCGAGCAGATGGTGCATGCGAAGACGAAGCTGGTGCTCTACTCGGTCAACGCCATCACCACCGGCACCGACGCGCAGGGCGAAGTGACGGTGCGACTCGAGCGCGAAGGTCGCATCGTCAACGGTCTCGGCGCGGATACCGACATTCTGGTCGCGTCGGCGAAGGCGTACATCAACGCTCTGAACAAGCTCCACAGCAAGCAGGAGCGGCTGAATCCGCAGTTAGCGGCTTGACGCAGGATGGAACTCGACGCGCCCGCCGGTGAGCAGGCAATGCTGCCCGCGACCATTCGCGTGGGCAGCGTCGACCTGCCGGTGTGGCCGGAGCGGCAGACGGTCGAGCCGCTTTCCGCGCCGATGACGGCGACCACCCGCTTCGCCGACTTCGAATGGTTTCACACCGAGCTCGTCGACGCGGTGCTCGCCGCCGAGCGCGACCCGAATTGGCGTTCCGTCCTCGTGCTCCAGCCTGCGGGGGCGCGCGAAGCGGTGGTCTTCCGCGGCGGCTGCGGGACCAAGGTGCGCAAGATCTCCGAATGGAAGGCCCCCGCGGCGTCGCTCATCCACGCGCGGGCGCTGATGCTTGCGCACCGTACGCTCTCGCGCCGACCCGTCTACGCCGACGACACCTGGGCGAGCGTGTACCGCGCCGGCGACTACTGCATGCCGCACAGTCATCTGCGCTCGGACGTGAGCATCGTCTACATGCTCGACCCGGGCGACGACGACCCCGACGAGCTGTTGGCCGGGAGATTCTGTTTCGCCGATCCGCGCATCGAGGCCTGCTGCCCCGACGAGCCCAACCGCGTCACGCGCCACATGATGCCCGAGCTCGCGCCCGGAACGATGCTGATCTTCGCCAGCGATTACCTGCACAGCGTCAATCCGTATCGGGGCAGGCGGCCGCGCATCACGCTGTCGTGGAATATCACGCTGGAGCGCCTGCCCGGCCGGCCGGGCGAGGGGTGGATGTAGCGGCTTACCGCGGGCCGAGCTAGAGCGCGCACCCGCGAGTCGCGCTCGATGGCGCTTGCTGCTATCATTCCCGCACCGCAGCAAGACAGCCTGAACCGGCGCTGAAGAGCCAACCGCCGCCGCGCCGGCGCTCCCCGCCATACCCTTGCGCCACGCGCCCGGCTGATTTGTGTTCGCCTGCCAAGGATCCGCTCATGACCATGCCGCACTACGGCCCGGGGATCGAGATCACCGGCCGCATTACCGAAGCGTACGCAGAGATACTCACCCCCGACGCGGTCGCGTTTGCCGCGCGCCTGCAGCGCGCGTTCGGCGCACGCCGCGCCGAGCTGCTGGCGCGCCGGGCCGAACGCCAGCGCGAATGGGACGCGGGCAGGCTGCCCGACTTCCTGCCGGAGACGCGCGCGATCCGCGACGCGGACTGGACCTGCGCGCCGGTGCCTGCCGACATCCAGGACCGGCGCGTCGAGATCACCGGCCCCGTCGACCGCAAGATGATCATCAACGCGCTCAATTCCGGCGCCAGCGTTTACATGGCCGACTTCGAGGACGCCAACACGCCGAAGTGGGACAACAATATCCAGGGCCACATCAACCTGCGCGACGCCATCCGCCGCCGCATCGACTACGTGTCACCCGAGGGCAAGGCGTACAAGCTCGGCGGGAAGCTCGCCACGCTCTTCGTTCGCCCGCGCGGCTGGCATCTGCCGGAAAAGCACGTTCGCGTCGACGGCTCGCCGATCTCCGGCGGAATCTTCGATTTCGCGCTCTACGTCTTTCACAACGCCAAGGAGCTTCTCGCGCGCGGAACCGGGCCGTACTTCTACCTTCCCAAGCTGGAGAGCCATCTCGAAGCGCGGCTGTGGAACGACATCTTCGTGATGGCGCAGAACGAGCTCGGGATTCCCCGCGGCTCGATCAAGGCGACCGTGCTGATCGAAACCATCCTGGCCGCCTTCGAGATGGACGAGATCCTCTACGAATTGCGCGAGCATTCGGCGGGGTTGAACGCCGGGCGCTGGGATTACATCTTCAGCTGCATCAAGAAATTCCGCAGCAACCGCGACTTCTGCCTCGCGGATCGGGCGCTGGTCACGATGACCACGCACTTCATGAAGAGCTACGCCGAGCTGCTGATCAAGACCTGCCATCGCCGCAACATCCATGCGATGGGCGGGATGGCGGCGCAGATTCCGGTCAAGAACGACGAAGCGGCCAATGCGGAAGCGTTCGCGAAGGTCGAGACGGACAAGGAGCGCGAGGCCACCATCGGCCACGACGGCACCTGGGTGGCGCATCCGAGCCTGGTCCCGGTGGCGAAGGAGGCCTTCGATCGGCTCATGCCCACAGCGAACCAGATCGCCACCAAGAAGCGCGCCGACGTGAAGGTGAGCGCCGCGGACCTGCTCAAGTTCGAGCCCGAGAAACCGATCACCGAGAAAGGGGTGCGCCTGAACATCAGCGTCGCGATCCAGTACATCGGCGCGTGGCTCGCCGGGCAGGGCGCCGTGCCGATCTTCAACCTGATGGAGGACGCCGCCACCGCCGAGATCTCGCGCTCGCAGGTGTGGCAGTGGATCCGCTCGCCCAAGGGCGTGCTCGACGACGGCCGGAAGGTGACCAAGGAGATGGTCGCCGCGATGGTCCCCGAGGAGATGCAGAAGATCCGGGCGCTGCTGGGCCCGGCGTTCGGCGAGGGGCGCTACGACGAGGCGGCAGACATCTTCGCCGGGCTCGTCAACGCGGATACCTTCGTCGAATTCCTGACGCTGCCGGCGTACGAGCGCATCGATTAGCGGGCCGGAGCCCGTTCGTCCACGCGCGTCCGTCACCGGCTGCGGACCGGTCTACGATACATGGAACTTATTATTCATATCATCATAATCAATTGGACATATAGCAGCCCGACTCGCAGAATGGATATTGTCGGTCGGGACGCGAGGGTGTCCTGGCCGTGGTGCTCACGCTATCTCGAGAGGAGACCGCAATGAATCTGAAGGGCAGCAAGACGCACGATAACCTGAAGTTCGCGTTCGCCGGCGAATCGCAGGCGAACCGCCGCTATCTGTATTTCGCCAGCAAGGCCGACGTCGAAGGGCAGAACGACATCGCCGCCGTGTTCCGGTCGACCGCCGAGGGCGAGACCGGGCACGCGCACGGCCACCTCGACTATCTGGCCACGATCGGCGATCCGGTCACCGATCTTCCGATCGGGAAGAGCCGGGAGAACTTGAAGTCGGCCATCGCCGGCGAAACGCACGAGTACACCGACATGTATCCGGGCATGGCGAAGACCGCGCGCGGCGAGGGCTTCCAGGAGATCGGCGACTGGTTCGAGACCCTGGCCAAGGCGGAGCGCTCGCACGCGAACCGGTTCCAGAAGGCACTCGACGCGCTTTCAGACTAAGGGCGCGAGTCCGCAGCGAGGGACCCCACGCGAAGCGTGGGGATCGCGCGTGGCGAGTCGACCTTGCGGCCGACACTCGGCGCGGCGTTTGGGATGATGGGTCCGAGGAGGCCGCGGCGCGAGTCCGCTGCAACGGGTCCGCTCCGATTATCGTTTGCGGCGCTCATCCTTAGCCTCACCGCAAACCAAAGACCATGACCACGCGCGAAGGCAGCCTCGAAGCGCCGATCCGGCACCCGATCGACTGGCGCAACCCGGACTACTACGACGAGGGCGCGCTCAACCGCGAGCTCGAGCGCATCTTCGACATCTGTCACGGCTGTCGGCGGTGCGTGAGTCTGTGCAACGCGTTTCCGACGCTGTTCGATCTCGTCGACGCGACCAAGAGCGGCGAGATGCACGAGGTCGCCAAGGCCGACTTCGGCAAGGTCGTCGACCAGTGCTACCTGTGCGACCTGTGCTACATGACCAAGTGCCCGTACGTTCCGCCGCATCCCTGGAACGTCGACTTCCCGCACCTGATGCTCCGCGCCAAGGCGCGCAAGTTTCTCTTGGGCGAGACGCGCGCCCGCGACCGCCTGCTCACGAGCACCGATCGGCTGGGCAGGCTCGCGACCATTCCGATCGTCGTGCACGCAGTCAACAAGGTCAACACGACGCCGGTGGCGCGCAAGGCGATGGAGAGAATGCTCGGCGTGCACCGCGAGCGCCGCTTGCCGCCTTACGCGGCGAAGCGCTTTCCCGAGGTGGCGCGCACGTCGATCGCCTGGCCCGTGAAGGACGGCCGGCGCACGCCGGGGAAGGTGGCGATCTTCTCGACCTGCTACGTCGATTACAACGAGCCGGGCATCGGGCTCGATCTGCTCGCCATCCTCGAGCACAACGAGATCCCGTATGTGCTCGCAAAGCGCAAAGCGTGCTGCGGGATGCCCAAGCTCGAGCTGGGCGACCTCGAATCGGTACTGAAGCTCAAGGATGCGACCGCGCCGCAGCTCGCCGCGCTGGCGCGCGACGGCTACGCGATTCTCACGCCGGTGCCTTCGTGCACGCTCATGTTCAAGAGCGAGTTGCCGCTGCTCTTTCCGGAAGACCCGGACATCATGGTGATCGCCGACGCAATGTTCGACCCGTTCGAGTATCTCGTGTTGCGCGACAAGGACGGCCTGCTCAAGAAGGATTTCAAGAAGCCGTTGGGCAAGATTTCGTATCACGTTCCCTGCCATTCCCGCGTCCAGAAGATCGGACAGAGAACCCGCGAGGTGCTCGAATGGGTGCCGGGCACGACGGTGAATACGATCGAGCGTTGCTCGGGACACGATGGAACGTGGGGGGTGAAGCGCGAGTTCTACGCCGCCTCGATGCGGATCGGCCGGCCGGTCTTCCGCCAGATGGCGGACGGAGACCCCGATTACGTCAGCTCGGACTGCCCGATCGCCGGCCGCGCCATCATGCAAGGCATCGACGAAGCGGCGCGCAGCGCCGGGGCCGCGGCGCGGACGCGCAAGGCCCATCCGTTGACGCTCATACGCATCGCGTACGGGCTGGAATGAAAGGTGACCCTGAATGCCACGAATCGCACGTGAGAGCCTGTTGACCCTCGAAAACTACGCCAAGGAGCGCAAGGATTTCCGCGTCCGCGTGCTGGAGCACAAGAAGCCGCGCAGCGTGCGCCTCGGCGAGCACGTCGTGCTGCTGTTCGAGGACGAGCTCACCATCCGCTACCAGATCCAGGAGATGCTGCGCATCGAAAAGACCTTCGAGGAGGCCGGCATCCAGGACGAGCTCGAGGCCTACAACCCGCTGGTTCCCGACGGGCACAACTGGAAGGCGACCATGCTGGTCGAGTACGAGGATGTCGAGGAGCGCAAACGGGCCCTTTCCAGGCTCAAGGGGATCGAGGATCGGGTGTGGGTGCGCATCGAGGCGCAGCCGCGCGTGTACGCGATCGCCGACGAAGATCTCGAGCGCGAGAACGACGAGAAGACCTCGGCGGTGCATTTTCTGCGCTTCGACTTGACGCCGCAGATGATCGCCGCGCTCAAAGCCGGCGGCGCACTCGCCATGGGTGTCGATCACCCCGCTTATGGCGCGACGCTCGACGCGGTGCCCGAAGCGACGCGCAACGCTCTGCTCGCCGACCTCGCGTAGGTCTATCACTTCGAAGTTTCGGCTTCGCTGCGCAACGCAACGGGAGCCGTGCCGATGGCGCGCGCCCACGCATCGCGCGTGATGCTGCGGATGCAGAACTCCTCCGGAGTGCCGCGGTGATCCCGCGTCCCGGTGCGGACGAGCCGCATCGCGCATTTCTCCATCACCCGGCCGGAGGCGGGATTGCACGCGAGGTGCGAGGCGGTCAGCTCGTCGAGATCGAGGAGCTCGAAAGCAAGCGCGATGAGCGCCTGCGCGGCCGCGGTCGCGTAGCCTCGATTCCAGTAAGGGCGTCCCACCCACCAGCCGATGCTCTCGCGTTCGCTCGGAGCCGTGCGCAAGCCGATCGCGCCGACCAGCAGGTCGGTGCCGCTCTGGGTGATCGCATACGTATACTCGACCCCGGCCGCCCGCGCCTCGTCATGCGTGGCGATCCACGCCGTTGCGGCACCCCTGGGATAGGGATGCGGAATGAGCGCGGTCATCTCGGCCACCTCGCGCTCTCCGGCGAGGAGCTCCACGCGCGGCGCATCGGCCGGCGCAAAGTGACGCAGGACGACCGGTACCGCGAGCAGGCGTTCCGGAAGCAAGGAGAGCGCGCGCTTTGGGCTAATCTCGAAAGTTGCCGAACTGCACCGGGAAGTCGGTGACCGTCTTTCGCACCAGCGCGATCGCGTTCTGCAGCTCGTCCTTTTTCGCCCCCGAGACGCGCACCGCGTCGCCCTGGATGCTCGCCTGGACCTTGAGCTTGCTGTCCTTGATCGCTCTCACGATCTTCTTCGCGAGCTCCTGCTCGATGCCCACGCGAAGGGTGGCGACCTGCTTCACCTTGTCGCCGCTCATCTTCTCGATCGCGCCGAACTTGAGCGCACGCACGTCGACGCTGCGCTTGGTGAGCTTGCCGATCAGCACGTCGGTAACCTGCTTCAACTTGAACTGGTCGTCGGCGTAGAGGGTGAGCTCCTTGTCCTTGTGCTCGACGCGCGCGTCGGAGCCCTTGAAGTCGAAGCGCGTGGAGATTTCCCGGTTCGCCTGATCGAGGGCGTTGCGGACCTCGACCTGGTTCACTTCGGAGACGATGTCGAAGGAGGGCATTCGCGCCTAGCTGCGCTTGCGCGCGAGCAACGCCTCGATGCGCATCCGCAGCGCATTGAGCTTGATGAACCCCGCGGCGTCCTTCTGGTCGTACGCGCCCCGGTCGTCGTCGAAGGTGGCGATGGCCGGATCGAACAGTGAATCGGCCTTCGACTCGCGGCCGGCGACCATGACGTTGCCCTTGTAGAGTTTCAGCCGCACCGTGCCGTTCACGGTCGCCTGCGAGGCGTCGATCATGGTCTGCAGCATCTTGCGCTCGGGCGACCACCAGTAGCCGTTGTAGAGGAGACTCGCGTAGCGCGGCATCAGCTCGTCCTTGAGATGCGCGACCTCGCGATCGAGACAGATCGACTCGATCGCGCGGTGGCCCTTGAGCATGATCGTGCCGCCCGGCGTCTCGTAGCAGCCGCGCGACTTCATGCCGACGTAGCGGTTCTCGACCAGGTCGAGGCGACCGATGCCGTGCTTGCCGCCCAGCCGATTGAGCTCGGAGAGGACCTGCGCCGGGGTGAGAGCCTTGCCGTTCACCGCGACGATGTCGCCGTGCGCATAATCGAGCTCGAGATACTCGGCTGCATCGGGCGCTTTCTCCGGGGCGACGGTCCAGCGCCACATGTCTTCCTCGGGCTCGAGCGCCGGATTTTCCAGCGCTCTGCCCTCGTAGCTGATATGCAGCAGATTGGCGTCCATCGAGTAGGGCGTGCCGCTCCCGCGATGCTTCATCTCGATCGGGATCCCGTGCGCTTGCGCATAGGCCAACAGCTTCTCGCGCGAGTTGAGCTCCCATTCGCGCCACGGCGCGATGACCTTGATGCCGGGCTCGAGCGCGTAGTAGCCGAGCTCGAAGCGCACCTGATCGTTGCCCTTGCCGGTCGCCCCGTGCGACACCGCGTCGGCACCGGTCTCGCGCGCGATCTCGATCTGCCGCTTGGCGATGAGCGGCCGCGCGATCGATGTGCCGAGCAGGTATTCGCCTTCGTAGATCGCGTTGCCGCGGAACATCGGAAACACGAAGTCGCGGACGAACTCCTCGCGCAGATCGTCGATGTATATCTCTCGGACGCCGGCCGCCTTCGCCTTCGCGCGTGCGGGCTCCAGCTCCTCGCCCTGGCCGATGTCGGCAGTGAAGGTCACCACCTCGCAGCGATAAGTGTCCTGCAGCCACTTGAGGATCACCGAGGTGTCGAGGCCCCCGGAATACGCGAGCACGATCTTCATCTTGGGTCGATGCGATCTTAGCCGATCTTGGCGCCGGTCTTCTTGATCACCGGCGCCCACTTGTCCGATTCGCTCTTGATCAGGTTGGCGAAGTCCTCGGGCGTGCCGCCGATGAGCTCGAAGCCCTGGGCGTTGAGCGTCGATTTCACACTCGGATCCTTGAGAATCGCGTTGATCTCGGTGTTGAGCCGCTGAACGACGGGCTTGGGCGTCCCCGCGGGGACGAGCACGCCGTTCCAGGCCAAGGCCTCGAAACCGGGAAAGCCGCTCTCGGCGATCGTCGGCAAATCGGGCAGCAGGGCAAAGCGCGTCTTCGTCGTCACCGCCAGCGCGCGCAATTTTCCGGCCTGGATCTGCCCCTGCAACGGCTGCATCACCGCGAACATCATCTGCGTCTCACCCTGGACCGTCGCCGTCACCGCCGGCGGCGAGCCGTTGAACGGCACGTGCACGATGTCGAGTCCCGCAATCGACTTCAGGAGCTCCATGGTCAGGTGCGACGAGCTGCCGTTGCCGACGGAGGCGAAGTTGAGCTTGCCCGGGTTGGCCTTGGCGTAAGCGACGAGCTCTTTCACCGAATTGACCGGCAGGCCCGCCGTCACGGCGAGCACGTTGGGCTGACTCGAGGTGATGATGACCGGCGCGAGGTCCCGCTGCGGAGCGTAGGGCAGCTTCGTATACAGGTGCGGTCCGAACGCGAGCGGACCGTTGAACGACATGAGCATGGTGTAGCCGTCGGCTGCCGACTTGGCCACGAAGTCGGTGGCCGCGGTGCCGCCGGCGGCGGGCCTGTCCTCGACCACGATCGGCTGGCCGAGCCTGTCCTTGAGCTTGTCGCCGATCACGCGCGCCAGCACGTCGATCGAGCTGCCCGCAGGCGCGGCGACGACGAGCTTGATCGGCTTGTCGGGCCAGCTCTGGGCCTGCGCCGCGCCGGCGGCGAGCGCGGCGAGCGCGACGGCCGCCGTTCGCGTGACAAGCTTGCTCAATGAGGTCATGTTCATCATTCCGGTTTGTGGCACACCGCCTCGATGTTGTGGCCGTCGGGATCGAGCACGAACGCGCCGTAGTAGCTCGCGTGGTAGTGCGGACGCAGCCCCGGAGGTCCGTTGTCCCGCGCGCCTGCGGCCATCGCCGCCTTGTAGAACGCGTCGACCTGCTGGCGAGTCTCGGCGCGGAACGCGACGTGGATCGGAACGAGGCTGGCGGTGCTCTGGCCGACCCAGAAATCGGGCTTGGGCGGAACGCCGAAACCGACGGCGTCGCCGAATTCCATGATCACCGCGTAGCCGAGCGGCTCGAGCGCGGCGCTGTAGAACGCCTTGCTCTTGGCGATGTCGGTGACGTTCACTCCGGTATGGTCGATCATCGTAACCTCTACTAGTCGCCCCGGCGCAGGCCGGGGCCGGGATGACGGCAACGCCAGTCCGCATGCGAAACATCATCACGGATTCACGCGGCCGCAGACCAGGTACTCGAGCAGCCCTTTTTGAGCATGTAACCGGTTCTGGTTGCGGCCGCTCGCTGTCGCTCGCTTAACGTTCGCTGCGCTCACGTTAGCCTCCGCCGAAACCGCCCGCACGGGTAGTGTCTACGCGCCCGCATACCAGGTATTCCAGCAAAGCCTTTTGTGCGTGCAGGCGGTTTTCCGCTTCATCCCACACCACGCTCTGCGCACCGTCGATGACCTCGGCGGCGACTTCCTCGCCGCGATGCGCGGGCAGGCAATGCATGAACAGCGCATCGGGCTTCGCCGCGCGCATCATCCTCGCGTCGACCATCCAGCCGGCGAAGGCGCGCGCGCGCTCCTCGTTCTGCGCCTCGAACCCCATGCTGGTCCAGACGTCGGTCGTGACGAGATCCGCGCCGCGGCACGCCGCAACCGGATCGGCGAAGCATTCCAGATGCCGTGCATCGTATTCCTTCGCGGTTGCCGGTTCGATCTCGTAGCCGGGCGGCGCCGAGACGTGGACCTTGAAATCGAAGATCGTGGAGGCCTGCAGCCAGGTGCGGCAGACGTTGTTTGAGTCGCCGATCCAGGCGACGGTCTTCCCGCTGATCGAGCCACGGTGCTCGATGCAGGTGTAGATGTCGGCGAGGATCTGGCACGGGTGATACTCGTTGGTGAGGCCGTTGATGACCGGCACGCGGGAATGCGCCGCGAAGCGCTCGATGATCGCCTGCTCGAAAGTGCGAATCATGACCACATCGACCATCCGCGAGATCACCCGCGCGACGTCCTCGATCGGCTCGCCGCGCGAGAGCTGGGTGTCGCCACGGTTCAAGTTGATGGCGATACCGCCCAACTGGTTCATGCCGGCCTCGAACGACACACGGGTGCGTGTGGAGGCTTTCTCGAACACCATCGCCAGGGTGCGATCGCGCAACGGCTGGTAGAGCTCGTAGCGCTTGAAGCGTTCCTTGATCCAGCGCGTGCGGTCGAACAGATAGTCGAGCTCCTCGCGGCTGAAATCCTTGAACTGCAGGAAATGCTTCGGGCTCATGCAAACGATCGGGAAAGCTTGAGGAACGCCGAGAGGCGCTCCGGGAGTGCGCGGCTCAACCTCTGCCAAAAGGGCATATTAGCACGAGCGAACGGGCTTTCGCGCCGGGGGCCCGTGCCAAACAAAAAGAGCGCCTTGGCGGCGCTCTTTCCTTTGGGTTCCGCTTGCTTCTCGCTCGGGAGCCTTACGCCATGGATTTGATGGCATGCGCCAGGCGATGCTTGCTTCGCGACGCAAGATTCTTGTGCACGACCTTCTTGTCTGCGATGCGGTCGATCACCGATTGCTGCGCCTGGAATTCCTTCATCGCGGCGGTCTTGTCGCCGGCGGCGATCGCCTTTTTGACGTTGCGGACCGCGGTGCGGAGCGCCGATTTCAAGCTCGCGTTGTGCTGGCGCGCAGCTTCGCTTTGCCGGGCGCGCTTCTTGGCTTGGGCGGTGTTGGCCATGAAAATGCCTGCTTTTCTGGAGTAGAAAAAAAAGACCGGGCATAATAAGCGCTTTTCGCAATTTTCGCAACACGAATCGGCCTTTCCCCGCGCATGATTTCCGCATCTCGCCGCCGATCCCGCACGCCGCAGCGCAGCCCGCGTCGATGAACCTGCTGAAGGCGTTGTCGACGGTGAGCGCGATGACGCTGCTCTCGCGCATCACGGGGCTTGCGCGCGAGAGCCTGAAGGCGGTGGTCTTCGGCGCCGGGCTGCAGATGGACGCGTTCGAGGCCGCGTTTCGCCTGCCCAACATCCTGCGGCGGCTATTCGGCGAGGGCGCGTTCTCGCAAGCCTTCGTGCCGATCCTCGCCGAGTGCAAGCGTCAGCGCGGCGAGGAGGCGACCCGCGACCTGGTGGGCAAGGTCGGCGCGCTGCTTGCGCTTGTCCTGCTCATCGTGTCGGTGCTCGGTGTGCTCGCGGCGCCGTGGCTCGTGTATCTCCTCGCCGGCGGTTTCGTGCGCACGCCGGGCAAGGTCGAGCTGACCGCGGACATGATCCGCATCATGTTCCCGTACATCCTGTTCATCTCGCTGGTCTCGCTCGCCGGCGGCGTGCTCAACGTGTATCGGCGCTTCGCAATCCCCGCCTTCACGCCGGTGGTCCTCAATGTGTCGATCATCGGCGCGGCGCTCTTCGTCGCTCCGCACGTCGATCCGCCGATCGTCGCGCTCGCCTGGGGCGTGGCGATCGGCGGGGTGGCGCAGCTCGCCTTGCAGTTCCGTCCGCTGGCGAAGCTCGGGATCCTCCCAAGCCCGCGGCTCGTCTGGCGCGATCCGGACGTGCGCCGGGTGCTCTCGGCGATGGGGCCGGCGCTGCTCGGCGTGTCGGCGGCGCAGATCTCGGTGCTCATCAACACCCAGCTCGCCGCGTATTTGGGCGACGGCCGCATCTCCTGGATCACTTATGCAGACCGCTTGATGGAGTTTCCGAGCGCGCTTCTCGGTGCGGCGCTCGGGACGATCCTGCTGCCGAGCCTTGCCCAGCATTATCACGACGAGAATCCGGGCCAGTATCGCGAGCTTCTCGACTGGGGTCTGCGCGTGACCTTCCTCCTGGCGCTGCCGGCCGCGCTCGCACTGGCGTTGCTCGCCGCCCCGCTGATCGCCACGCTTTATCAGTACGGCCGCTTCTCCGTGAATGACGTGTGGCAGACGCGCCCCGCGCTCCTCGGCTACAGCGTGGGCTTGCTCGGGCTCATCACGGTCAAGATCCTCGCGCCCGGTTTCTACGCGCGGCACGACATGAAGACAC
Organism: Casimicrobiaceae bacterium; assembly: GCA_036382945.1. Classification (GTDB taxonomy): domain Bacteria; phylum Pseudomonadota; class Gammaproteobacteria; order Burkholderiales; family Casimicrobiaceae; genus PALSA-1003. The sequence goes on from DASVPH010000169.1 coordinate 14,857, forward strand.
CGGTTCGCGCGGCGTTCCTGAGCCTCGTCGTGGCGCAGACGCTCGCGGTCGTGCTGATGTTCCAGATCGGGCACGCCGGCCTTACGTTGGCCACTTCGACCGGGGCAACGCTCAATGCCTGGTTGCTGTACCGGGCGTTGCGGCGCGGCGACATCTACACGCCGCTGCCGGGCTGGGGGCGCTTCCTCGGCCGCATCGCCGTCGCTCTCGTCGTTCTGGGTGCCGTACTGTGGTGGAGCGCGGGCCCGGACGAGCTATGGACCCGGCTGGGGTTGGTGGCGAAGGTCTCGCGGCTCGCCTGGGTGGTCGGCGCCGGCGCGATCACCTACTTCGCCACGCTGCGGCTGCTCGGGTTTCGGCTGGCCGACCTCGATCGTCGCGAGCCGTAGCGGCGCACGTTCGCACGATCCGCCCAAAGAGGCCGCAGCGCGTAGCCTGGCCTGAGCGCGAGAGCGCGATGCCCGGGGCGAGAGGTCTCGCAGGAACTAATGCCCGCTGCCCGGATTCCGGTACGGGCACTTGGGCTTGATGCACTCCGCGTACAGATAAAGCGCGTGCTCGCTGATCTGGAAGCCGCGGTCGTGCGCGATCTTGTTCTGGCGTTTTTCGATTTCGGAGTCGAAGAACTCTTCGACGCGCCCGCATTGCAGGCAGACCAGATGGTCGTGATGGCCGCCCTGGTTGAGCTCGAACACCGACTTGCCCGACTCGAAATGGTGGCGGACGAGCAGCCCCGCCTGCTCGAACTGGGTCAGCACGCGGTAGACGGTGGCGAGCCCGACGTCCACACCCTCGGCGAGCAACTGCTTGTACACGTCCTCGGCGGTCAGGTGCCGGACTTTGCTCTGCTCGAATAGGTTGATGATCCGCAGCCGCGGCAGCGTGGCCTTGAGGCCTGCGGTCTTGAGATCGTGCGATGTGGTCATGATCGCGGATCGGGTAGACGGGCCCGCCCGCGGCGGGGCGGCCCGGTGTGTCTATGATATAGTCTCCGGTCGTCTTTGGGCAGCAAACGGTTTTTTCCTATGCGCGCGCTCCTCGGCGCAGTCTCATTGGCCCTGTTGCTGGGCGGCTGCTCGTATTTGCAGGCGCTCTCCGTCTACAAGCTCGACATCAACCAGGGCAACTACGTCACCCAGGACCAGGTCGACCGGCTCAAGGTCGGGCAGACGCGCCAGCAGGTCCGCTCCGTGCTCGGAACGCCGCTGCTTGCCGACCCCTTCCACGCCAACCGCTGGGACTACACCTACGAGTTCCAGCGTCAGGGCAAGACGCTCGAGCACCGCCAGCTCACGGTCTACTTCGTCGACGACAAGCTCGCCCGCTGGGAAGGTGACGAGATGCCTCCGCCTCCGGTCGAGGTGGCGCGCTCGGGTGGCGGCGATGCGGCGCTCGACAAGTCGCTGTCGACCGCGCCCAAGACCGACGCGTCGAACTGGCTCGAGGACCTGCTGCGGAAGCTCGGCTGGTGGCGATAGCCTCTCCGGTCAAGCTCACGATCGCCGGTGCGGGCGGCCGCATGGGGCAGGCGCTGCTCGAGGCGGTGCTGGCCGAGGCCGATCTGACCCTCGTCGGCGCGCTCGAGGTTCCGGCGAGCCCGATCATCGGGCGCGACGCTGGCGAGCGCTTCGGGCGCGTGACGGGTATTGCCGTCTCGGCGGACATTCCCGCCGCGCTCGCCGGAGCGGACGTCCTCATCGATTTCACTCGGCCCGTGGGCACGCTCGCCCACCTCGGAGCGTGTGCCCGCGCCGGCGTGGCCGCGGTCGTCGGCACGACCGGATTCGACGCGTCGGACAAGCGCGCGCTCGCCGATTTCGGCAAAGCGATTCCGATCGTGCTCGCGCCCAACATGAGTGTCGGGGTGAGCGTGCTCATGCGCCTGGTCGAGCAGGCGGCACGGCTCCTGGGCGCGGGTTACGACGTCGAGGTCGTGGAGATGCATCATCGCCACAAGGTCGATGCGCCTTCCGGCACCGCGCTGCTCCTGGGCGGTGCCGCCGCCAAGGCGCTGGGGCGCGACCTCAAGGCCGACGGCGTGTTCGCCCGCGAGGGCGTCACCGGCGAGCGCAAGCCGGGCAGCATCGGTTTCGCCAGCCTTCGAGGCGGCGATGTCGTGGGCGAGCACAGCGTGATCTTCGCCGGTCCGGGCGAGCGCATCGAGCTCACGCACAGGGCGGGCTCGCGCTTGAACTTCGCGCAGGGGGCGCTCCGCGCGGCGCGCTTCGTGGCGGCGAAGCGGGCGGCGGGAGCCAACGGCCTGTTCGACATGCAGGACGTGCTCGGGTTGCGCTAGCGCGCGTCGCTGGGCCGTTCGTCCCGAGCTTGTCGAAGGACGGACGGCAAAGCACTTCGCCCTTTGCCTTCGCCCTCCAACCCCTTCGCTCTCACCGGCCGTCGAGCGCTCGTCACCGGCGCCGGCTCGGGGCTCGGATTCGCGATCGCGCAGGGGCTCGCCAACGCGGGCGCCCGGGTCGTCATCAACGGCCGCAACCGCGACCGTCTCGAGAGCGCGGCCGAGGCTCTGGCGCGCGACGGCCACGCGGTCGAGATCGCTGCCTTCGACGTCACGCAATCGCACGCCGTCGCCGCTGCGCTCAGCGCGCTCGAGCGCGAGGCACCGATCGACATCCTGGTCAACAACGCGGCGGTCATGCGCCGCTCGCCGCTCGAGACCTTCAGCGACGGCGAATGGCGGGCGTTGATGGCCGCCAATCTCGACGGACCGTTCTTCGTCGCGCGCGCAGTCATCCCGGGAATGAAATCGCGACGGCGCGGCAAGATCATCAACCTGTGCTCGCTCGCAGCCGATCTCGGCCGGCCGAACATCGTCCCCTACGCGGCGAGCAAGGGCGCCATGCGCATGTTCACGCGGGCGCTCGCGGTCGAGCTCGCACCGCACAACATCCAGGTCAACGGCATCGCGCCCGGATTCTTCCGCACCGAAATGAACGCGGCGCTGGTGGCCGACGCCGAATTCTCCGCCTGGGTTTCGCGTCGAACCCCTGCCGGGCGCTGGGGCAATCCGGTGGAGGTTGCCGGCGCGGCCGTGTTCCTCGCGTCGTCCGCGGCCGATTACGTCACGGGGCATTTGCTGGCGGTCGACGGCGGCTTCGGCGCCGCCTATTGATCGTTTGAGGGTCGGGGCGAGCCGCGGTATAATTCGTAGCCTTCGAGGCGGGGACGGCTGAACAAGCCTTCCCCGCTTCGCACATCTGCTTTCGCCCAGCAGGCTGAAGCAGAACCCCTCATGAGCCGCGTTTCGGACGAGATGGCCCCGGATGCAAGGCGCGAGCCGCGTCGAATAGCTTTCGCATATTCGCAAGGCGAGCAACACAGCAGACGGAGCCATCTCGTCGAAACCCGGATGGGCAGCGGCTTGGCGGGCGGTCTGCTTTGTCGCGGCGCGCTTGTGTGGGGCCCACCACACGGCGCACGCCGCTTCGCGCATCCCATCGCGCCAAGCCGCTGCGCGGCCACGACGGGTTCTGCTTCAGCCTGCTAGGAATACGCCGTGTCCGCCGCGCCCGTCTCCGCGATTCTCGCGCTCGCCGACGGGACATTGTTTCGCGGCAGGGCGATCGGCGCTTCCGGTGCGTCGGCCGGCGAGGTCGTGTTCAACACGGCGATGACCGGCTACCAGGAAATCCTGACCGACCCTTCGTACGCCGGTCAGATCGTCACGCTGACCTATCCGCATATCGGCAATACCGGCGTCAATGCCGAGGACGTCGAATCGACACGCATCTTCGCCGCCGGGCTCGTCGTTCGCGATCTGCCGCGGCTCGCCTCGAATTTCCGCGCCAGCGGGGACCTCTCGGCGTATCTGCGCGCGGCCGGCGTGGTCGGCATCTGCGACATCGACACCCGCAAGCTCACGCGCATCCTGCGCGAGAACGGCGCGCAGAACGGCTGCATCATGGCCGGCAAGGTCGATGAGCACGAAGCTCTCGCTCGTGCGTGCGCCGCGCCGTCGATGGCAGGGCTCGATCTCGCCAAGGAGGTGAGCTGCAAGGCGCCCTACGACTGGACGGCCAGCACGTGGGCGCTCGGCGCAGGTTACCGCGCGCCGCCGAATCCGCGCTTCCATGTCGTCGCCTACGACTACGGCATCAAGCACAACATCCTGCGCATGCACGCGGCGCGCGGCTGCCGTCTGACGGTAGTGCCCGCGCGCACGCCGGCGAAGGAGGCGATGGCGTACCAGCCCGACGGCATTTTCCTGTCCAACGGACCGGGCGATCCCGAGCCCTGCGATTACGCCATAGCGGCGATTCGCGAGTTCCTCCACGCCGGTATTCCGACCTTCGGCATCTGTCTCGGGCAGCAACTGCTCGGGCTGGCCGTGGGCGGCAAGACGCTCAAGATGAAGTTCGGTCACCACGGTGCGAACCATCCCGTCCTCGACAAGGACACCGGCCAGGTGCTGATCACCAGCCAGAATCACGGCTTCGCCGTCGATCCGGCCACACTCCCGCCGACCGCGCGCATCACCCACGTCTCGCTCTTCGACGGCACGCTGCAGGGCTTCGCGCTCTCCGACAAGCCCGCCTTCTGCTTCCAGGGCCATCCGGAAGCAAGCCCGGGGCCGCGCGACATGGCCTATCTGTTCGATCGGTTCGTGAAGATGATGGAGAAGAGAAGCTGAACCGCAGCGGTACAAAGGGCGCAAAGGAAGACCTCCGAAATCCTCAGCGGCCCTTCCTTGCGCTCCTTGCGTCCTTTGCGGTAAAGCTTCTGAGGAAACATGCCTAAGCGTACCGACATCGAATCGATCCTCGTCATCGGCGCCGGCCCGATCATCATCGGCCAGGCGTGCGAGTTCGACTACTCGGGCGCGCAAGCGTGCAGGGCGCTGCGCGAGGAGGGCTACAAGGTCATCCTGGTCAACTCCAATCCGGCCACGATCATGACCGACCCGGAGATGGCCGACGTGACTTACATCGAGCCGATCACCTGGCCGATGCTCGCCAAGATCATCGAGCGTGAGCGGCCCGACGCGCTTCTACCGACGATGGGCGGCCAGACCGCGCTCAACTGCGCGCTCGATCTCGCGCGCGAAGGCGTGCTCACCCGGTTCGACGTGGAGCTCATCGGCGCGTCGAAGAAGGCGATCGACAAGGCCGAGGACCGCGAGAAGTTCAAGGCGGCGATGACGCGCATCGGGCTCGCCTCCGCGCGCTCGGGGATCGCCCACGACCTCGAGCAGGCGCTCGAGGTGCAGGCGGAGATCGGCTTCCCGGCGGTCATCCGCCCTTCGTTCACGCTCGGCGGCACGGGCGCGGGCATCGCCTACAACAAGGACGAGTTCGTCGAGATCGCCAAGCGCGGCCTGGACGCCTCGCCTACGCACGAGCTCTTGATCGAGCAGTCGCTCTTGGGTTGGAAGGAGTTCGAGACGGAAGTCGTCCGCGACAGGAAGGACAATTGCATCATCGTGTGCTCGATCGAGAACCTCGACCCGATGGGCGTGCACACGGGCGATTCCATCACCGTGGCGCCGGCGCAGACGCTGACCGACAAGGAATGGCAGATCATGCGCGACGCCTCGATCGCCATCCTGCGCGAGATCGGAGTGGACACCGGCGGCTCGAACGTGCAGTTCGCGATCAACCCGGACGACGGCCGCATGATCGTGATCGAGATGAACCCGCGCGTGTCGCGCTCCTCGGCGCTCGCCTCGAAGGCGACCGGCTTCCCGATCGCCAAGGTGGCCGCCAAGCTCGCCGTCGGCTACACGCTCGACGAATTGAAGAACGACATTACCGGCGGCGCGACTCCCGCCTCGTTCGAGCCGACGATCGACTACGTCGTGACCAAGGTGCCGCGCTTCGCGTTCGAGAAATTCACCGCGGCCGACGACCGGCTCACCACACAGATGAAATCGGTGGGGGAGGTGATGGCGATCGGCCGCACCTTCCAGGAATCGCTGCAGAAGGCTCTGCGCGGCCTGGAGACCGGGGTGGACGGCTTCAACCTGAAGACGGTCGATCCGGATACGATCGCCGACGAGCTCGCCTACCCGCGGGCTGACCGGCTGTGGTACGTCGCCGACGCCTTCGGCATCGGCATGTCGCTGGAGGAGATCTCGCGGCATACCAATATCGACCCATGGTTCCTTTCCCAGATCAAGGAGATCGTCGACACCGAGCTCGCCATCGAGAAGCGCAAGCTCGCCGACTTCGGCGCCGACGACCTGCGCGCGCTCAAGCGCAGGGGCTTCTCCGACCGCCGGCTCGCCCATCTGTGGAAGACGACGGAAGGCGAGGTGCGCGCGCGTCGCCACGCGCTGGGAATCCGGCCGGTGTACAAGCGCGTGGACACCTGCGCCGCGGAGTTCGCGACCAAGACCGCGTACATGTATTCGACCTACGAGGAGGAATGCGAAGCGGCGCCGACCGGCCGCAAGAAGGTCATGGTGCTGGGCGGCGGGCCGAACCGCATCGGGCAGGGCATCGAGTTCGACTACTGCTGCGTGCACGCGGCGCTCGCGCTGCGCGAGGACGGCTACGAGACGATCATGGTCAACTGCAATCCGGAGACCGTGTCGACCGACTATGACATCTCCGATCGCCTCTACTTCGAGCCGCTCACGCTCGAAGACGTGCTCGAGATCGTGCACGTGGAGAAGCCGTTTGGGGTGATCGTGCAGTACGGCGGGCAGACGCCGCTCAAGCTCGCCCGCGACCTCGCGCATAACGGCGTGCCGATCATCGGCACCACGCCGGACATGATCGACATGGCCGAGGACCGTGAGCGCTTCCAGCAGCAGCTGCATCGGCTGGCTCTCCGGCAGCCGCCGAACCGGACCGCGCGCACCGAGGCCGACGCGCTCAGGGCTGCCGAGGGGATCGGTTATCCCCTGGTGGTCCGCCCGTCGTACGTGCTCGGCGGCCGGGCGATGGAGATCGTGCACGAGCAGCGCGATCTCGAACGCTACATGCACGAGGCGGTCAAGGTATCGAACAATTCGCCGGTGCTGCTCGATCGTTTCTTGAACGACGCCATCGAGGTCGACGTCGATGCCGTCTGCGACGGCGCTGCCGTAGTGATCGGCGGGATCATGGAACACATCGAGCAGGCCGGCGTGCACTCGGGCGACTCGGCATGCTCGCTGCCGCCGTTCTCGCTCTCGCGCGAGCTGCAGGACGAGCTCCGACGCGAGACGGTCGCGCTGGCGCACGGGCTCAACGTGGTGGGCCTGATGAACGTGCAATACGCGATCCAGTTCCCGGATCACGAGAACGGCGGCAAGGGCGTGGTCTACGTGCTGGAGGTGAACCCGCGCGCGTCGCGCACGGTGCCGTACGTGTCGAAGGCGACCGGGCGGCCGCTGGCGAAGATCGCGGCGCGCTGCATGGTCGGGCAGAGCCTCGCGCAGCAAGGTATCGAAGGCGAGATCGTGCCGCCGTATTTCTCGGTGAAGGAGGCGGTGTTTCCGTTCATCAAATTCCCCGGCGTGGACACCATCCTGGGACCGGAGATGAAATCGACCGGCGAAGTGATGGGCGTGGGCGAGTCCTTCGCCGAGGCGTTTCTCAAATCGCAGCTCGCCGCCGGCGTGAAGCTCCCGAGCGCCGGCAACGTGTTCGTGAGCGTCAAGAATGCCGACAAGCCGCGGGTGCTCGACGTGGCGCGGGCGCTCTCGGGGCTCGGGTTCAAACTCGTCGCCACGCGCGGCACCGCCGCGGCGCTGGCTGCGGCGGGACTGCCGGTGACGCCCGTGAACAAGGTGGCGGAGGGCCGGCCGCACATCGTCGACATGATGGTGAACGACGAGATCGCGCTGGTGGTCAATACGGTCGAGGAGAAGCGCAGCGCCATCCAGGACAGCTACGTCATCCGCCGCGCGGCGCTGAACGGCCAGATTCCGACCTACACGACCATCGCCGGCGCCCGCGCGGCCGCGGTCGGCATGCAGGGGCTGCGCGAGCTGGTACCCTATTCGACGCAGGCGCTGCACCGGCGGCTGCAGGTGAGCGCCTTCACCCCAGGGCGCGACGAAAAGCCTTGTAGCCGATGAAAAAGCATCCCATGACCATCGCCGGCGCGAGAGCGCTCAAGGCGGAGCTGCAGCGGCTCAAGACCGTCGAGCGACCGGCGATCACCCGGGCGCTGGCCGAGGCACGCTTGCACGGCGACATCTCCGAGAACGCCGAATACGATGCGGCGAAGGAGCGCCAGGGCTTCATCGAGGCGCGCATCCGCGACATCGAGTCGAAGCTCGCCCACGCCCACGTCGTCAATCCCGCGGAGATCGACGCCGGCGGCAAGGTCGTATTCGGGGCGACCGTCGATCTCGACGACCTCGCGTCCGGCGACGAGGTGAGTTACCAGATCGTCGGGGACGACGAAGCCGACATCAAGGCCGGCAAGGTCTCGGTCAACTCGCCGATCGCGCGAGCGCTCATCGGCAAGCACGTCGGGGAGACGGCGGAGGTCGAGGCGCCGTCGGGCGTGCGCGAGTACGAAGTGCTCGCGGTGCGCTACGTGTAGGATCGCGCGAGGCGAGTCGGCGCTGGCGGCCGATACGCAAGGCGACGATCGCGAGCCGCGCGTCCAAGGACGGCGCGGCGCGAGCCCGCAGCGAGCCCGATGCGCGGCGACGCAAAGCCGGGCGGCAGCGGCGGGTGGCCCTAAGCCCTAAGGCTGGCGACGGCGTCGACGGCCGCCGGTCGGCGGGACTTGCTGCCGGATGCGGCCGCTCGGACCCGCGGGCGGTCGCGCCGGCGCGCGCGGCAGCGGACTGCGCGGCCGGCGCACCTGGGGCGTGCTCTTTGCCGCTGAGATTGGCGGCGTCGACCCACTGCGCGTCTGGGCGCCACGGCGCCTCGGCGTCGCTGCGCGCGAACCGCGCTCCGCGGATCGGGGCTTCGACGTCGAGCGGTCGACCTCCGGCTTGGGCGGCGCGGGCCGCCATAAGACGAGCAGCTTCCCGATGTGCTGCACCGGCGCCGCGCCGAGCTCGGTGCAGATGCGCGCAAGCAGCGCTTCGCGGGCCCGGCGATCGTCGTCGAACACGCGCACCTTGATCAGCTCGTGCGCGAGGAGGTTGACGTCGATCTCGTGCAACACGCCCGGCGTCAGGCCGGGCTGGCCCACGCTCACGACCGGATGCAGCCGGTGCGCCTGTGCGCGCAACTCACGGCGTTCGGCTGGCGTCAGAGCGAGCATCACGCTCGCGCCGCCCGCGGATCGGCGCTCAACCGCGGCGCGTCACCTGGCGCGCAGGAGCTTGGCGGTCTTGGCCACGCTCTTCGGCTTGACCCAGAAGATCGCGGCGAAGCGCCCGCCGGCGGAGACCGCGTCCATCGCGGTGATGTTGATCTTCGCCGCGGCGAGCGTGTGCAGCGTCTTGGTCATCGCGCCGACGCGGTTGGTGCCCTGGATCAGAAATCCGCTCTTCTTCTTCGACAGCTTGAGCTTGAGCTTCTTCGCCGCGCGGCTGAACGCGGCGCTGTTCTCCGGCACGAGGTCGAGCTGGCCCTTGCCCTTGCTCGGGAAGCCGGAGAAGGCGAGCAGGTTGATGCCCTCCGCCGCGAGCCCGGCCAGCACCTTGGCACCCTGACCGGCGGTGTTGGGCACCAGCACGTAGAAATAGTCGACCTTGCGCACGCGATCGCTCATGGCATCCTCCTGGGTTGTCTCGTGGCCTTCGTGACGGCGTCGCGGATGACGTGCCGACGCGAAACAACACTTTGTCGCCAGCCGCTGCGCGCGTCAAGGGGCTGCCCGCCTGATCTCGCGCGCTTCAGCGCATTTCAAGGAAACCGAAGCCGCGTTCCCTCGGGAAAGCTGAGACCGAAGGTGTCCGCGAGCAGCGGCAGCAGCTCCTCTTCGCACGACAGCGTGCGCCGCTCGGTGCCGCCCGCTCGCTCGATAGCGAGCTCTCGATTGACGAGCGTGCGCCGTTCTTCGGGGGTCGAGCGCTGGACGGTCAACGCCTGCACGAAGCGCGACTGGGGATGGGTCGAGACGTAGTGGTTGGCGACCTCGAAGTCGACGGCAAGCTGCGGCTCGAGCGTGAAGGCGTAGAGGTCGGTCAAGGCGCCGTCGCGAAGCGAGCGCAACACCCATTGCCCCGACTCCTCGTCCAGGCGATACGTCCATGCGAACTGGCGCGCTTCCTGCGGGTCGCCGAAGCGTACAGGGTAGAGCAGCCCCGCGGCGCCGAAGCCGACGTCGGCGAGCCAGCTCGCGCCCTCGGCCGCGACGCTGAGCACCATGTGCGTGCGCGGCAGGATGCGCGTCGCGCCGAAGCGCACACGCGCGGCGAGCAAGGTCACTTCGAAGCCGAGTGCGCGCAAGGCGGCGGCGAAGAGAGTGTTCTGCTCGAAGCAGTAGCCGCCGCGCCCGCAGCGCACCAGCTTGACCTGCAAGCTGGGCAGATCGATCCGGATCGGCCGGCCGAGCATGATGTCGAGGTTCTCGAACGGGATGCGCGTGGCGTGGGCGAAGTGCACGGCACGCAGTGTGGCGAGCGCAGCGTCGCGAGCACCCGCGTAGCCGATGCGCCCGAGGTACGCGTCGAGGTCGAGAGCGTCGGCGGTCATCCGCGCAGCCTCAAGCCCCCGAAGCTCACCGCGAGGAAGATTTCGCGCAGGAACAGCGCCAGGCTGATGATGAGCGCGCACATCGCCAGGATGAACAGCACCGCCACCAGCCTCGAGAGCTCCAGGGTCAGCAGCGCTCCGACGAAGGCGCTCGCCACGACCAGGCACACCAGCAGCGCCGCGGTCACCGCCGCGAGGATCGAGAAGTAGATGAGCCGCGAGCGCTGCGCCAGGCGGGCGAGCTCGGTCCGCGCTTGCGCCGCGGCTTCCTGGCTCGCCTGCTGCAACCGTTCCTGTACCACGCGGCGGCGATCGACCGCGCGACCGAGTCGGTTGTTGAGCGCGGTGATCAGCGTGCCGATCGCGGTCAGCAGAAACACCGGCGCCACCGCAAGCTGGATGACCCGGGTGATGTCGGTGATATGCGTTTCCATCGCGTGAAGCTGCGCTGTCGAGCGGAGCCGGCTCCGCCGTCAGCCGTACGCGACCGGTGGCCGGGCCTCCCGCTTCGCCTGCGGGCAACAAATCCCTTCCGCGGCGGGGCTATGCGGCCGTCTTGTCGGGCGTCGGCGTCGGTGTCGGCAGGACCGGTTCCGGCGTGGGCGGCGCGGTGCCGGCCAGCTTGCGCAGCCGCTTCTGCTCATTCTTCTGCTTCTTGGCGAGGTCTCGCTGGCGTTTGGCGAAAGCGTAGTTGGGTTTGGCCAATGGGCGATCCTTTTTCTCGGGCGTTGGAATCAGACGATAGGGTAAGCGATTTCGGGTAATCGTGCTCGCCTCTAGAGCACGCTAGCGGCGGATGTCCCTGGCGATCCAGACGACGAACCAGAGCGCGGTCGCGCCCCACAAGGTGGCTATCATCGGAGCTTCGGTGTAGAGCTCCCACAGTGCAGCGTTGATGCTGCACAGCAGGACCACCGCCACCTTCAGGAGTCGCTCACCCACGGCGCGATTCTAACCTGTCGCGTCGGGCGCGACATGGTGCATCGTCGCCGGAGGCGAAGCCGCGCCACCCGCTAGACGCCGTTCCGGCGCGGTCGCTTGCGCACCTGCGCGCGCCCGAAGCAGACCATGACGCCCGCCAGCGCCAGGGCGATGGCGAGCGGCGAGACGAGCAGCGTGGCGAGCCAATTCCAGGTGCCGCCGGGATCGAGGCCGATCAGGCAAAAGTAGACGAGGGTCGGAGAGACGATCGTCGCCACCGCCGAGGCCCGGATCGTATCGCGGAAGACCAGCTCGGCCGCCACGCCGATCAGGACCGGCAACAGGATCAGGACGACGAGTGGTTCCATGGCTTCGCAAACCATGCACCCAACGCCAGTGTAGGAGCACTCGCGGCAGCGGTAAAGAGCGCTCTGCATCGTCGAAACGGCGCCCGCCCGATCCTCACCCGCCGGTCGGATACGCCGCCGGATCCTCAGGCCAGATTACGGCATGGTGTTGCCGCCGATCGGGCCGCGACCACAGCTTCGAGGAGCCCCTTGCGTTCGACGGATCCCGGCCCGTGACCCCCACGTGCAGCGTGGGGCTCACCGCACGAAAAGTTGCCAGACCAGGATCGCCTGGGCGACGAACCCCGCAGCGAATGCGAGCGTGCGCACCCAGGGCATCGCCACGGTGTAGGCGAAGACGTGCACGACGCGAGCCCAGAAGTACACCGCGCAAGCGAGCACCGTTGCATTGTTGCTGAGCCCGGCGGCTTGCGCGGCGAGCACCAACGGCGCGAACACGACCAGGTTCTCGACGGCATTCGCATGCGCCGACTTCATCCTGCGCGCCCACGGCGACTGCAGCCTCGGGCTCTCGGGGTAGCCGACCGTGTCGGCAAGGCCCCACACCGCGAGCCGGTCCAGGATGTACGGAATCCACATGAGGCCGGTCAGCGCCGTGACCGCCACCAGATACATGAGCTCGGTGTTCATGGTCTCTCTCCGTGCGCCGGTCAAACCGGCAGAGTGGTGTGAATGAAAGTTTCATACGGTGAAGGGCTAGCCACCCACACCGACCCCGAGTCATGCGTCATCGCTCGCAAGGGCGAGGGCGAAGCGTTGACAGGGGCACGTGCAGGCTGGGTATTGAGCCGCGAAATCCATGCCCCGTTGCGTGAGCAATGGGCCCTTCGGGATGCCGACGCTGTGGAGGTAGGCGGAAGGCGATATCCGAGGCGTCGTTCTGGCAAGACGCCGAGGAACCCTGCGCGGTCAGAGACCCCACGCATGTACGGAAACACTTTGCGCGGGAACCGGGAGGTCCCACGTCCGTCTGCGGCAGTCGCGAAGGCAGACCGCATCGGGAAGTCTAAGGACACACGCCGATGACGAACGGACGCGGGAAGTCGGACAGCTGCGTAGTACCGGCGAAGTCGCCGAACAAAGCCGGAACAGCGGCGGCGGAGGCGGTGGAGGGAAGGCGGCTGGCCAAGGGGAACTCGCCCGAGTGCAACGCGTTCCGGACGCAGTGCCGGGCCGATGCGCCAAGCGCGCTCGAGCGGGTACGCGAAGCAGCACGAAAGGATCGGAAGCAGCGGTTCACCGCGCTCCTGCATCACGTCTACGACACGCAGCGGTTGCTCGATGCCTATCTCGCGCTCAAGCGCGATGCGGCCCCGGGTGTGGATGGCGAGACGTGGCAGCACTACGGAGAGAACCTGGAGGGCAACCTCCGGGACCTTGCCGAACGGCTCAAGCGGGGAGCGTATCGGGCCAAGCCGGTGCGTCGAGCGTACATCCCAAAGACCGACGGGCGGCAGCGACCGCTCGGGGTACCAGCGCTGGAAGACAAAATCGTCCAGCGCGCGGTGGTCGAGGTGTTGAACGCGATCTACGAATCGGATTTTCTCGGCTTCTCGTACGGATTCCGGCCGGCCAAGAGCGCGCACCTCGCGCTCGATGCATTGACCGGCGGCATTATGACGACGAAGGTGAACTGGGTGCTCGACGCCGACATCCGCAGTTTCTTCGATACTCTCGATCAGGGATGGTTGGTGCAGTTCGTCGAGCATCGTGTAGCGGACCGGCGCGTCGTGCGGCTGATCCAGAAATGGCTCAGCGCCGGCGTGCTGGAGGACGACAAGCGAGCGCGTAGCGAGATCGGGACGGTACAGGGCGGTAGCGTCAGTCCGTTGCTGGCCAACCTCTACTTGCACTACGTGTTCGACCTGTGGATTCAACGATGGCGCCGCCGCGAAGCGCGCGGCGATGTAGTTGTGGTGCGCTTCGCGGATGATTTCGTCGTTGGCTTCCAGCATCGGCATGAAGCCGAGCAGTTTCTCGACGCGCTGCGCAGTCGGTTCGCGCAGTTCGGCCTGGAGCTGCACCCCGACAAGACGCGGCTGCTTCGCTTCGGGCGCTACGCGACCCAACAGCGAAGAGCGCGTGGCGAAGGCAAGCCGGAGACCTTCAATTTCCTGGGGTTCACGCACTGCTGTGCGCGAACCCGGAAGGGCGGGTTCACGGTGCGGCGGCAAACGATGCGTACCCGGTTGCAGGCGAAGCTCAAGGCGGTGAAAACCGAACTCCGGCAACGCATGCACTTGCCGCTCCCGGAGCAGGGTGCCTATCTGCGTTCGGTGGTGGCCGGGCATGTCCGTTATTACGGCGTCCCCAGCAATGGCCCGCGCATCGGCATCTTTCGCAGGCAGGTTGCCTGGCTGTGGTGGCGCACACTCAAACGCCGCAGTCAATCGCATCACCTGCCGTGGCGCCGGATGGCGAAGTACGTCAATCGGTGGCTTCCGCTCGCCCGCATCTGCCACCCTCAACCTCTTGTGCGCTTGGGCGTCATCACCCAAGGCAGGAGCCGGATGCGGTAATGCCGCACGTCCGGATCTGTGGAGGGGGTTATGGGCAACCATGATTCCTACTCCGACTCCTTGTCGTTGTTTCCCCTGCGGGCCGGGGCGGCTCGCGCTTTAGCCTGCTAGACCTTGATCGGATCGGAGCGGTGGCGCGCGACACGCTCCGCGCCGACATAGCGCCTCCACAGAAACGCGACGATCGCCAGCGCGGCTCCGGCGAGCGAGACGATCGCCAGCATCGGAACCACCACCAGCCAGAGTACGACGAAAGGCAGCGAGTCGGCGAGCGAAGGCGCGACGCGCCACGCGCTCCAGCCGATCGCGAACACGCACAGCGCCTGGACGAACCAGTCCGCGGCGTAAGCCGCCCAGCGCAGAAAATAGTAGCTGCGCAACTCGAAACGAAGAGGCGTCGGACCCAGACGCGCGAACGCGATGCGGCCGAGCCGGCTCTCGGGGTAGCGCGCGAGCAGCCGGATCGCAGCGAAGGTGAGCAACGAGAAGATCGCGGCGTTGATGAGATGGCTCATCGGGGCAGCGCGATGTCGAAGCGCATCAAAGGAAGTGTCGCCGAAAGCGCCTCGCAGCTAGTGCGATCATCGCCAAAAAGGCGAGACGGAGCAAGCGGCTCGATGCGGGCACCTCGGCGCATATCTTCTTTTTCGACGGAAAGGCCTTGGTGCAAGTTCACGTAGGCGAGCCTAACCGGGCACGCTACCCGCCGCGTCGAAGGACAGCGGCTTCTCGAGCACGAGAACCTCCGAGGTGACGGAGGCATGTCGGTACGGACGCGTCTCGCCCGTCGCGGCGAAGCCGAGCTGCGTCCAGAAGGCAATCACCGCGTCATTGCAGCGCACGACGCCGATGCGAACGCGATCGCAGCTTCCCCAGCCTCGAACGAACTGCTCCAGCAGGCCGTACGCCCGAGTGCCGATGCCCTGGCGTTGGTGCTTCTCCGACACGAGCAGAAGCCCGAGCATCGCGGTCGCGGAGCGCGGATAGCCGCGGATCAGGTCGGCGCAGCCCACCATGTCGGAGCCGCGATAGATGCCGAAGACGAACTTGTCGTCGTAGGACTTGCCTTCGGGAAGCGCGGCATAGGTGCTCGCGGCATCGGCCTTTCCGGGTGGGAGCCCCGTGATCCGGTGGGCGTAACCCGGTGCCTCCTCCAGCACGCGCTGCAGCTCGCGCATCTCCGCGGGCTCGCCGCGCAGCAGGCCAATCGTGACGGCAGCCTCGCTCATCGGCATCGGCATCGGCGGGCCAGTGTCGTTCATCGCCTCGCCGATCCCTTTCCGAAGTCAGTGCGTGAGCTGTCGGACCAACGCTGTCAGCGTTGCGCCGCAGTCGGCGTCGACCTTGAGCGCGAGCAGGCTGTCCGCGCGGGTGCGCCCGCGGTTGAGTGCCGCGATCGGCTTGCCCGCCGCGTGCGCCCGCTCGCAAAAACGGTAACCCGAATACGCCATCAACGACGAGCCGACGACGAGCACCGCGTCGGCGCCTTCCAGCGCGGCGAACGCAGCGTCCACCCGCGCCCGAGGCACGTTGGCGCCGAAGAACACGACGTCGGGTTTGAGCAGGCCACCGCACAGGAGGCAAACGGGGACGCTGAACGCTTCGAAGTCGGCGTCGAGGTCCGCGTCGCCGTCCGGTGCGATGTCCGCGGCGCGATGCGCAAATCCCGGATTCGCCTGCAGCATCGAAGCCTGCACGCTCGAGCGGCCGTGGATCGCGCCGCAATCGAGGCACACTACGCGGTCGAGCCGCCCGTGCAGATCGATGACGCTCTCGCTGCCCGCACGCTGGTGCAGGCCGTCGACGTTCTGTGTGATCAGTTTCGCGACGCGACCCAGCCGCTCCAGTCGCGCGAGCGCGTCGTGCGCCGGGTTCGGCGTCGCCTCGGCGATCGCCGGCCAGCCGATGAGGCTCCGCGCCCAGTAGCGCTTGCGCACCGTCGCGCTGGCCGTGAACTGCTGATGCATCACGGGGGGGTTCCGCTGCCAGTAGCCGTCGGCGTCGCGATAGCCGGGGATCCCGGAGGCGGTGCTGATGCCCGCGCCGGTCAGGACGAAAACGCGCGCGTGCTCACGCACGAAGGCGGCGAGGAGCTCGGACGAGCGCATGATTGACGAAGTGCGCTGTGCGATCGCGCCAGGGCGCGAATTACCGCATCCGGGCGCCGCGCTCGGCGAGGAGCGCTCGCAGCATCGAGCGATGGCAGCGCGATTCGTCCTCGCAATAGCAGCCGACCGAGAAGTCGGCGTGATGCGACAGCGCGGCGAGCAGGTCGAGCGTGCGAGCATTCTCAGGACGAGCCATCTCGGCGCGGTACTTGCGGAAGAAGGCGGCCGTTTCCTTCGGCGTCCTGGCTCGCAGACCCATCTTCATGGTTTCGATGCTCGGAGCGAGATTGGGAAACCAGACGTCATACCAGTTCTGCGACGCGAACGCTCTCTTGGGAACGCCGCGCGGCGGGCGGCGCACCGTTCCTATGCGAGTGCCTTCGCCGTCGGCTCTCGTGCTACCGAGCCTCACAATGCGGATAGCCACTTCCGTCTCCTCGCAATGTTCGGTACCACTTTCAGCGCGGACAACGCAACATGCGACGCCGCCCGACGACCGATCGTTTCGTTCCAGCAGACCGGCCGGCGGTTCGACGCCGAGTCGCTCGAAGAGCTCGAGCGCCTTTTGTCTTCTTTCGAGGGTGGCATGTGGTGATGATCTGATCGAGTCTCACGCATCTCCGGTTGGCACGATGGCGGCGGTCTCGACCATCAGGATGACCGCTCGCTCCGGGGCGCGAGTGCGGTGGGCGACCCCTTTCGGCACGACGAACCCCTGCTGCCGGCCAAGCTCCACGCTGCGATCCTCGAGATCGACGATGAAGCGCCCGTCGAGGACGAAGAAGAACTCGTCGTCGCGGTCGTGCTTGTGCCAGTGATATTCGCCTTGCATCACGCCCAGCCGAACGACCGAGTCGTTGACCTTGCACAACGTCTGGTTGTACCAGCGCTCGGTCGATGCCGCCACCAGCGACGGGACGTCGACCAGGCTCAGCGGCGGATAGAGCACGTTGAGGAACGTTGCGTACGGGTACTGAGGAGCGCTCATTCGTGACCCTTTCCAGTCACCTGCTATCATTTGAAATGATATTGCCGGCGTGCGCAATGCCTGCGCCAGCACTCCTGATATCGTGACGACCGTCCGCGTCGCCGTTCTCGATCTTGCCACCGCGCGGGGCGGCGCTGGTGTCGGCTCCCGCCGGCGACTGGGCGAAGGGTCCCGGCGCGCGTCGTGAGCACGAAGGTCGGACCCGAGCCCGCGCCTGCTCTTCGCCTGCCGGCTACTCCGAAGCCGAGCGCCTCACCGGCCGGAAGGGCCAGGAGGTGCGTCAGCGCAAGGACCGCTCGGCGTCGCGCGAAAGGTCCTCACAGGCTGCGCCCATCGACCGCGATGCGCTTCACGGTGGTGAGGTCCACGCCCTCGAGGCAGCGCACGTTGATCGCTGCGGTCGCCGCGCCCGACGGCGCCGTGCCCGTGGCGAACGGCGCGCAGCCGCAGGTGGGGCAGAAGTGGTGACTGATGATGTGCCGGTTGAACTTGTAGGTCGACATGCTTTCTGCGGGCGTCTTGAGATGAAGTTGCGCGCGCGGCACGAACCAGAGGAGGTATCCCTTGCGGCTGCAGTGCGAGCAGTTGCACTCCTTGACTTCGCTGAAATCGCCCTCGACCTCGAACGCGACGCGACCGCAGTGACAGCTTCCTGAGTACATGGCAATGGCTCCGTAGAAGAGTCGGACTGCGTGCGAGCCTCGCCGCGACGCGCACCGGCTTTGGACAAAGCCGACGGCAACCCGTTCTCCGGGCGCAGTTCAAGACGCTCGAGTACCCAATCGCCTGCGCGGTCTGCTCGGGGAGTTCGGCGTCTGGCGCGGTCGCTCGGCGGAGCTGTTCACACGGGCGTTGCCAGTGCTGGAACACGATGAGGCGTTGCCGCTGTTGGTACGCCGTCTTCTCAGCGAAGCCCGGCCCCACCTGGCGCGGCTCGATGCAGCCATCGCCGCTTGCGAGGTGGAGATCAAAAGCCACGTCAAGGGCAACGCCGTGGCAAAACCCCTCACCGCGATCACCGGCGTGGGTGCGCTCACCGCGGCGGCGGTGCTCGCCACCGTCAGCGATGCGCGCGATTTCAAGAACGGGCGTCAATTCGCCGCCTGGCAGGGGTTGGTGCCCTCGCAGGACAGCTCGGGAGGCCACACCCGGCTGGGCCACATCACCAAGCGCGGCGACACCTACCTGCGCGGCTTGCTCACTCAAGGGGCGCGCTCGGCCCTGCAGGCGGCATTGGCCAAAGAACCGCTGCGGCGCACCCGCCTGCAAGCCTGGATGGTGCAACTGCATGCGCGCGTGGGCTATCACAAGACCTTGGTGGCGATCGCCAACAAGCACGCGCGCATGATCTGGGCCATCCTC
>DASVPH010000170.1:0-14530 GCA_036382945.1 Casimicrobiaceae bacterium
TGAATGCGAGACGACCGACGAAGGTAATAGTTCATCCTATTACCGAGGAGGGCGGCGAAGCAGGCGCCGCATTTTGCCGCAGCCCGGAGGGACGGCCGCGTTTCGGGCGGTCTACTTTGTCGCAGCTTCGCTCGTGTACGCTTGGTACACGTTGCTCGCGGCTTCGCGTGTCCCATCCCGAAACGCGGCCGTCGCAACCGCGCGGAGGTATTTCAGAGGTTCCCTGACATGAGCGCAGATCAACTCCCGGGGTCACCCGCGGGCGGCGAGAACCCATCCTCCTCCGCGTTCCCCAACACGATCCGATTGATTCGCCGCGATCCGTCGGACAACCTCTGTCAGAACTCGCGTGCGTCGCGCACTGTCGCTGGCGGACGACAACTGATCTAACGCGCCGGCGTAAACCATCGGCGACTCCCGCGCGTCAAAAGACACAGCCGGTCACTTTACCGGCGACCTGTCTTTGGAGATTGCCTATGTGTACCGTGAACCACGTACCTTGGCGCGTTCTCCTCGGCTCCGCGCTCGCGCTGATGGCGTCGAGTGCCCTCGCCGGCGAGATCACGCTGTATCAGAATCGAAATTTCAACGGTGACACGCTCACCCTGCGCCGCGCGGCTCCCGACCTGGAGAGGACCGGCTTCAACGATACCGCCTCGTCGGTCGTGGTTCGCGAAGGGATGTGGGAAGTGTGCAGCGATCCGTTCTACGGCGGCAATTGCACGCGCCTGCTGCCCGGCGAATACAATCGTCTCGAGGACACGCTGCACGATCGCATCGCGTCGGTGCGCGAGATCGTCGGCGTTTCCGCTGCGCCTGCGCCGGTCGTGACACCGGCACCCGTGGTCACACCCGCGCCCGTCGTAGCGGCCGCGGAGCCGCGGATCGTCCTCTACCAGCAACCCGGTTTGGCAGGCATGGCGGTCGAGCTGCGCGTGACCAACGGCGAGCTCGATCGGATCCCGGAATACGCCGGTGCCGGGGCCGCGATCGTCTACGGCGGCACCTGGCGGCTGTGCACGCGCGACTACTACCGCGGCCAGTGTGCGGACTTCGGTCCGGGCCGCTACGACAGTCTCGGCGCCCTCAACGGGCGGATAAGCTCGGCCGAGCTCGTGTCCGCCGGCCCGGCTCCGGTCGGCGTCGTGACCGCACCGCTGCCGCCCGAAGGGCGCGTCGTGCTCTACGAGTATCCCGACTTCACCGGGCAATCGCTGGTGATCGACCGGCGCGAACTGCCCAACCTCGGCCGGACGGGATTCATGGATCGCGCCGCATCGATGCGCATCGAGGCCGGATACTGGATGCTGTGCACCGACACCGGGTTCCAGGGCCAGTGTCGCACCTATGGCCCGGGCGAATACCCGCGGCTCACCCAGGATGTCGATCGCAAGGTCGCCTCGATACGCCGCGTTTATAACGCGGGTTAGTGCGTCACGCGCGGGCGTGGCCCGCTAACTCGCCGCGTTGAACACGGCGCTGACGCGCCGGTTAGCGCGGCGAAGATCGCGATAAGCGTCACCTCTCGCCGGCGTCATTCCGGCGATAGCGGGAATCCAGTGTCTTCGCCCCTAAAGACGCTGGGTTCCCGCTTTCGTGGGGACGATGATCGTGCAGATGCGAGGCGTCACGCGGTTGAGTAAAGCTCAATAGACTAAGCGCGTCGCACAGAACGCTCCGGCATCAACACGAGCACGTTGCCGGCGACGCACAGCGCGGCGCCGATCACGGCCGGCAGCGTCCATTGGTAGTGTTCGAACACCGTCGAGAGCAGCAGCGCGACCATCGGCACCGCCACGCCGACGTAACCGGCGCGCGCCGCGCCGATCCTGCCGAGCAGCGTCAGGTAGGTCCCGAACGCGACCACCGATCCGAACACCGCGAGATAGACGAGCGAGAGCACATAGCGCAGCGTGGCCTCGAAGCCCCAGGTCGCGCCGTCGACCTGCGCGACGAGCGCGATCACCAGCGCGCCGTAGCCCATGCCCCAGGCCACGCCCGGCAGCATCGGCACGCCCGAACGCTGGCTGCGCACCGCGAGGAGATTGCCTCCGGAGGCAAGCACGGTCGCTCCAAGCGCGAACAAAATGCCCCACGCTGTGTCGCTCTGTCCGGCTGCGAGCTCGCGCCAGAACAGAAGCACAACCCCGGTCACGCCGAGGGTGGCGCCGACAAGCGTGCGCCGGTTGACGGTGGTGCCGAAGAACACGCGCACGCCGACGATGTTGAGAAACACGATCAGCGAGAACAGCACGGCGACCAGTCCCGAGGCCACGTAGCGCTCGGCCCAGTACACGCCGAGATAGTTGAGCCCGAAGAGGAGGGTTCCCTGGGCGGCGAACCAGGCGTGCTGCGTCGGAGGAAAGCGCAGCGAGCGACCGGTCGCCAGGCACCACGCGCCGAGCAGGATCGCAGCGAGCGCGAAACGGTAGACCACCGACGCCTCGGGCGAGACCACACCGAGCTGGTACGTGATCGCGAGCCACGTCGACCCCCAGATCAGCGTGGCGATCGAGAACAGTGCGGTGGGCCTCATCGGTGCAGCGCGAGTGTTCCTTGCTCCCCCACGCGGGTCGGCGCTATCTGCTCGCGTCGCTACGCCGCCCGCAACGCGTCGACGATCTTCAGCCGCGCCGCGCGCGCCGCGGGCAGGAAGCCGCCGACGAGTCCCATCGCGAGCGAGAAGGCGAGCGCGGCGATCGCGATACCCGGCGTCAGCACGAAGCGAAACGCGACTTCGGCGAAGGTCTGGAAGTTGGCGGTCGAAATCGAGAGCGCCTGCATGAACGCCGCGCCGGCGAGCCCGAGCGCGCCGCCGAGCAGTCCCAGCAGCAGTGCTTCGGCGAGGAACGCGGTGAGGATCGCGCGGCGCGAGAACCCCAGCGCGCGCAGGGTGCCGATCTCCGCGGTGCGACTCGCCACGCTCGCGTACATCGTGATCATCGCGCCGATGATCGCACCGATGGCGAAGATGACCGAGATCGTCGTGCCGAGATAGTTGATGAAGGTGGCGAGCGCCTCCGATTGGTCGGCGTAGAACTGCGTCTCGCGCTTGGCCTCGACCGTCAGCCGCGGATCGGATTCGATCGTTTGCTTGACCGCCTCGAAGCGCTCGCTGTCCGCGAGCTTGAAGACGAGCGCCGAGAAGCTCGTGCGTCGGAACGCCTGCATCATCTGCTCGGCCTCGCCCCAGATCTCCGAATCGAAGCCGGTGCGGCCGGCGTCGAAAACGCCGACCACGGTCCAGTCGCGGGAGGCGAAGCGCAGCGTCTCGCCCAGCGCCGCGCCCCGGAACCCCCTCGCGATCGAGCTGCCGGCGACGACTTCCGCGGCGCCCGGCCGAAACATTCGCCCGTCAGTGACATGCACCTGCGGGCGCAGCGCGAGCCCCCGCGGCGTGACGCCGCGGATCACGACGTTCGACGGCTTTCCCGAGCCGCGCTTCGGCAGGTTGATCAGCACCACCGGCTCCTTCGACAGCAGCGGCCATCCGTCCTCGCCGAGCGCGATGTCGCGCAGGCTCTCGACGATGCCGGCCTGCGCGCGGTCGATGCCGCTCTGCACCTCCGTCTGCGCGCCGCGCCGGATGACGAGCACGTTGTCGTCCTGGCCGGTGGCCACCAGTGTGGCCCGAAGCCCCGCGGAGAGCATCAGCATCGCTGCGAAGACATAGACCACGAGCGCCATGCCGCCGGCGGTCAGCACGGTGGTGAGCCGGCGCGCGAAGAGGTTGCGGACAACGTAGGTGAACGGAACGTGCATTAGGGACCTCTGAAACACCTCCGCGCGGTTGCGACGGCCGCGTTTCGGGATGGGATACCTCATTGGCCAATGAGGCAGCGAGCGACGTGTACCAAGAGTACACGAGCGAAGCTGCGACAAAGTAGACCGCCCGAAACGCGGCCGTCCCTCCGGGCTGCGGCAAAATGCGGCGCCTGCTTCGCCGCCCTCCTCGGTAATAGGATGAACTATTACCTTCGTCGGTCGTCTCGCATTCATCCGCATTTTGCTCGCAGCGCAATCCACGTGGCGTATTTCGGAGGTTCCTTAGGTTGCGGCTGAACGTCTTCCGCGGGCCCCGGCACAGCCGCCTATCATAGGCGATTCATCGCAGCGCGCAAACGCGCGGGTGTCCGCTGCAAGGGGCGGGTCGAGCGCGGGTATATAATCGAGGTAGTGCGTAACGGCAGAGCGTGACGCACCCACTTGCTGCGTCGAACGCGGCGCTTGGCGCCGGCCAACGCGGCATGCGCAGGCCGATGCGGCAGGCGCGATGAAGGACACGAGACCCATGGAAGCCGAACGGATCAACCAGATCGCCAACACGCTCTCCGGATTGCAGCAGCGCGCGGCCGATCTGCGGAGGTATCTTTGACTTCGATGCCAAGACCGAGCGACTCGCCGCGGTCGCCAAGGCGCTCGAAGATCCCGGCATCTGGAACGATCCCAAACGCGCGCAGGAGCTGGGCAAGGAGCGAAAGCAGCTCGAAGCGCTCGTCGGCGCGCTGACCGACCTCGGCTCCAGGCTCAAGGACAGCGCGGAGCTGTTCGATCTAGCCCGCGCCGATGCCGACGACGCGACCCTTGTCGCCGTGGCGCAGGACGTCGATCTGCTCGAGCGCGGAGTCGGCGAGATGGAGTTCCGTCGGATGTTCCACAATCCGATGGATCCCAACCCGTGCTTCATCGACATCCAGGCGGGCAGCGGCGGCACCGAGGCCCAGGACTGGGCGGCGATGCTGCTGCGCATGTACTTGCGCTATTGCGAGCGCAAGGGCTACCAGACCGAGATCCTGGAGCAGTCCGAGGGCGAGGTCGCAGGCATCAAGAGCGCCAGCGTGAAGGTGACCGGGGATTACGCCTACGGATATCTGCGCACCGAGACCGGCGTGCATCGCCTGGTGCGCAAGAGCCCGTTCGATTCCAACGCGCGCCGGCACACCTCGTTCGCCAGCGTGTTCGTCTATCCCGAGGTCGACGAGTCCATCGAAGTGCAGATCAATCCGGCGGAGCTGCGCATCGACACCTTCCGCGCCTCGGGTGCGGGCGGCCAGCACATCAACAAGACCGACTCCGCGGTGCGCATCACGCACCTGCCGACCAACATCGTCGTGCAATGCCAGACCGACCGCTCGCAGCATCGCAACCGCGCCGAAGCGATGGCGATGCTCAAATCGCGGCTCTACGAGCTGGAGCTGCGCAAGCGCCAGGCCGAGCAGCAGAAGCTCGAGGAGGCGAAGACCGACATCGGCTGGGGCCACCAGATCCGCTCATACGTGCTCGACCAGTCGCGCATCAAGGACCTGCGCACCAACGTCGAGAAAGGCAACACCCAGGCGGTGCTCGACGGCGATCTCGCCGACTTCATTGCGGCGAGCCTGAAGCAGGGTGTGTGAGATGAACGACCCGCGCGATGCGCAGCCGCCGAGCGATGACGAGAACAGGATCATCGCCGAGCGGCGCGTGAAGCTCAAAGCGTTGCGCGAGCGAGGGCCCGCGTATCCCAACGACTTCCGCCGCGACGCGCTGGCCGGCGAGCTGCACGCGGCCCACGACGGTAAGACCAACGAGACGCTAGAAACGGCGCCGATACCGGTTGCCGTCGCCGGCCGCATGATGCTCAAGCGCGTCATGGGCCGGGCGAGCTTCGCCACGCTGCAGGACATGAGCGGCAGGATGCAGCTCTACATCGCGAGCGACGCCGTCGGCGCCGAAGCGCACGAGGCGTTCAAGCACTGGGACCTCGGCGACATCGTCGGCGCGCGCGGGACGCTGTTTAAGACGCGCACGGGCGAGCTGTCGGTCCGGGTGGCCGAGCTGAGGCTCCTCGCCAAGGCGCTGCGGCCGCCGCCGGAGAAGTTCCACGGGCTCACCGATCAGGAGCAGAAGTACCGGCAGCGCTACGTCGATCTGATCACCAACGCGGAGTCGCGCGAGGTGTTCGTCAAGCGCTCGCAGGTGGTGGAGGCGATCCGCGAGTTTTTCGTCGCGCGGGGCTACCTCGAGGTCGAGACGCCGATGATGCATCCGATTCCCGGGGGCGCCGCGGCGCGTCCGTTCGTGACGCATCACAACGCGCTCGACACCGATCTGTACTTGCGCATCGCCCCGGAGCTGTATCTCAAGCGGCTCGTGGTCGGCGGGCTGGAGAAGGTGTTCGAGATCAACCGCAACTTCCGCAACGAAGGCATCTCGACGCGCCACAATCCCGAGTTCTCGATGCTCGAGTTCTACGAGGCCTACCGGGACTACCGCTATCTCATGGATCTCACCGAGGCGCTGCTGCGCGAGGTGGCGCTGAAGGTCGCCGGCACGACGACCATCGAATACCAGGACAACCCGATCGATCTGTCCGGACCCTTCGATCGGCTGACGATGGCCGAGGCGATCGCCAAGCACAATCCGCGCTACCCCCTCGCCGAGCTCGGCAAACCGCAATATCTCAAGGCGGCCTTGGGCACGCTCGGTGTGGACGTGCTGCCGACCGACGGAACGGGCGTGCTGCAGTTGAAGCTCTTCGAGGCGACCACCGAGGAAAAGCTCGTGCAGCCGACCTTCATCGTCGCCTATCCGGTCGACGTATCCCCGCTCGCGCGCGCGAACGACGCCGAGCCCACGGTGACCGACCGTTTCGAGCTCTTCATCACGGGGCGCGAGATCGCCAACGGGTTCTCGGAGCTCAACGATCCCGAGGATCAGGCGGCGCGCTTCCTCGCCCAGGCAAAAGCGAAGGAGGCGGGCGACGCCGAGGCGATGCACTACGACGCCGACTACATCCGCGCCCTCGAATACGGCCTGCCGCCCACGGCGGGCGAGGGGGTCGGCATCGATCGGCTGGTCATGCTCCTGACCGACAGCCCGTCGATCCGGGACGTGATCCTGTTTCCGCAGCTCAAGCCGGAAGCGTAGCCTGCCGACACGAAGCTCGAGCGACACCGATGGCCGATCGCTACGAGACGTTTCGGGACTTCTATCCGTTCTATCTGTCCGAGCATCGCCACCCGCTTTGCCGGCGGCTGCATTTCGTCGGCTCGGTGCTGGTGCTCGCGGCGATCGCCACCGCGATCCTCACCCGCGATCCGTGGTGGCTCGCAGCCGCGCCGGTCGCCGGCTACGGCTTCGCCTGGATCGGGCACTTCTTCTTCGAGAAGAATCGGCCGGCGACGTTTACCCACCCGTTCTACAGCCTGCTCGGCGACTGGGTGATGTTCCGCGATCTGCTGACCGGAAAGCTCAGGTTCTGAGAGCTTAACCTCCGTGAGCGAAATGGCGCTGCGGAAAAGCGTGACCGCGACACGAGCGAGCCGCGCCGATCGCTACTTGCCGATGTTTCGCTCGACCCACTGCGCGAACGCGGCCAGGAACTTCTGCAGGAAGTCGCGCGCCGAGGCGTCGATCAGCGCCCCGCTCGCGTCGAAGAGCTTGGCTGCGTTGCCGATGTAGGCCTCCGGCTGCTGCAAGGCGGGCACGTTGAGGAACACCAGCGACTGGCGCAGGTGGTGGTTGGCGCCGAACGCGCCGATGGCTCCGGGCGAGACGCTCACGATCGCGCCGGGCTTGCCGTTCCACGCGCTGTCCCCGTACGGACGCGAGGCGACGTCGATCGCGTTCTTGAGCACGCCCGGGACCCCGCGGTTGTATTCCGGGGTCACGAACAGCACCGCCTCGGCCTTGCGCACGCGCGCCTTGAACGCAGCCGAAGCGGCCGGGGGATTGGCGTCGTCGTCCTGGTTGTAGAGCGGCAGTTGCCCGATCTCGACGATCTCGAGCTTGAGCGGCGTGGGCGCCATCGCAATCAGCGCCCTGGCCATCTTGCGGCTGAACGATTCCTTGCGCAGGCTGCCCACGAAAACGGCGACATCACGAGTAGCACTCATGGCGGTTCCTTTCTTGCTGTTGGCGAGACCGAGACTCCCGCCGACGGCGGGCCATCACGCTCCAATTATAGAGCCGGTCGCCACACCGGCGAGGTTGCGGCGCGTGGCCCGGTTTGCCCGGTCGCTCGCCGCGATGGCATAATCGCTCCCCTCGGGGTGTAGCGCAGCCTGGTAGCGCGCTTGCTTTGGGAGCAAGATGTCGGAGGTTCAAATCCTCTCACCCCGACCAGATGGCAGTTCGGCTTCGAGGCCGGGGCATTTTTCGCTATACCGGGCGCCCGTAGCTCATTTGGATAGAGCACCGGCCTTCTAAGCCGGCGGTAACAGGTTCGAGTCCTGTCGGGCGCGCCAGCCGCACGGCGCGCCCGGGGACGGCAGCAATGGTGGCTGTAGCTCAGCTGGTAGAGTCCCGGATTGTGATTCCGGTTGTCGTGGGTTCGAATCCCATCAGCCACCCCATTCATCTGTAAAAGAATTTCGTCCTCTCCCTCATTCGCAACCCGGACCTCGTGTGTCCGGTTTTGTGCCTGGTCGATTTCTACATCTCGTGGTTCGGTAAGGTCGCTGTTGCCTCCTACGCCGGCGCGCTCTTGCAGCCGGCCGCCGGCCCCGTCGGTCTTTAGCTTGGACAAGGCCCTTGGCGGCCTCGGACTTCGGACACCTACCAGATCATGCGCACGTCGGGGACGACCGCGGATCGAGCTTAGGCGAGTAAGCGAGGCTTAAGCGGAGCCTAAGTCTGGCCCGCTACGCTTCGCGCAATGGGAGCGCACGGGTCGAAGGCCGTTTCAACGCTTCCGCGCTCACGCCCAATGCTCTCGTAGTACCCAACCGAGTCGAGAAAGGCGATGCGAATCTTCACTTCGGAGAGCTCCGGCCCCGCCTGCGAGCGCCCGCGCACCCTCGAGGTCCTGGCGAGTGGCGAGCTGATCGTCAATCGACAGGGATCCGGACGCGCCAGAGCAGCATTGTTCGCGCTGCTCGGCTTGCTTGCGCTGCCGTTTCTCTGGATCGTCGCCACCATTGCGGTCCCGGCGTCGTTCGGTTTCGTTGCAGCGGCTCTCGCGATCAGACTCCTTCGTTACGCTCGGCCGCGGCGCGTGGTGGCGTTTGAGCAACACGCCTCGTGGAAGCGCTGAATCGGGCACTGTTCACGGTGCTGGCCGCCGGCTATGCGCCGGAGCCCCACCTGCTCCTCGCGGCGAAGCTGCTCGCGAGCCTTGGCGTCGCCGTCGTTCCACTGGTGCTGCTGGTCATCTGGTTTCTTCAGCCATCGTCGCGCGACGACGCCGTCGCTGCCGCAATCTGCGGCGCCGTCGCGCTCGCCGCGAGCGAGTGGCTCGCTGCCTTTACCGCGCATCCCCGTCCCTTCATGCTGGGTCTGAGCCCGGTCTACGTGGCCCATGCAGCGGAAGGATCATTTCCCAGCGCGCATGCCAGCCTGATGCTGGCAGTCGCCGCCGCGCTGCTCCTTGCCAAGGGCACGCGCGCATGGGGCGCGTTGGTGGCCGCGGCGGCACTGCTGACCGCATGAGCGCGCGTATACTTGGGCCTTCACTTCCCGCTGGATATCGCCGGCTCGATTGCGGTGGCCGCGCTCGTCGCCGCAGTGCTACGCAGCGACTACCGGTGGATCGCATGGCTGCGCCGAGAGCTCGAGCGCGGCGTGGTGCTCGGCATCCGTGTGACCGCACGAGCCCGAGGAAGGCTTTTCGCGCCGCGCCGAACCGTTGGAAAATAGCACCTCCGCTGTCCACGCGCCCTCTGTCCGATGCGACTGCTGCTCGTCGAAGACGATCCGATGATCGGGGCGAGCGCCGACCGCGTGCTGCGCCTGCGTGACGGACGCCTGGTCGATGACTGAGGTTCTCATCGCCGCCGATTCGGTGAGCCGGCGCTACCGGCAAGGCGCCGCATCCGTCGCCGCCGTCGCGTCCGCCACGTTCCGGCTGCGCACGCGCGATCGCGTGGCGCTGGTCGGTCGATCGGGAAGCGGCAAGTCGACGTTGCTGCACCTGATGGCCGGACTCGACGTGCCGAGCGGCGGCAGCCTCGCGTGGCCCGGGTTGGGCGCGCGCGAAACGCTGCTGCCCGAAAAGATCGCGCTGGTCTTCCAGGCGCCGAGCCTGCTCGAGCCGATGAGCGTGAACGAGAACGTCGCGTTGCCGCTGCTGCTCGCGAAATGGACCGGCGACGTCGATGCCGCCGTGCATGCGGCGCTCGCGACCTTCGGTCTCGAAGCGCTCGCGCGCAAGCTCCCCGAGGAGCTCTCCGGCGGACAGACGCAGCGGGTCGCGATGGCGCGGGCGATCGTCGGCAGCCCGCGGGTGATCCTGGCGGACGAGCCGACCGACCAGCTCGACCAGCGCACCGGGCAGGCGCTGCTCGACGCGCTGCTCGCCCACCTTGCCGGAACCCGCACCGCGCTGCTCATTGCCACGCATGACGAATCCGTCGCCCGGCGCATGAACGCGCTGTGGCGCATGGAGCACGGCACTCTCGCCCTACCGACCGAAACGGTGGAGGCGGCATGATCCTCACGTGGTTCCTCGGCCTGGTGCGGACCCGCAACGGCCGCCTCGCGGGCTCCATCGCCGGCATTGCCATCACCGTCGCCCTGCTCGCGGCGCTGGGTGCCTTTCTTACCCAGAGCACGGCCTCGATGACGCGCCGCGCGGTTGCCGGCGTGCCGGTGGACTGGCAGGTCGAGCTTGTCCCCGGAACCGCCGTCCCGCCCGCCGAAGCCATGATCCGCAAGGCGGGATTGGTGACGGCGCTGCGCCAGGTGGGCTACGCCTCGGTCGACGGTCTCGAGGCGCGCGCCGGTGGCACGGTGCAGACCACCGCCAAGGGCAAGGTCGTCGGTCTCGACGCGGACTACGCGCGCGACTTTCCGCGGCAGATGCGGCTCCTGCTCGGCTCGCTCGACGGCGTTCTCGTCGCGCAACAGACCGCGGCCAACCTGCACGTGACGGTGGGCGACACCGTGACGATCCGCCGCGTGGGCCTTCCGCCGGCCGACGTCAAGGTGGACGGCGTCGTCGACCTGCCCAACGCCGACTCGATGTTCCAGGCGGTCGGCGTGCCGCCCGGCGTGGCGCCGCAGGCCCCACCCGACAACGTGCTCTTGCTCCCCGCAGCCGATTGGCACCGCCTGTTCGATCCGCAAGCGGCGGCGCGGCCCGACACCGTGCGAACGCAGCTCCACGTCGGACTCGCGCACGACGCTCTGCCTATCGATCCGGTGCTCGCCTTCGCGACGGTGCAAGGCGCGGCGAGGAACGTCGAGCTGCGCATCGCCGGCAGCGGCATCGTTGCCGACAACCTCGCGGCGAGGCTCGACGCGGCGCGGGCGGACGCCTTGTACGCCCGGGTGCTGTTCCTGTTCCTGGGTGCGCCCGGCGTGGTGCTCGCGATGCTGCTCACCGTCGCGGTCGTCGCGTCCGGAGGCGTGCGCCGACGCCCCGACCAGGCGCTGTTGCGCCCGGCGTGGTCGCCGCCACGATTGCGCGTCAGCCCAAACGGATGACCCGCGGCATCGGACTCGTGGGGCTCGCGTTCGCGTTCGCGACGTCGACGGCCGTGTTCAACACGACTTATCACGCGCAGGCGCGCGTCGACGCCGAGCTCGCCAACGGCGCCGACGTCACCGTTACAGGCACTGCGCGGGCACCCGCTTCGGCAAAGCTCCCCGAGCTGACGGCGATTTCCGGCGTCGCGGCGGCGCAACCGATGCAGCATCGGCTCGCCTATGTCGGTGCCGACCTGCAGGACCTCTACGGCATCGACGCGGCTCGTATCGGCGAGGTGACGCGGATGTCGAATGCGTATTTCGGCAACCACGACGCGCGCAAGGCGCTCGATCTGCTGGCGCGCACCCCCGACGGCATCCTCGTCTCGGAGGAGACGGTCAAGGATTTCCAGCTCCACGCCGGCGACACGGTCAACCTGCGGCTGCAGAGGGCGACCGACAACCAGTACCAGGTCGTGCCGTCTCGCTTCATCGGGGTCGTGCGCGAGTTCCCGACCGCGCCGCGCGACTCTTTCCTCGTCGCCAACGCGGACTACGTCGGACGGCAGACCGCCGCGCCGGCTTCGGAAGTCGTGTTGCTGAAGACGACCGGCGATCCGGCACGCGTGGCGACGGCCGCGCGCGCCATCGTGGCGTCGCTGCCGGGCGCGCGGGTGACCGAGATCGGCACGGTTCAGCGCCAGATCGCCTCCAGCCTCACCGCGGTCGATCTCGGCGGCATGACGCGGCTGGAGCTGGGTCTTGCGGTGCTCATGGTCGCGAGCGCGACGGGCCTCGTCCTCGCGCTGGGCATCGCCGACCGCCGGCGCACCTTCGCGGTCCTCTCCGCGCTCGGCGCCAAGCCGGCGCAGCTCGGCGCGTTCCTGTGGAGCGAAGCGTGGCTGCTCTACCTCGCCGGAGCGCTCGTCGGAACGGCGACCGGATTCGCGCTCGCCTGGATGCTCGTCAAGCTGCTGACCGGCGCCTTCGACCCGCCGCCCGAGGCGCTCAGCGTGCCGTGGGCGTATCTGGCCGCGCTGGCCGCCGTCGCGCTCGCCTCGGTCGCTGTCGCCGTGCTCGGCGGGCTTCGCGAAACTAGAGTGCCAGCCGTCCAGCGCATGCGCGAGATCTGACCAAGCCGCACCGCCGGTCGCAGCGGCGCGTCCAGCGCGCTCGGGCGACATCGTGTTCACGCTCATGGAGGCAGAGATGCAGAAGCGCGAAGTCGCGATCACCAACCGCCTCGGTCTTCATGCGCGCGCCTCCGCGAAGATGGTTCGTCTCGCGTCGCAGTTCCGCTCCTCGCTGACATTGGAATACGCGGGGCGCCGCGCCGATGCGCGCAACATTGTCGCCATCATGCTGCTCGCGGCAACGGTCGGCGGCACGATCGTCGTCGAAGCCGACGGTCCCGACGAGGCCGCCGCGATGAAGGCGATGGTGACGCTGATGGAGGGCCGTTTCGGCGAGCGCCAATGATGAGGCTCATCGGCATGAGCTCGACGTAGCCTTCGCCGGCGCCGTGCCAGGATCCATGCGCCATCGCCACGGCGCAGTCGGAATTCGACGTCCCTTCGCACGCACGCCAATTCGAGATTCCATTATAGTCGTGACATTGCGCATTGCCAGCGGGCATCATGAGCTGCGCCGCGGCAGCACGATTCGACGACACGCGCAACATGGGTATTTGAGGGTGGAGTGGCAATGACGGCAGGAGGAACGCCATGACGAACGGAACGGCGCAGCAGTCCTCCTCACAGGAGGTCGCGGCGCTCGTCGCCGAGCTCGAGCAGGCCGAGGCTTACGAGCAGCGGTTGCGGCAGTTGATCGTCGAGGCTCGGGATCAGCTCGCGGCGGGCAATGCCTCGGTCGCGCTTTCGTTGTTGAACGCGGCGCTCTCCGACATCGACTCGGCAGCGGACGTGGTCGCGCCGACGACGCTGCCTAAATGACGCCCCCGATGATGTTGATGCTCATCGCCAGGATCGCGATGTTGTAGATGAACGACAGCACGCCGTGGATCATCGTCAGGCGTCGCATCGGGCGCGAGAGCACCGCGACGTCCGAGACCTGCGAGGTCATGCCGACGACCAACGCGTAGTAGGCGAAGTCGAGATAGTCGGGCTCGTCGTCGTCGGGAAACCTCAAGCCCCGATGATGCTGCTCGCCTCCCTCGGGCAGAAAGTAATACAGCCGCGCGTAGTGGAACGCGAACAGGGTGTGGATCAGCAGCCATGACAGCAGCAGCGCGCTGATCGACAACGTCAGTCGTCCGGCGCGCGGCCAGAACGGCAGGTCCTTGATATCGCCGATCATGAACCCGATCGCGACGAAGCTCGCGCTCGCGGCGATGAGGATCAGCAGAAAAATCATGTACCCGCTCGGATCGTAGCGCTGCGCGCGGCGCCGGGTCAGCGTTTCGTCGGTGCGCGCGATCACGGCCCAGGCCAGGGCGAGATAGCACAGTGCGCCGACATCCCAGCTCGCCAGCAGCACGAGCTGCGATGAGAACCAGGGCTGCAGCGCCAGGGAGGCGCCGAACGCGAGGAGGACCGCAACCCCCAGCAGGTGCGGGGCGCGCAGGTGAACGATAGGCGGCAGCGGCGGCTTGGCGGTCATCGCGGGCGGGGTGCGATGGGCTCGCGCGCCAGCTTAGCCGATTTTTCGCCGTCGCGAGCCCAGACCGAGCGCGAGTAGGACCGGCATCGTGAGCTCCGTGGCGGCCCCGAGCGCCGCCGCAACCGGCGGCGGAAGCGAGCAGCACGTAGTGTTCATTGGCGAACAGCGCCACGGTGTTGCTCCCGTGGCGGACCTGGGCGAGCCCGGATAGGGGCTGGTGCTGGCCCTTCCCGGCCGTTGGGTTGGACAGGGGCCGCATCACCTACATGCGGGGTTAGGGAACCTCTGAATAAGCCCCGCATGGCCGCGACGGAGGCTTGGCCGTTCCTCGAAACTTCGCTCTTCGGGCTCGTTTTCCGGGAGGAGATGCGCGAAGCAAGGTGAAGCCAATAGCAGGCGCTATTGGCGAGCCGAGCGACAAAGCAGATCGCCCGGAAAGCCCCGTCCCATCCGGGTTTCGGCGCAATGGCCTCATCTGCTTTGTTGCGCGGCTTGCGAAGAGCATGAACTATTCGCTGCGCCG
>DASVPH010000171.1:0-1681 GCA_036382945.1 Casimicrobiaceae bacterium
CATGAAGTACTTGGGCGCCCCACCGTAGTCGGCGCGCCAGAGGATCGTGCCGCCTTCGCCCACCAGGATGAAGCTGTGGCCGTCGCGGCTCTTGCCCATCATCCCGTAGCTGTTGGCGTCGTAGGCCCGCGATACCGTGAAGTAGGGATCCGACAGCACCGGGGTCGCGAGCCTTTCGTAGGCGACCTTCTGCTTGAGATCGTCGAGCTGATCGGTGGTGACGCTTACCACGGCGTCCACCCCCAAGTCTCGGAAGCGCTGCATGTTTCGTTCGATGTCCCGGGTCTGCTCCCAGCACGGCTGGCACATGAGGCCCTCGTGGAAGAAGAGCAGCACGCGCTTGCCGCGCCACGCCGCGAGGTCGAACGTCCCGCCCGCGGTGGAAGCGAGCCGGATGTCCGGCGCCTTGGTGCCAGGGCCGGGTTTGCCGACCTGGAACGCGAATCTTCCGGCAGCGGCGTCGCTCTCGGGTGCCTTGTCCTGAGTCGCGCCGCCGGTCGGCTTGTCGGCGCCGGCGATCGCTCCGAGCCCCAGCATTGCCGCCGCGACGCCGATGACGGCCTTGATCGCAAAGCGGTGTCGAAAACCGCTCGCAGCGCCGCTGTCGAGGGCGGGCTCGTTGCGGCTGCGTAAGGTCATGGTTTGCTTCTTGCGCCATTTGCGGCTGCGCGTGTTCATCGGTTACTCCTTGAGTGGTCTTCGAGGTCCTCG
This sequence comes from Casimicrobiaceae bacterium, assembly GCA_036382945.1. Classification (GTDB taxonomy): domain Bacteria; phylum Pseudomonadota; class Gammaproteobacteria; order Burkholderiales; family Casimicrobiaceae; genus PALSA-1003. The sequence continues at coordinate 712 of DASVPH010000171.1, forward strand.
TGCGTCTCGGGTGGCGTGGCGCCTCCGCGCGGCGCAAGCTGCCTGAACGCCCGCCGTGCGAGCCATACCGCTACGGCGATCAGCGTGGCCGCCGTCAGCCATCCCGGAAGCGTGGTGAGTACGCGGGTGATCTGCTGGCCGTAGTACTGCAAGCGGATGGCGACTGAGGTCCACCACCCGCCGCTCGGCATCGCGTCACCTGCGAGTCCGGCCCAGATGGTCGCCACGCCCATCAGCGCGAGCAGCACGCCGGTGGCCACCGCCGACATGCTGAGCGTGCGCTCAAGCCTGCCGATGCGCCAGGTGACGCTTCTCGGCCGGAAGAGCCGGCTCGCCCGCCAGTCGTAGCGCTCCCAGAGGAGCGTGATCGCGAACAGCGGCGCGACCATGCCGAACACGTAAGCCGTGCCCAACGCGAGCGCCAAGGCCGTGGACGGCGCGAGGCTCGACAAGGCGAGCACCCCGGCGAGCACCGGCGCGCAACAGGAGCTCGCAATGCCGGAAAACACGCCGAGCGAATAGATGCCCAGGGGCCCTGCCTTCTGGCCGGCCCGCCGGCTCGGCATCGGCAGCTCGAGCTTGCCGCCGAGCAGCACGAACGCTGCGAGCCCGAGCATCAGCACGCCGCCGCCCACAAACACCGCCTCGTGCTGGCTCACCAGGATCTGGCGCAGCAGCGAGGCCCCCAACACGAGCGGCAGGATCACGGTGGCCACGCCGGCGGCGTACAAAAACGTCATCGCGGTCAGCATGGCGCGGTTGCGGAAGGAGGCCGCGAAGTAAGCCGGCAGCATCACCGAGATGCAACACGGCGCGAACAGCGCGATCATCCCCGCCACGAAGGCAGCGATCGCCGAACCGCCGAAGAACAGGCCGCTATCCAAGGGAGTCCATGAGCTATGACAGGAGGTCGCAACCGACCGCGGGAGGTCGCGACCAGCCCACAGAGAGCGCGAGCGCAAAACCTGAC
>DASVPH010000172.1:0-4762 GCA_036382945.1 Casimicrobiaceae bacterium
AGAAGTCTAGACGTCCACACTGCCGGGCCTCCTCCAAACACCTTAAGGGTTAGACGATCCAAAGAATCATCGGGATGACACCCACGGCTTCAATCAGTGTCAGGCCGATCTTGTTGTCGCAGCCAACGAAGTGAAACCTGGATCCACAAGCCTATCGTGCACTCCGGGCCCGGGCGGTGTTAGAGGGCCGGACCGTCGGTGAGTTGATCAGCGAAGCCATCCGGGGATATCTTGCGCGTGGGACAGTCTTCGGCGCTCGCGAGAACTGACCCACCGATGCTCGCCAGAAGTTGACCACCTGATGGGAGCGACGATGAACGGGCATGCCCGATGCTCGGAAGAGACCGTGCCGGATCTGCCGGCGGTGGTTCCGGCCAGACGTGAGAGTCGGCGACCGCCAACGCGCTTGCGGTGAACCGGACTGCCAACGAGCCCGCCGCCAAAAGACGCAGGCCAGTTGGCGCGCCCGCAACCCCGGCTACGCGACCGCCCATCGAATCACCCAGCGCAACCAGGATCAGTCCGCCGAGCCGCTCCGCACCCCATCGCCGCTGAACCGACTTCCCTGGGATCTCGCGAAAGACCAGTTCGGAGGGCAAGGCGCTGATTTTATTGGGGTTCTGGGCACACTCCTCCTCCGCACGGCGAAAGACCAGTTCCAGGCGTATCCGATTGATTCGACGGGACTTTTCGACGCACTTCCCCCCACGCCGGAAAAGACCAGATCCGCGCCGGCGCATACTGAAGCCCGAGCCGATGCGATTAGAGTTTCATCAGCTGGACCGCCGCCTGGAAAGCCTCCGGGTACGACGTCCGGCGCGCCAGCGCCGGCTGGTCGCTTCGCTAGCTGAGGTCGGCCAGCAAACGCCGATCATTGTCATCGAGACGGGCGGCCGCTATCTGGTCATCGACGGTCACAAGCGCATCGCCGCGCTCCAGCAACTGGGCCGCGATACGGTCGACGCCGTCGTGTGGGAGATGAGCGAAGCCGACGCGCTGGCGCTGGACCGGTCGCTGCAGATGAGTGAGCCGGACAGCGCGATCGAACAAGGCTGGCTGCTGGCCGAGATGGAAAGCCGCTTGGGTTGCTCGCTGGAAGAACTCGCCCGGCGCTTCGACCGCGGCAAGACGTGGGTAGCCAGCCGCCTGGCGTTGGTGGAGGCGCTGCCGGAATCGGTGCAGCAACTGGTGCGGGAAGGCAAGATCGCTGCCTCGCTCGCCACGCGCTATCTGGCGCCGGCGGCCCGCATCAGCCGGGAGCATTGCCGGCGCATGGCCGCCGCTTTCGCCGAACAGGGATGGACGGCGCGGCAAGCGGGCGCGTTCTATCGCGCCTGGCGCGACGCCACCGGGCCCGTGCGCGAACGCATCCTGGCAGCGCCGAAGCTATTCGCCAAGTCGCAAGCGCAAGCGGAGACGCTCGACCGGGAACTGAACCACATTGCGGCGCTCGCGCAACGAACGCTGGAGCATTTGGAATCGCCGTCGCCGAACCGCGCCCCCGTGCGGCGGAAAATCCAAAACGCAATTGAACTGCTGACCGAACTCCAACAACGCATCGAGGAGCCCGCAACCAACCATGCTGAGCCAGGCACAACGAGCCACGATTCTCGAACTCCAGGGACAGGGAGTGGGGAAACGGGAGATCGCGCGGCTACTGAACATCTCGCGCCAAAGCGTCCGCCAGGTGCTGCGGGCGAACTCGAGCGCCGTGCCGAAGATCGAGCGGGCGGAGAAAGCGACGCCGTTCCGCCAACAGATCCTCGAGTTGCTGCCCCCGTGCAAAGGCAATCTCGTGCGAGTCCATGAGGAACTGGCGGCGGCTGGCGCTCGGTTCTCCTACCAGGCGCTCACCGCCTTCTGCCGCCGGGAAGGGATCGGGCAGACGCCCGTTGTGCCGGCCGGCCGCTACGAATTCTCCCCCGGCGTGGAAACGCAGCATGACACCTCGCCCCACGAAGTGATCGTGGGCGGGCGCAAGCTCAAAGCGCAGACCGCCTCGGCGACGCTGTGTTACTCGCGCATGCTGTTCTTTCAAATTCTGCCCACGTTCCAGCGCTTCGACTGCAAGGTCTTTCTCACCGACGCAGTCCGGTATATGGACGGCGCGACCGAACGCGTCATGATCGACAACACGCACGTGGTGGTGTTGCGCGGCAGCGGCCGCGCCATGGAGCCCGTGCCGGAGATGGCCGCCTTTGCCGAGCGTCTCGGCTTCCGGTTCGTGGCGCACGAGATCGGCGACGCCAACCGTTCGGCCCGTGTCGAGCGGCCCTTCCACTTCATCGAAAACAACTTTCTGGCCGGACGCACGTTCGCCGATTGGCAGGATCTCAACAACCAGGCGCGCCAGTGGTGCGACCGGGTCAACGCGACCTACAAGAAACATATCCGCGCCATACCGCGCGAACTCTACGCCGTCGAGCGCCCGTTGCTGAGACCGCTGCCGGCCTGGCTGCCGGAAGTCTACCGGCTGCATCACCGCATGGTGGATGTCGAAGGCTATGTTTCGCTGCACAGCAACCGCTACTCCGTGCCGCCGCGGTTCATCGGCCGCCAGGTGGAAGTGCGCGAAACGCGCGACCAAGTCGAGATCGAGCTCGACGCCCGCCACATCGTCCGGCACCGGCGTATCGCCACTCCCGATCAGGCGCGTGTGACGCTGCCGGAGCACCGGCCGCCGCGCGGCCAGGGGCCTTGTAAGCGCGATCCGCACCCGGAGGAAACCGCGCTGCTGGCCGCGGCGCCCGAGATCGCTTCCTATATCGAGAACCTGAAACGGCGCGGCCGCAAGGTGATCGCGCTGCTGTTGCGGCAACTGCTCCGCATGCTGCGCGACTACCCGCGCGAAGCCTTTCTCAGCGCAGTCGAAGAAGCAGGCCGCTATGGCCTGTACGATCTGGACCGCGTCGAACGCATGATTCTGCGCCGTGTGACGCGCGAATACTTCCGGCTGGAGGACAGCGATGACTGACGAGATCGAACAACTGCTGAAGAACCTCAAGCTCGGCCGCATGCGCTCGATCTACGACGAGCAACTGCGCGCCGCCGAGAAACAGCAGGTCTCCTACTCGGAGTTCGTCGCCGCGCTGCTCCGCTCCCAGTGGCATCACCGCCAGGAGAGCGCTCTGGAGTGGCGCATTCGCCGCGCCAATCTCCCCGAACGTTGGTCGCTGGAGACTTTCCCTTACAGTCGTCAACCCGGCGTGAAGCGCAAGCAGATCCAGGCCTTCGCTGAACTCGACTTCGTGGCCAAACACGAGAATCTGGTTTTCACCGGTCCCACCGGTGTGGGGAAAACCGGACTGGCCTGCGGCATCCTGCTCAAGGCTTTGCAGAACGGGCTGCGCTGCCAGTTCATTCGCGCGCAAGACCTGTTCGACGAGATGTACGCTTCCCTCGCCGACCGCTCCACGCGCAAGCTGATCAACCATCTCGCGCGCCTCGACGTCCTGCTGATCGACGAGTTTGGGTACTTGAATCTCAAGGCGGAACAATCGAACGCCTTCTTCAAGCTCATGGAGGAACGCTATCACCGGCATTCCACCATCGTCACGACGAACCTGGGCTACGGCGAGTGGCACAACTTTCTTGGCAACAAGTCGATGGTCGAGGCGCTGCTCAGCCGTTTGCGGCATTACTGCCACACAGTGCCCATCGACGGTCCATCGTTACGGGAGCCGCAAGGCTGATCCTCTATGGACGCTGCCCAATATGTGCAGCGCGTGCTCGACGCCTATCGCGCCACTCCGGGCGCCTGCGGCATGGTGCGCAAGCCGGACCGCGCATTCGCCATGGCGTTGTTTGCTCGCGGCGTACCGCTCGATGCGGTCGAGAATGCCCTCGTGCTCGCAGCTTCCCGCCGCGTCGTACGCCGACCCGACGCCCCACCGTTGGGCGTCATTCGCTCCCTGGCTTACTTCGGTCCTGTAATCGATGAGGTCCTGGAGTCGTCCGTCGGGCCGGACTACTATCGCTATCTCCGCCTGCGACTGCCCCACTGGCTCGCCATTCAACGCTTCGGCGGCCGATAGCCGCACGCCTTCGGCGTGGATGATACTGCCGTTCTCCCTACGCCCACAGAAAAACACCAGCACGCCTAACGGCGTGGATGATGGGTCCGCAGCCCCGCTCTCCGTTCCGGACCTCGCGCAGTCCCTGGCTCACTCTATCGGAGCGTCAGTGGGTCAGTTCTCACGAGCGCCGAAGCCCGCCTCATCAGCCGGAACAGGAGCACTGGTAACCCGGCGGGACTTCCTGTCCAGGCGAACCGATTCGATCACGAGATAGAGCTTGTCGGCGCTGTTGACCTTGCCCGCTACACAATAGGCCACGCCGGGCCGGACGAGCTGGGCTTTGGAGAAGTCATAGAGCCGGTAAACCCGCTGCGTGTCGCGGTCGCGCATGAGGAGCACGGCGTACGACGGGTATTCCGTCCGCGAGATCAGGAACCCCGATTCGCCGGCCGCAAAGGAATAGTGCCGGCTCCGATGACGCGCCGCGCTGTGATGATAACCCGGCCGGAGGAGTCCGCCGGCTAACTCCACAACGGCGCTGACGAGGCGGGCGGGAGTTTCCGCTCCCGCCCCTGCTCCCCCGCATGTTCAACTTCAGCGCCAATCACCTCTTCCTGATCTCGCGGACGGAATACCCGACCTACGCCGTGCTCCTCATGCGGGACCGCGATACGCAGCGGGTCTACCGGCTCTATGACTTCTCCAAAGCCCAGCTCATCCGGCCCGGCGTGGCCTACTGCATAGCG
>DASVPH010000173.1:0-62609 GCA_036382945.1 Casimicrobiaceae bacterium
TGAATGCGAGACGACCGACGAAGGTAATAGTTCATCCTATTACCGAGGAGGGCGGCGAAGCAGGCGCCGCATTTTGCCGCAGCCCGGAGGGACGGCCGCGTTTCGGGCGGTCTACTTTGTCGCAGCTTCGCTCGTGTACGCCCGGTACACGTCGCTCGCTGCCTCATTGGCCAATGAGGTATCCCATCCCGAAACGCGGCCGTCGCAACCGCGCGGAGGTATTTCAGGGGTTCCTTAGGCCGAGGACGTCGTGCGCTCAGCGGAACACCCACAAGCGATACGCGACGTAGTTGGCGAAGGTCAGTACGATCGTCGTCGTGATCTGCGCCGGCCAGACGCCGATGCCGGCTTCGAGCAGCGCGCCCAGGAGCGCCGTGTTGGCGAGCGCCTGAATCGCAATCACGACCACGAAGCGCCGGCCGGCCGTCGTGAGCCCGTGCGAGGGCGAGAACACGCGCCAGTAAGCGAGCGCGAAGCGCGTGGCCGCACCGCCGCAAAAGCCGATCCCGCTCGCGACGAGCGGCGCCACGCCGAGACCGAGCAACGCGTAGAGCACGCCGTAATGCGCCGCCACCGCGACGAATCCGGTCAGCGCGTGCAGCGAGAAGTTGGCGATCAAGCCGATGATCACGGCGCGCCGCAGCTTGTGCTCGGGATCGAGCCGGAGCGCCGCGGCGGCCCTGGCGCTTCCGGACGCCGGGTTATCTTGCGGCATCGCGCCCGCCTGCGCTCGCTCGCGAGTAGAAGTAGACCGTGAGCCACTCGTCCTCGTAGACCGGTGTGCCGAAGCGCGCCGCAAGCGCGCTCGCGCACGGCGCGACGTCGGCGCCGACCTGCGCCTCGAGGCCATGGGCAGCGTAGCGATACGGCTTCTGCCACACGATGAAGTCGACGCCGCGGGCGGCGAGCGCGGCGTCGTCGGACAGATGCACCGCATTGCGGAACCGAAAGCGCGCGTCGTCGGGGACCTCGTTCACCCGCGGGCTCGCGCACAGCGGCGTAAGGAAGCCGGAGAGCACGCGCTGGCGACCCAAGCGCTGCCAGCGCGGCGCGTCCCAGCCCACGCTCTCGGTGGGCAGTGGCGCCACCGCGATGCCGATCGACTCGGGCGGGCGCTGCCGCAGCGTCGCCCACCACGGCGAGAGCGGAATGCCGTCCATCACGGTGGCGACCGGGTTGTGATCCCGGCGGAAGTCGAACTGGTAGAGCGCGTGGACGCTATTGCCGTTCGGATGCGCGAGGACGGGCCAGAGCGGGCTCGTCGCGGCGAGCGCGACCGGCGGTGTCGCCGCGGCGGCCATGCCGACGATGCCGGCCGCGAGCGGCGCCGCGCCGCGAGCAGTGAGCATCGTCGCGATTGCGCGCGCGAGCTTTAACGCGCCGCACGCGACGGCGAGCAGCAGCAACGGGACGATCGGCAGTAGATACCGGGCGAAGGTGAGCGGATTGTGGATCCAGGCCGGACGCGTCACGACGATCATCGCCAGCGCGAGGGCCAGACCGACGAGCATCGAGCCCGCCTCGGGCAAGCCTCGCCGCACGACCGGAGCGCCGAGAAGCGCCAGCGCGCCGGAGAGCAGCACCACAGCAGTCGAGCCGCTCCCGAACCACGCGTACCAGGCGCCGACGAGCGTATCCGCGCGCGGCAGATCGATGCCGCTCTTGAGCGCGAGCGACTCCGGGTGCGCGACGAGCGGCGGCAATAGCAGCGCGGTCATCGGGACGCCGGCGGCCAGCGCCGCGGCGACGAGCCGCATGAGCGCCGCCTTGCGCGTCGCGCCCGAAGCGTTTCGCAGCCACGCCCAGGCCGCGGGAAGAAACGGCGCGACCACGAATGGAACGACCACCGGATGCAGCCATGCCGCCAGCGCGCTCGTCGCGGCGTACACGGCAAGCTCGGGTCGCGAGGCGTGCGGCGTCTCGACGTAGCGCCTGAATGCGACGTGCGCGACCCACACCAGAAGCAGCGTCAGCGCATAGGGGCGCGCGGTGCGGCTGAAGAAGTACAAGAGCGGCGAGATCGCCAGCAGCACCGTGAAGACGAGCGTCTCGCCGCGCCCGAAGCGCCGCGCGACATACCAAGGGAACAGCACCAGAGTCGCGATCCCCGCCGCTACGAGCGGGGCGCGCATGCCGAGCTCCGACAGTCCGAAGGCACGCGACTCGGCGAGATAGAGCAGCGTCAGGGGAATGCTCGAATCCGAATGGCCGAAATCGAGGAATACGGCAGCGGCGGTCTCGTGGACGACGCGATACACGGCGTGCCATTCGTCCTCGAGCAGGAGCTGCGAGGCGAGCTGGTCGAGGCGCAGCCACACGCCGGCGCCGATCGCCAGGGCAACCCACAACCTGTGGCTAAGGCGCGGCCAGCGAGTCCCAGCCATCCTTGGCGATGCGCGCGACGATACGGAAGGGGTCGTTGCCGAGCGGACGAATGACCGCGGAGCTCAATCCGGGTCGAGCGCCGCGATCGGCACGTGTGCGTCCCGCTCGGACGGCGCCGGGTCCTCATCGCAGGCGAGATCGCCGTCGGGCGAAGGCGCGGCGGTCGCGCCAGTCGTACGAATGGCGGCGAAATCGCGCAACCTCCGGTCGTAGAGGTGCGTGGTGACCACGTTCCCCAGCGCGTTGAAGATCGTCTCGATCCGCCCCGGATATCTCTTCTCCCATGCGCGCAGCATCGCGCCGACCTCTCTGCGCTGCAGGTTCTCCTGCGCGCCGCACAGGTTGCACGGGATGATCGGAAACGCCCGCAACGCCGCATAGCGCGCGAGGTCGCGCTCGCGCACGTACGCGAGCGGCCGGATCACGACGTGGCGCCCGTCGTCGGAGACGAGCTTGGGCGGCATGGTCTTCAACTTCGCCCCGAAGAACAGGTTCAGGAAGAAGGTGGCCAGGATGTCGTCGCGATGATGGCCGAGCGCGATCTTGGTCGCGCCGATCTCGGTCGCCACGCGATAGAGCACGCCGCGCCGCAGGCGTGAGCACAGCGAGCACATCGTGCTGCCCTCGGGAATGACGCGCTTGACCACGCTGTAGGTGTCCTGCTCCTCGATGCGGAACGGCACGCCGAGCCCGGTCAAGTAGCGCGGCAACACGTCGGCCGGAAATCCGGGTTGCTTCTGGTCGAGGTTGACCGCGACGATCTCGAAGGATAGCGGCGCGCGATCTTTGAGCGAGAGCAGGATGTCGAGCAGCCCGTAGCTGTCCTTGCCGCCCGAGATGCACACCATGACCCGATCGCCGTGCTCGATCAGTCCGAAGTCGCCGATCGCCTGACCGACCTGCCGGCGCAGCCGCTTCTTGAGCTTGTTCGCCTCGAGCTCGGCACGGCGCGGGTCGCGCGCGCTCGACGCAGGACGAGGCGGCGATCGTGCCGGCGCGGGCTGAATCGATACCGAAGTGCTCATCTTTCGTCCATGGCCGCTGTGAGGTGTGCGTCCCGCTCCAGTGGGCGCGATGGTAGCATAGCCACCCCGATGCGGGGCGACCCGCCTTACGCTGTGGCGGGATTCCGATGCTCAAGATCAGCTATGCTTTCGACGCCGGTGCGATCGAGCCGATCGCCTTCGGTCGCCCCCACGACATCCGTGTGAACATCCGCGCCGATTCGCACGCCGCGTTCCGGCAGTGGTTCTACTTCCGCCTGCAAGGCGCGCGCGGGTGCGCCTGTCGCATCCGCTTCGAGAACGCCGGCGAGTGCACGTACGTCGATGGCTGGCAGGACTATCGCGCGGTCGCCTCCTACGACCGCCGACGGTGGTTCCGCGTTCCCACGCGCCTTGACGGAAGCGTGCTGGAGATCGCCCACGTTGCCGAGCGCGATTCGGTGTGGTACGCGTACTTCGAGCCATACTCCTGGGAGCGGCATCTCGATCTTCTCGGCCGCGCCGAAGACTCGCCGCGGGCGCGCGTGAGCGACCTCGGAAGCACGGTCGAGGGGCGGGATCTCAATCTAGTGACGGTCGGCGCGCCCGGCGCGCGGAAGCGCTCGCTGTGGGTCATCGCGCGCCAGCATCCCGGCGAAACGATGGCCGAGTGGTTCGTCGAAGGCTTCCTCGATCGGCTGCTCGACCGCGACGACCCGGTCGCCGAAGCGCTCCTCGAGCGGGCGGTCGTGCGCATCGTTCCGAACATGAACCCCGACGGGGGCGTGCGCGGCAATCTGCGCACCAACGCCGCGGGCGCCAACTTGAACCGCGAGTGGGCGGCGCCGTCGCCCGAGCGCAGCCCCGAGGTCTTCCTCGTGCGGGGGGCGATGCACCAAACCGGGATCAACGCCTTTCTCGACGTGCACGGCGACGAAGCGCTGCCGTACGTCTTCGTCGACGGCTGCGAACGGTTGCCGGGCTTCACGCCCAAGCAGGACGCGCTGCAGCGCGCGTTCGCTGCCGCATTCAAGCGGGCGAGCCCCGACTTCCAGGACGTGCACGGCTACCCCGACGACAAGGACACCAAGGTCAATCTGACGCTCGCCTCGAAGTACGTCGGGCATGCCTTCGGCTGTCTCGCGCTGACCCTCGAGATGCCCTTCAAGGACAATGCCGATCTGCCCGATGAGGCGGTCGGCTGGAACGGCGAGCGCAGCCGCCGCTTGGGCGCCGCCGCGCTCGAGCCGCTCGCCGCCGTTTTGCCGGACCTGTAACCGGGGACGCCTTTGGCGCTACCATTGCGCAAGGGGGGATTCCTATGCAGACGCTGGTGGTGGCCAACCCGAAGGGTGGGAGCGGGAAAACTACGCTCGCGACCAACGTGGCCGGGTGGCTCGCCGGTCGCAAGCAGCGCATCGTGCTCGCCGACTTCGATCCGTTGCGCGCGGCAACCGATTGGCTCTCGCGGCGAGCGCCGCTGTTCCCGGTGATCGGAGGCTGGACACCCGACGGCGCCAGGGGTGAAAAAAGAGGCGAGCTCAAGGGCGAGCCGCCGCAATGGCTGGTGATCGATACCCCGGCCGAGTTGCAGGGCGAGAGCCTGCGCGACGCGATGCGCCGCGCCGACATCCTGCTCGTGCCCGTTAGCCCAAGCGCGTTCGACATGGGCGCCACCGAGCGCTTTCTCGATCAGATCAGCGAATACAAGGCGGTGAAGCAGGGGTCGATCGCGGTGGGGCTGGTGGCGATGCGGGTGGACTCGCGCACCAACAGCGCGGGCGAGCTGGAGGCGTTCCTGAAGGCGCTCCCGTATCCGCTGGTCGCGCATCTGCGGCAGACGCAGGTGTACGTCTACTGCGCGCGCGACGGGCTCACCGTGTTCGACCTGCCGCGCTCGCGCGCCGAGCAGGACTGGGAGCAGTGGCGTTCGCTCACGCGCTGGATCGCGCGCCAGGCGTCGCGGCAGCAGGCGTAGCCACGGCTTCGGGCGGCCCTGAGCTACCCGCCGCGGGCACGACGGCGCTCCTGCAGCGCGAGCCCGAGGCCGCCGGCGACGATGATCGTTATCCCGAGCGCGGCGTAGCGGTCAGGAAGCTGGCCGAAGATGAGATAGCCATAGCTCGTGGCCCAAATCATCTGCAGGTAGGTGAAAGGCGTAAGCAGCGACGCGGGCGCGAGCAGATAGGCGCCGATCACGAACCAGTGGCCGAGCCCGGCGAAAAGACCGAGCAGCAGGAATAGCGCCCCGTGGCGCAGCGTGGGCGCGTCGAGCTCGATCTGCCAGGGAAGCGCCAGCGATAGACCCACCGTGCCCACGAGCGCGCTGTAGAACAGCGTCGTGTACGCGGGTTCTTCGACCAGCTTGCGCGTGGTGAGGAAGTAGAGCGCGTTGAACAGGGCCGCCGCGACCAGCAGCAGGGCGGCCGGATGGAAGATCGCCGAGCCGGGCCGCGCGAGGATCACGATGCCGACGAATCCGACGAGGCACGCGAGCCAGCGTGCGCGTCCCGGCCGCTCGTCGAGCAGGGGGCCGGAGAGCACGACGACGAAAATCGGCGCCACGTACATGATGGCCGAGCCCTCGGCCAGCGGCAGGTAGCGCAGGCCCGCGAAGAAGGAGATCGTGGCAGCGAGCAGGAAAGCCGACCGCAGCAGCTGCATGCCGAGGCGGCGCGTGCGCCAAAAGCCCGGGCCCGCGCGCTGCCAGGCGAAGGGCGTGACCACGAGCATCTGCCCGGCGTAGCGCGCCCAGACGACGAGGAACAGCGCATGCTCGCGCACCAGATACTTGGCGGTGGCGTCGAGCGAGGACAGGCACAGGCCGGCGAGCAGGAACAGGGGCAACGCGCGGCGGAGAGCGGCGGTGTCGGGCATCGGCCCTACGCTGACATTCTACGGCGATGAGGCGCGGTGGTGCAGAGGCCATGTGGCGCAGTCGTCGCTAAGCGGGTGGCTCGTGCGCGGCGACTCGTGGGTTGAGTCGCCGCCGCGAGCCGGGACCCGCTCGACGACGCGGTTTGCGCCACCTCGCGCCAAGCCACTGCGCCTCATCGTCCGGTGGCACGGCTCGTGTCTCTACGCCGCGAGCAGCTCCCGCAGCACGAACGGTAGGATTCCCCCGTGCAGGTAGTAGTCGACCTCGATCGGGGTGTCGATGCGCACCAGCAGCGGCACCTTCTCGCTCGAGCCGTCGTTGCGGCGGATGGTGAGCGTCACATCCATCTGCGGCCGGATGCCCGCTTCGATGCCCGTGACGTCGAATTCCTCGTCGCCCTGGATCTCGAGCGAGGCCACGCTGTCGCTGCCTTTGAACTGGCACGGCAGCACGCCCATGCCGACCAGGTTGGAGCGATGGATGCGCTCGAAGCTGCGGGCCACAACCGCTTTCACGCCGAGCAGTTGCGTGCCTTTCGCCGCCCAGTCGCGCGAGCTGCCGGTCCCATACTCCTCGCCGGCGAAGACGAGGGTGGGCGTGCCGCGCGCGATGTAGGCCATCGCCGCATCGTAGATCGACAGCTCTCTGCCTTCGGGCTGGAGAATGGTCACGCCGCCTTCGACGCGCGACCCGTCGGGCTTGGCGGGCAGCATCAGATTCTTGATGCGCACGTTGGCGAAGGTCCCGCGCATCATCACCTCGTGATTGCCGCGGCGCGAGCCGTAGCTGTTGAAGTCGGGCACGCCGACGTCGTGCTCGAGCAGATAGATCCCGGCGGGCGAGGTCGGCTTGATCGAGCCCGCGGGACTGATGTGGTCGGTGGTGACCGAGTCGCCGAACACGCCCAGCGCCCGCGCGGCCTTGATGTCGTGCGCGGTGCCGGGCCGCATCGTGAAGTCCTTGAAGAACGGCGGCTCGGCGATGTAGGTCGACTTGTCCCAGGCGTAGACCTGGCCCGCGGTGGTCGGGATCGAGTTCCACAGCGGGTTGTCCTTGGTGAAGTCGCTGTAGAGCCGCCGGTAGGTCGCCGGGTCGGTCGCGTATTGCATCACCGCGTCCACTTCCTCGGCGCTCGGCCAGACCTCGCGCAGGTAGACCGGCTTGCCGTCGCGGCCGGTGCCCAGCGGCTCGGTGGTCAAGTCGACGTTGGCGCGGCCGGCGATCGCATAGGCGACCACCAGCGGCGGCGAGGCGAGGAAGTTGGCCTTGATGCTGGGGTGGATGCGCGCTTCGAAGTTGCGGTTGCCCGAGAGCACCGCGGCGCAGACGAGATCGTTCTGCGCGATCGTCTCCTCGATCGACGGATCGAGCGGGCCGGCGTTGCCGATGCAAGTCGTGCAGCCGTACCCGGCGAGGTAGAAGTTGAGCTTCTCGAGCTCCGGCAGCAGTCCCGACTTGGTCAGATACTCGGTGACCACGCGCGAGCCCGGTGCGAGCGAGGTCTTCACGTGCGGCTTGACGCGCAATCCCTTCGCCGCGGCTTTCTTGGCGAGCAGCCCTGCGGCGAGCAGCACACCCGGATTCGACGTATTGGTGCAGGAGGTGATCGCGGCGATCAGCACGTCGCCGTTGCCGATGTCCACCGGTTTCGCGCCGGTCGGCGGCACGCGGTCGGGTGTAGGGCGGTTGTCGACCATCTCGACCACGTCGCGTGGATGAGCGTTGTCGGGGAGCTGCAGTGCGGCGCTGCTGCTCGGCGCCGCGGCAGCGGTGTAGAGCTTGGTCGGATAGCGGCGAGCGAGCTTGTCCGCGGGCTGGTTGAAGCCGTTTTCCGCGACCGACTTGGAGAACAGCGTGTTGAACGACTCCTTCATCTTCGGCAGCGGGATGCGATCCTGCGGCCGCTTCGGCCCCGCGAGGCTCGGGACCACCGTCGCGAGATCGAGCTCGACCACCTGCGAATAGTCGATGCTCCCCGCGCTCGGCATGCCGAACAGGCCCTGGGCGCGGAAGTACGCCTCGAAGGCTTCGATCTCTTGCGTCGTGCGCCCGGTCTTGGCGAGATAGTCGACCGTCTTGTCGTCCACCGCGAAGAAGCCCATCGTGGCGCCGTATTCGGGCGCCATGTTGCCGATGGTCGCGCGGTCGGGAACGGGCAGCGAGGCCGCGCCTTCGCCGAAGAATTCGACGAACTTGCCGACGACCTTCGCCTTGCGCAGCATTTCGGTGACGGTGAGCACGAGGTCGGTGGCGGTCACCCCTTCCTTGAGCCGCCCCTTCAGGTGCACGCCGACGACGTCGGGGGTGAGGAAGTACACCGGCTGGCCGAGCATGCCGGCTTCGGCCTCGATGCCACCCACACCCCACGCGACCACGCCGATGCCGTTGATCATCGTCGTGTGCGAATCGGTGCCCACCAGCGTGTCCGGATAATAGATGCCGTCCTTCTGGTGCACGCCGCGCGCGAGGTATTCGAGGTTGACCTGGTGCACGATGCCGATCCCGGGCGGCACGACCTTGAAGGTGTCGAAGGCCTGCATGCCCCACTTCATGAACTTGTAGCGCTCGGCGTTGCGCTGGAACTCGACCTTCATGTTGAGATCGAGCGCGTTCTTGGTGCCGTAGTGATCGACCTGCACCGAATGGTCGACGACGAGGTCGACCGGTACCAGCGGCTCGATCAGCTTCGGATTCCTGCCCATGCGTTGGGCCACCCCGCGCATTGCGGCGAGGTCGCACAGCAGCGGCACACCGGTGAAGTCCTGCAGCACCACGCGGGCGACCACGAACGGGATCTCCTGGGTGCGCGCGGCGTTGGGTTGCCATCCCGCGAGCTCTCGCACGTGCTCCTCGGTGATCTTCTTGCCGTCGCAGCTACGCAGCACCGACTCCAGCACGATGCGGATCGACACGGGCAGGCGCGAGATGTTGCCCATGCCGGCCCTTTCGAGCGCGGAGAGCGAATAGAACCGGCCGGTGTTGCCGCTGGCGGTGCGGAGCTGCTGCAGGCTGCCGTGGAGATTGTGCGCCATCGTTGTTCCCTATTTCATCGGGGCCGGGGTGGGCACGTAGGTGCCCCTTGGGCGCGGCGTTGCCGACGTGTCGCGGTGCGCGCGGTCCGGGGCATTCGCCGGGTCGCCATGCGCGCCGCCCGGGGCCTTCGAGTCGCCGTGCGCGCCGCCCGAGCTCTTCGCTCCGTCCGCGGCCGCCTCGTTGTCGCTCGCCACGTTGAACTTCACGCCGTTGGGCATGATCACGTCGCCCGGACGCTGGTCGGGTTTGCAGGCCCCGGTCCACTTGGCTTCGATCACCGTGCTGCCCTCGGCTTTGCCGCGCAGCGGCGGGTCGAAGGTCGACTTGCTCTCGACCTTGTACGCCGAGTCGAATTTGCCGCTGATCACCGCGCGCGTCGTCGCGGTCGTCGTCTTGGCGACCTTGCACACCGCATCGACGACGACCTTATCGCCCTCACGGGCCACCTTGCTTGTCTCGCAGCTTTCGCTACGCATGCCTCCTTCGAGCTGGCGCAGCGCGTTGTCGGAGGCCCGGTCGATGCACATCTGGTATACGCGGGCAGCGCCCGCGGTCCGCGTCGAGGTGCGCTTGACTTCCCACAGCCCGGACTTGCGCTGGAACTTCTCTTCGGCCTGCGCGGCACCGGCGACGAAGGTAAGGACGAGAAAAAGAAGGAACGTTCGCTGCATTACGATCTCCGAGGCTGATTAGATGACGAACAGATCGACGAACTCGTGCACGGGGGTCGAGGCGAGCCGGCCGGCGTCGAGGGCCAAGTCGAGGATAGCGCGCTGCTGCTTGGCCGGGAAGCGGCGGGCGAGGTTGGTCCGGAACTTCTCGACGAGCAACGGGATGCCTTCCCGGCGGCGGCGGCGATGGCCGATCGGATACTCGACGACGACTTCCTCGAGCTTCGTGCCGTCGTCGAGCTCGACGGTAATCGCGTTGGCGATCGAGCGCTTGTCGGGATCGAGGTAATCGCGGGAGAAGCCGCGATCCTCGACGCAGACCATCTTGGCCCGAAGCGGGTCGATGCGCGGGTCGGCGGCCACCTCGTCCTCGTAGTCCGCCGCGGTCAGGCGCCCGAAGATCAGCGGCACCGCGACCATGTACTCGATGCAATGGTCGCGATCGGCGGGGTTCGCGAGCGGCCCGGCCTTGTCGATGATGCGGATCGCCGACTCGTGGGTGCGGATGGTGATGCGGCGGATCGCATCGAGCCGGTCCTTCACCTGGGGGTGGAGCGCCATGGCGCATTCGACCGCGGTCTGGGCATGGAATTCCGCCGGATAGGAGATCTTGAACAGAACGTTCTCCATGACGTAGCTGCCGTACGGGCGCTGGAAGGCGAACGGCTTGCCCTTGAACAGCACGTCGTAGAAGCCCCAGGTCTTGGCGGTCAGCACCGAGGGATAGCCCATCTCGCCCTTGGCGGCCAAAAGCGCGAGGCGAACCCCGCGCGCGGTGGCGTCGCCCGCCGCCCAGCTCTTGCGCGAGCCGGTGTTGGGCGCATGCCGGTAGGTGCGCAACGGCTGGCCGTCGACCCAGGCGAGCGACACGGCGTCGATGATCTCCTCGCGGCTCAAGCCCAGCAGTTGTGCCACCACCGCGGTGGTGGCGACCTTCACCAGCACCACGTGGTCGAGCCCGACGCGGTTGAAGCTGTTCTCGAGCGCGATCACGCCCTGGATCTCGTGCGCCTTGATCATCGCGGTGAGCACCTCGCGCATCGTCGGCGGCTTCCGGCTTGCGGCGATCGCGCTGCGCGCGAGCCAGTCCGCGGTGGCGAGGATGCCGCCGAGGTTGTCGGACGGGTGGCCCCATTCGGCGGCAAGCCAGGTGTCGTTGAAATCGAGCCAGCGGATCATCGCCCCGATGTTGAATGCGGCCTGCACCGGGTCGAGCTGGAACTGCGTGCCGGGAACCTTCGCGCCATGGGGCACGACCGTGCCCGGCACGATCGGCCCGAGAAGCTTGGTGCACGCCGGATAGGAGAGCGCTTCCAGCCCGCAGCCGAGCGTGTCGAGCAGGCAGTGGTGCGCCGTCGCGTAAGCCTCTTGACTCGTCACCTGGTAGCCGGCGACGTACTCGGCGATGTCGACCAGGACCGGGTCCGGCGCGGGGCGGACGTTGGAGATCGGGGCGGACACGCTCTACTCCTTGGCCTTGGGTTGGGCGTGGGCGCCGAGCTTGTCCGGCGCGGAGGGCGGGCTCGCCGCCTTCGGGGCAGGCTGGATGCTGTAGCCGGCGATGCGCCAGCGCTCGTCCTCGAACTTGACCAGAACCGTCTCGAGCGCCGGCGGCGCGTTGGTGAACTGGGTGAGAAAAGTCGCGGTGACATACCTGCCCTGCGGCGCGCCGCGCACGCTCGTCGAGTACTCGGCGCTCTTGAGCTCGCGCATCAGCGTGCTGCCGAACGCCTCGCGCGGGGTCCCGACATCGCGCGCCCAATCGTCTTGCGTGCGCCCTTCCCGAATCACCGCCGCCACCTCGCTCCAGCTATCGGCGTAGCGATGGCCGTCGAGCGCGGCCAGCCACCCGGTTGCCTCCTGGGTCGCGGCGGCGAGCGCCGCGTTGCGCGCCGCGTCTTCCTCGGCCATGACCGGCGTCCACGCCGCCAGGCCGGCGAGAAGCGCCGACGCCGCGAGGAGCGAGCCGACCGCGGCGCTCTTCATCGCCGGTCCGCCAGCGCGACGAAGCGTAGATCCTCGGGCCCGACGTAATTGGCCGACGGGCGGATGATCTTGCCGTCCTCGCGCTGCTCGATGACGTGGGCCGACCACCCCGAGGCGCGCGAGATCACGAACAGCGGCGTGAACATCGCGGTCGGCACGCCCAGCATGTGGTAGCTCACCGCGGAATACCAGTCGAGGTTGGCGAACAGCTTCTTCGCGTCCCACATCACCGCCTCGATGCGCTCGGCGATCGAGAACATCCGCATGTCGCCGGCCGCCGAGGAGAGCCGGCGCGCGACATCCTTGATCACGCGGTTGCGCGGGTCGCTCACGGTGTAAACAGGATGCCCGAAGCCGATCACCACTTCCTTGGCGGCTACACGCTTGCGGATGTCGGCCTCCGCCTCGTCGGGCGTCGCATAGCGCTGCTGCACCTCGAACGAGAACTCGTTCGCGCCGCCGTGCTTCGGCCCGCGCAGCGCGCCGATCGCGCCGGTGATCGCCGAATAGATATCCGAGCCCGTGCCGGCGATCACCCGCGCGGTGAAGGTCGACGCGTTGAACTCGTGCTCGGCATACAGGTTGAGCGAGGTGTGCATCGCGCGCACCCAGAGCGCGGAGGGCGGATCGCCGTGCAGCAGATGCAGGAAGTGACCGCCGATCGAGTCGTCGTCGGTCTCGACTTCGATCCGGCGCCCGCTCCGCGTCCAATGGTGCCAGTAGAGCAGCATCGAGCCGAGGCAGGCCAGCAACCGATCCGCGACATCGCGGGCCCCGGCGGGATCGTGCGCGTCGGCCTCCGGCGCGACCGCCCCCAGTACGGAGACCGCCGTGCGCATCACGTCCATCGGATGGGCCGCGGCGGGGATGCGCTCCAGCGTCTCGCGCACCGGCACCGGAATGCCGCGAAGCCCGCGCAGCTTCGCCTTGTAGGCGCGCAGCTGCGTCGCGGTGGGCAGCTTCTCGTGCACCAGGAGGTAGGCGATCTCCTCGAACTCGCAGGTATCGGCGATGTCGAGGATGTCGTAGCCGCGATAGTGCAGATCGTTCCCCGTGCGTCCGACCGTGCACAGCGCCGTGTTGCCGGCGAGCACACCGGACAGCGCGACGGATTTCTTGGGCTTGGGCGGGGCGGGGGCGGCTTCGGTCGTCATGGCAGTGTGGAGTATGGTCGCGGCGGCGGATTCACAATGAGACGTAGAGGCATAGAGCAAAGAGATCAAAGGCCCTTCTTCGGCGTTTCTGTGTCTCCCTGTTGGTATTCCATTACTTTCCCTTTGCGAACAGCGCGTCGAGCTTGGCCTCGTACGCGTGATAGCCGAGAAACTCGTAGAGCTCTGCGCGTGTTTGCATCGTGTCGAGCACGGCGCGCTGCGTCCCGTCGCTGCGCAGCGTACGATAGACGTTGAGCGCCGCCTTGTTCATTGCCCGGAACGCGGAAAGCGGATAGAGTGCGATCGCCACGCCTGCGCTCTTGAGCTCGGAGAGCGTAAACAGCGGCGTCTGGCCGAACTCGGTGATGTTGGCGAGCACCGGCACTTTTACGGCGTCGACGAAGCGCCGGTACATGGCGAGCTCGGTGATCGCTTCCGGAAAGATCATGTCCGCGCCGGCCTCGACACAGGCGCAGGCGCGATCGATCGCCGCCTGCAGGCCCTCGACCGCGAGCGCGTCGGTCCGCGCCATGACCACGAACCCGGGTTCGCTCCGGGCGTCGACCGCGGCCTTGATCCGATCGACCATCTCGGCCTGCGAGACCAGCTCCTTGCCCGGGCGATGCCCGCAGCGCTTCGCGCCCACCTGGTCTTCGATGTGCAGCGCCGCCGCACCGAGCTTCGAGAGCGAGCGCACCGTGCGCGCGATGTTGAACGCCGAGGCGCCGAAGCCGGTGTCGACGTCGACTAAGAGCGGCAGCGCGCAGACGTCGGTGATGCGCCGGACGTCGGTCAACACGTCTTCCAGCGTGCTGATGCCGAGATCGGGAACGCCGAGCGAGCCCGCGGCCACCCCGCCGCCCGAAAGATAGATCGCCTTGAAGCCGGTCTTCTCGGCAAGGATCGCGTGATACGCGCAG
Source organism: Casimicrobiaceae bacterium (assembly GCA_036382945.1). Taxonomy (GTDB): domain Bacteria; phylum Pseudomonadota; class Gammaproteobacteria; order Burkholderiales; family Casimicrobiaceae; genus PALSA-1003. The sequence goes on from DASVPH010000173.1 coordinate 14,011, forward strand.
ATCGCTCCCGGAACCTGCAAGGGCGTCTCGGCGGCGACGGCGGCGCGGAATTTCGCGCCGGGAGAGGTGGGTGCCATCGGTCGTTCGCCTATTTCATCCGAAGAACGCCTGTGCGGCCGCGGGCAGCGCGGCGCCCGCGGCATGTGCGCGCCGCAACACGTCCCAGCAGTAACGGTACGACGCGCGATCGTAGAGCTTGCCCTCGTGGCGAATCGGTCCCCAGTCCGCGTCCTGCGCCGCGGCGAGCACCGCCGCCGCGGTCTCGACCTCGTGCGCATCGGGGCGGAACGCGCGCACGATCGGCTCGATCTGCGATGGGTGGATGCTCCACATGCGCAAGAACCCGAACTCGGTTCGCGCGCGGTGCGCGTCCTGGCGCACGCGCTCCGGGTCGTCGAGCGCGAGCGTAACGCCGTGGGCCGGGACCACCGCATGCGCCAGCGCCGCGGCGGCGACCTCGCATTTCGCGCGCCGCACCAGCGGATGGTCGAACTGACCGGGACTGTGCATGGCCGCCTCGGGAATCGCGCCGCGATGCGCGCTCACGAAATCGAGCGTGCCGAAGTCCAGGCTGACCACACCGGGCAGGGCGGCGATGGCCCAGGCGTCGTGCACCGCACAAGGGGTTTCGATCAGGACGCTCACGGGAAGCGTACGCTGCACGCCGGCGCGCAGCGCCTCCTCGCGGACCGCGTGCAGGAAACGCCGCACATCGCTTGCCGACTCCGCCTTGGGCAGGGTCAGAAATGCGATCCGCGCGCCCGCTTCGCCGACGAGGATGTCGAGGTCGCTCCGCCACGCGTGATGGGTGAGGTCGTGAATGCGCGCCCCGACGCGGCCGAAGGCGTTGTCCTTCCCGGCGATCAGCGCCGCCATCGCCTTGGCGTGTGCGCGCTCTTCGCCGACGGGGGCGCCGTCCTCGCAATCGCAGGCGACGTCGAATACCGGGCCCATCTGCGTTTGCAATTGCAGCGCCTTGGCGATGTGGCGCTCGCTGCCCGCGTAATGCACGCACGGCGGCAGCGCCGGCAGCGCGCGCTCGGCGCCGTAGAGTGCCGCACTGGGGTGCAGGCGCGCGGTCATGCGGCGAAGGAGAAGGCGCTCCGCGCGAGCGGCGGTTAGCCCGGTTAGCCCAGCAGCGAGGCGACGCCGGCGCGCTCTTCCTCGAGCTCCTTCAGCGTCGCGTTCATCTTCTCGCGCGAGAAGGCGTCGATCTCGAGGCCCTTGACGAGCTCGTACTCGGCGGCGCGGGTGGTCACGGGGAAGCCGTAGATGACGTCGGGCGGAATGCCGTAGCTGCCGTCGGAAGCGATTCCCATCGTCACCCATTGGCCGCCGGTGCCGGCGAACCAGTCGTGCACGTGGTCGATGGCGGCATTGGCGGCCGAAGCGGCAGAGGAGAGGCCGCGCGCCTCGATGACCGCCGCGCCGCGCTTGCCCACCGTCGGAATGAACACCGTGCGGTTCCAGTTCTCGTCGCCGATCTTGTCCTTGAGCGACACCCCGTCGGCGGTGGCGAAGCGGTAGTCGGGATACATCGTCGGCGAATGGTTGCCCCACACGATCAGCTTTTCGACCGAGCCGACGGGAACCCCGGCGCGAAGCGCGAGTTGCGTGCGCGCCCGATTGTGGTCGAGCCGCAGCATGGCGGTGAAGTTCTTCTTCGGCAGCGAGGGCGCCGACTTCATCGCGATGTAGGCATTGGTGTTGGCGGGGTTTCCCACCACGAGGACCTTGACGTTGCGTGCGGCAACCGCATCGAGCGCCTTGCCCTGGGCGATGAAGATCTTCGCGTTCTCGAGCAACAGGTCCTTGCGCTCCATGCCCGGCCCGCGCGGTTTCGCACCGACCAGCAGTGCCACCTCGGCGTCCTTGAACGCGACGTTGGGGTCGCCGCTGCCGGTTATGCCGGCGAGCAGGGGAAAGGCGCAATCCTCGAGCTCCATCATCACGCCCTTGAGCGCCGCCTGCACCTTGTCGATCGGCAGCTCCAGCAACTGCAGGATCACCGGCTGGTCGAGCCCGAGCATCTGGCCGCTGGCGATGCGAAACACGAGGCTGTAGCCGATCTGGCCGGCGGCACCGGTGACGGCGACGCGGACGGGCTTCTTCATGACAGGCTCCTGGAGAACGTTGACGCGAAGGTCGACATCGGCGCCCGGACACGGCGTCTCGAGCGCCATCGCCCACCGGCGCCGGGCGAGGCCGCTGGCGCCCGACGCGTAGGAATGTTACGGCGCCCGGCGGGAGATGTCAACAACTCTTATAATAGTTATATGATATAAAATACGAGTCTATCGATTCCGCCGCTAGAGCCGTGCCTTGCCCGCGGGAAGGTCTACGCGGCACGGCGCTTCGGCGCGGAGGAGGAGAACCCGCCATGGCACCGTCCGCATCGCATCCCGCTTCGGCGCCGTCGTTTCGACCGCTCTACCTGCAGATCAAGGGGCTCATCACCAGGAGCCTGGAGACCGGCGAGTGGCGCCCCGGGGAGCCGATCCCCAGCGAGGTCGAGTTGGCCGCGCGGTGGGGCGTTTCGCAGGGAACCGTGCGCAAGGCGATCGATGCGCTCGCGGCCGGCAACCTTCTCGTGCGCCGGCAGGGCAAAGGGACCTTCGTGGCCACCCACACCGAGGAGAAGACCTCGATGTTCCGGTTCCTGCGCATCCGGCGCAACGACGGCCGCGACGAGTACCCGGCGAGCCGTCTGGTGGACGTGCGCCGGGGCAAGGCGTCGGCCGAGGTGGCCCGGCCGCTCGAGCTCAAGCCTGGCGATCCGGTGATCACGCTGCGGCGCGTGCTCGAGTACGGTGGGGAGCCGGCGGTGCTCGACGAGATCGTCCTGCCGGCGCCGCTGTTCAAGGGGCTGACGCGGGCCAAGGCCGAGAGCTACCGCGGATCGATGTACAGCCTGTTCGAGACCCAGTTCGGGGTGCGCATCGTGCGCGCGCAGGAAAAGCTCAGGGCGGTGGCCGCCGATGGAGCCTCGGCGACGCTGCTGCGCGTCGCACCCGGGACGCCGCTGCTCGCGGTCGAGCGCGTGACCTATACCTACGGCGATCGACCGGTCGAATGGCGGCGCGGGCTTTGCAACACGCGGCAACACCACTATCTCAACGAGCTCAATTAGGTTCCTTAGCAGGCTGCCGCCGAAAGCAGGCTGACACACAACCCGGTCGCAGTCCCGCCGGATGGCGTGCCCGGTGGCGGCGCAGCGCCGATTGCCTGTATACTTTTCCTTGCGCATCGGGCGGCCCGCACGATGCGTTCCCCGGTCTTTGCGATCCATGTCTTCCACCGAGCGCCCCGTGCCCAAGTCGCGACCGGTCTACCTCAACCTGGTGGCGATCCGCCTGCCGTTGCCGGGCATCGTATCGATCCTGCACCGCTTGAGCGGCGCCGTGCTGTTCCTGGTCGGGCTGCCGCTCGCCCTGGTCGGGGTCCAGTGGAGCCTCGGCTCGCCCGAGTCGTTCGAGACCTTGCGCGCCGTGGTCGGCTATCCGGCCGTCAAGATCGTCCTGATCGGCCTCGTCTGGGCGTATCTGCATCACTTCTGTGCGGGGCTGCGCTATCTGCTGCTCGACATGCATCGGCTCGTCGAGCTCAAGCCGGCGCGGCAGTCGAGCGCGGTCGTACTGGCGGCAAGCCTCGCACTGACCCTCGTCATCGCGGTGCGGCTATGGTGAAGCGCGTGGTGGTCGGCGCCCATTACGGCCTCAAGGATTGGCTCGCCCAGCGGCTGACCGCGGTCGCGATGGCGCTCTATACGCTGCTGTGGCTCGCGCTCGCCGCGTACAACGGCGGCGTCGATTACGAGTTCTGGCGGTCGCTGTTCGCCAACGCCGCTTTCCGGGTCGCGACGCTGCTGTTCGCATTGGCGCTGTTCTGGCACGCCTGGATCGGCATGCGCGACATCTGGATGGACTACATCAAGCCGACTGCGCTGCGCCTGACGCTGGAGGCGCTGACGGTGGTCGTCCTGCTCGGCTACGCGGGGTGGCTCGTCGACATCCTGTGGGGGAGGAACCTCTGAAACAGCCCCACGTGGATTGCGCTGCGAGCAAAATGCAGATGAATGCGAGACGCCCGACGAGGGCGATAGTGAATCCTATGACCGAGGAGGGCGGCGAAGCAGGCGCGGCATGTTGCCGCAGCCCGGAGGGAGGGCCGCGTTTCGGGCGGTCTACTTTGTCGCAGCTTCGCTCGTGTACGCCCGGTACACGTCGCTCGCTGCCTCATCGGCCAATGAGGTATCCCATCCCCGAAACGCGGCCGTCGCAACCGCGCGGGGCTATTTCAGAGGTTCCCCGGTGAGCGCCGCAGGGCCGCCCCAAGGCGCGAATGGCGCCCCCGCTTTTGGGGGCAGCGCAGCGGCCGAATTGGACAATGAGGCCGCAAGCGTGGGGGTCCACGAATGAGCGCTGCGCTGCCGGTGCGCAAGTACGACGCGATCGTCGTCGGGGCCGGCGGCGCCGGCCTGCGCGCCTCGCTCCAGCTCGCGGAGGCCGGGCTGTCGGTCGCGGTGCTGTCGAAGGTGTTCCCGACCCGCTCGCACACGGTCGCCGCGCAGGGCGGCATCGGCGCCGCGCTCGGCAACATGTCCGAGGATAGCTGGCTGTGGCACATGTACGACACGATCAAGGGCTCCGACTGGCTCGGCGACCAGGACGCGATCGAGTACATGTGCAAGATGGCGCCGCGGGTGGTCTACGAGCTCGAGCATTTCGGCATGCCGTTCGACCGCAACCCCGACGGCACGATCTGGCAGCGGCCGTTCGGCGGGCATTCGATGAATTTCGGCGAACGCCCGGTGCAGCGCGCCTGCGCGTCGGCCGACCGCACCGGCCACTCGATGCTGCACACGCTCTACCAGCGCAATGTGCGCGCGCGCACCCAGTTCCTGGTCGAGTGGATGGCGCTCGACCTCGTCCGCGACGCCGCCGGCGACGTGCTCGGCATCACCGCGCTGGAGATGGAAACCGGCGAGGTGATGATCCTGCAGGCCAAGGCGACGGTTTTCGCCACCGGTGGGGCGGGGCGCATCTTCGCCGCCAGCACCAATGCGTTCATCAATACCGGCGACGGACTGGGCATGGCCGCGCGCGCCGGCATTCCGCTCGAAGATATGGAGATGTGGCAGTTCCATCCCACCGGTGTCTATGGCGCGGGCGTGCTGATCACCGAAGGGGTGCGCGGCGAGGGCGGCATCCTGCTCAACTGCAACGGCGAGCGCTTCATGGAGCGCTACGCGCCCAACCTGAAGGACCTCGCCTCGCGCGACGTCGTGTCGCGGTCGATGGACCAGGAGATCAAGGAAGGCCGCGGTTGCGGGCCGCACAAGGACCACGTGCTGCTCAAGCTCGACCACCTCGGACCGGAGATCATCACCAAGCGGCTCCCTGCGATCCGCGAGATATCGATCAAGTTCGCCAACGCCGATCCGATCCGCGAGCCGATTCCCGTGGTACCGACGATCCACTACATGATGGGCGGCATCCCGAGCAACGTGCACGGGCAGGTCGTCGCTCCGCAGGACGGCGATCCGAACGCGGTGGTGAACGGGCTCTACGCGATCGGCGAGTGCGCGTGCGTGTCGGTTCACGGCGGCAACCGGCTCGGCACCAATTCGCTTCTCGACATCATCGTCTTCGGCCGCGCCGCGGGGAACCACATCGTCGAGCAGAACATCGGACGGCTTTCGCACAAGCCGTTGCCGAGGGATGCCGGCGAGGCTTCGCGCGCGCGCCTCGCGCGTCTGGACAGCGCCGCCTCCGGCGAGCAGGTCGCCGATGTGGCCAACACGCTGCGCAAGACGATGCAGGCGCACTGCGGCGTGTTCCGCAACCAGCAGCTCCTGAGCGAAGGTGTGAGCCTGGTGATGCAGCTCGAGCAACGCGTGCGCAACACCGCGATCAAGGACAAGAGCAACACCTTCAACACCGCGCGGGTCGAGGCGCTCGAGCTCGACAACCTGATCGAGGTGGCCAAGGCGACCATCGTGTCGGCCGAGGCGCGCAAGGAGTCGCGCGGGGCGCAGGCGCGCAGCGACTTCCCGGCCCGCGACGATGCCAACTGGCTCAAGCACACCCTCTGGTACCGCGAGGGCAACCGGCTCGACTACAAACCGGTCAGCTTAAAGCCGCTGTCGGTCGACGCCTTCCCGCCGAAGGCGCGGACGTATTGACCGACACTTCGCATATGGCCCGCATGCTGTGTTGCTCCTCGCTCGCGATCCTCACGTACTTCCGCTGTACGTTCCGGTCGCTCGCTCCGGGGCGCCTTGCCTGCGGGCCATCTGCTCGGTCGGTGGAGTAACCCATGAAGTTCCGCATCTACCGCTACGATCCCGAGCGCGACGGCGCGCCGCACATGCAGGATTACGACATTGCGCTCGATCCGCACGATCGGATGCTCCTCGACGCGCTGATCCGGGTGAAGGCGCACGACGACACGCTCGCCTTCCGGCGCTCGTGCCGGGAAGGCGTGTGCGGCTCCGACGCGATGAACATCAACGGCAAGAACGGGCTCGCCTGCATCACCAATCTCAAGGAATTGAAGGAGCCGGTGGAGCTCAGGCCGCTCCCCGGCCTGCCGGTGATCCGCGATCTGATCGTCGACATGAGCCAGTTCTTCATGCAGTACCACTCGATCCGGCCGTATCTCGTCAACGATACGCCGCCGCCCGAGAAGGAGAGGCGGCAATCGCCGGAAGAGCGCGAGGAGCTGGACGGGCTCTACGAGTGCATCCTGTGCGCGTGCTGCTCGACTGCGTGCCCTTCGTTCTGGTGGAACCCGGACAAATTCGTCGGCCCGGCGGGGCTCCTCGCCGCGTATCGGTTCATCGCCGACTCGCGCGACCGGGCGACCGGCGAGCGGCTCGACGACCTCGAGGACCCTTACCGGTTGTTCCGCTGTCACACGATCATGAACTGCGTGGACGTCTGTCCCAAGGGGCTGAACCCGACCAAGGCGATCGGCAAGATCAAGGAAATGATGCTGAAGCGGGCGGTGTGAATCTTTCCGCGTCGCCCCCATGTAACGACTTGACGATCGTCCCGGGGTGCTTGGCCTGAAACGATGCTGACGCCAACCGAGCTCAATCGGCTGCGCTGGCGCTGCCGGCGCGGAATGTTGGAGAATGACCTGATCCTGACGCGGTTTCTGGATCTGCGCGGCGAACGGATCACGGGCGAGGAGGTTGTTGCGCTCGACCGGCTGCTCGCGTTGAGCGACAACGAGCTGTGGGACCTGTTAGCGGGCCGGCAAGAGCCCGTCGACGCGGCGATGAAACCGCTGCTGGATGCAATGAGAGCCATCTGAAGAACGGTGGACGCAGCCGGCTGCAGCGCCGGGCGCGCCCGTTCCTGTCTGCGCCTGGAGTACGACATGACCGACCGAACCGCCACCCTGAGCTTCGACGACGGCACGCCTTCCGTCACCTTCCCGATCCTGCCGGGGACGATCGGTCCCGACGTCGTGGACATCCGCACGCTCTACGGCAAGACCGGCAAATTCACCTACGACCCAGGGTACCTGTCGACGGCGGCCTGCGCCTCGAAGATCACCTATATCGACGGCGACAAGGGCGAGCTGCTCTACCGCGGCTACCCGATCGAGCAGCTCGCGGTGCAGTGCGATTTCCTCGAGGTGTGCTACCTGCTGCTGCAGGGCGAGCTGCCGAACGCGCAGCAGAAGGCCGAGTTCGTGCGCAACGTCACGCAGCACACGATGGTCCACGAGCAGATGGCTGCGTTCTTCCGCGGCTTCCGCCGCGACTCGCATCCGATGGCGATGCTGGTCGGCGTGGTCGGGTCGCTCTCCGCGTTCTACCACGACTCGCTCGACATCAGCGACCCGTATCACCGGCACGTCTCGGCGATCCGGCTGATCGCCAAGCTGCCCACCCTGGTCGCCATGTGCCACAAGTACACGATCGGCCAGCCGTTCGTCTACCCGCGCAACGACCTGTACTACACCGCGAACTTCATGCGCATGATGTTCTCGGTGCCCTGCGAGGAATACCGGATCAACGACGTGGTGGTGCGCGCGCTCGACCGCATCTTCATCCTACACGCCGATCACGAGCAGAACGCATCGACCTCGACCGTGCGGCTGGCGGGGTCCTCGGGGGCCAATCCGTTCGCCTGCATTGCCGCCGGCATCGCCTGCCTGTGGGGTCCCGCGCACGGCGGCGCCAACGAGGCGGCGCTCAGCATGCTCGAGGAGATCGGAGATGTCTCCAAGATCGGCGAGTTCATCAAGCGCGTGAAGGACAAGAACTCCGGCGTCAAGCTGATGGGCTTTGGCCACCGGGTGTACAAGCACTACGATCCGCGCGCCAAGCTCATGCGCGAGACCTGTCACGAGGTGCTCGAGGACTTGGGACTGCACGACGACCGGTTGTTCAAGCTGGCGATGGCGCTCGAGAAGATCGCGCTCGAGGACGACTACTTCGTGTCGCGCAAGCTCTATCCCAACGTCGACTTCTACTCGGGCATCGTTCAGCGCGCGCTCGGGATCCCGGTGAGCCTGTTCACGGCGATCTTCGTGCTCGCGCGCACCGTGGGCTGGATCGCCCAGTGGAACGAGATGATCTCCGACCCCGAGCAGAGGATCGGCCGGCCGCGGCAGCTCTTCACCGGGGCGAAGCGGCGCGAGGTGAAGCCGATCGCGCAGCGTTGAAGCGGACGCGGGCGAAAAGCAAAGTCTTGCCGCAAAGACGCCAAGGTCGCAAAAGGACTTGTGAAGGGAACCTCTTCGCGTGCTTTGCGGCGATGCTGTTGAAACTGGTTTGAGATGAGGTCCAAAGCAATGAGCATCATGCAGCAGCAACAGCAGACGAGCGCGCTGTTCGGCGCCAACGCCCCGTTCATCGAGGAGCAGTACGAGATCTACCTCGCCAATCCCGGCGCGGTGAGCGCCGACTGGCGAGTCTATTTCGATGCCTTGCGCGACGGCGCGCCCGACGTGGCGCACGCGCCGGTCATCGACTCGTTCATCCAGCTCGCCAAGAACCGCCGTCTCGCCGCACCGATGGTCGATGCGCAGGCGATGCACAAGCTCACGCTCGTGCTGCGGCTCATCAGCAAGTATCGGACGCTCGGCGTGTTCCACGCCGATCTCGATCCGCTGAAGCGCCGCGAGAAACCGTACATCGCCGATCTCGACATCAAGGCCTACGGCTTTACTGAGGCGGACCTGGAGACGGAGTTCGACGTCGGATCGTACAAGGGAGCGCCGGGCGGCGGCGCGCGGATGCGTCTGCGCGATCTCATCGCGGCATTGCAGCAGACCTACTGCGGCACGTTCGCCGCCGAGTACATGAACATCTCGGACACGGCGCAGAAGCGCTTCATCCAAGAGTGGATCGAGCCGCTGCGCTCGCGTCCGAAGTACCCGCCGGAGTTCCGCCGGCACATTCTCGAGCGGGTCACCGCGGCGGAAACGCTCGAGCGCTACCTCGGCACCCGGTACGTCGGGCAGAAGCGGTTCTCGGGCGAGGGCGGCGACTCGATGATCCCGATGCTCGACCACCTGATCCAGAAGGCGGGCGCGGCCGGCGTGCAGGAGATGGTGATCGGCATGGCGCACCGCGGCCGGCTCAACGTGCTGGTGAACACCCTCGGGAAGATGCCGGCGAGCCTGTTCGCGGAATTCGAAGGCAAGTCGGCGAGCGATCTCTCCGCGGGCGACGTGAAATACCACCAGGGCTTCTCTGCGGACGTCGTCACACCCGGCGGACCCATGCACGTGACGCTCGCGTTCAACCCGTCGCATCTGGAGATCGTCGATCCGGTGGTCGAAGGGTCGGTGCGCGCGCGCCAGCACCGGCGCAAGGACTCGACGTTCGATCAGGTCATGGCCGTGCTCATCCATGGCGACGCGGCGATCGCGGGACAAGGCGTGGTGCAGGAGACCCTCAACCTCGCGCAGACGCGCGGCTACCGCACCGGCGGCACGATCCATATCGTCGTCAACAACCAGATCGGATTCACCACCTCCGATCCGCGCGATACGCGCGGGACGCTGTATTGCACCGACGTGGCCAAGATGGTCGAAGCGCCCATCTTTCACGTCAACGGCGACGATCCCGAAGCGTGCCTGCTGGCGGTGGAGATCGCGATCGCGTTCCGCCAGAAGTTCGACAAGGACGTGTTCATCGACCTGGTGTGTTTCCGCCGCCAGGGACACAACGAGGCCGACGAGCCGATGATCACCCAGCCGCTGATGTACAAGTCGATTCGCGCGCATCCGGGCACGCGGGCACTGTACGCGCAGCGGCTGGTCGCCGAGGGTGTGCTCAACGCCGAGGAAGCCCAAGGCATGATCGCGACCTACCGCACGGCGATGGACAAGGGCCTGCATACCAACACGACGGTCCTATCGAACTACAAGCCGCCGTTCGCGGTCGACTGGACGCCCTTCCTCGGCAAGGACTGGACCGACGCCGCCGAGACCGCGGTGCCGCTGAAGACGTTGAAGGCGCTCTCGCGCAAGCTCACCGACGTTCCGGAGAATTTCAAGCTGCATTCGCGCGTCGAGAAGGTCATCGCCGACCGCCGCGCCATGGGCGAGGGGGAGCTGCCGCTCGACTGGGGCATGGGCGAGACGCTCGCCTACGCGAGCCTGCTCGATCAGGGCTACGGCGTGCGGCTGTCCGGTCAGGATTCGGCGCGCGGAACCTTCTCGCACCGGCACGCGGTGCTGCACGACCAGAACCGCGAGAAGTGGGACGCCGGCATCTGGGTCCCGCTGCAGCACGTCAAGGAGGGGCAGCCGGATTTCGAGATCATCGACTCGGTGCTCTCCGAAGAGGCGGTGCTCGGCTTCGAATACGGCTACGCGACCTCGGAGCCGAACAGTCTGGTCGTATGGGAGGCGCAGTTCGGCGACTTCGCCAACGGCGCGCAGGTGGTCATCGATCAGTTCATCGCCGCGGGCGAGGTGAAGTGGGGGCGCATCTGCGGGCTCACCCTGCTGCTGCCGCACGGCTACGAAGGGCAGGGACCCGAGCATTCGTCGGCGCGCCCCGAGCGCTTCTTGCAGCTTTGCGCCGAGCACAACATGCAGGTCTGCGTGCCGACCACCCCGGCGCAGATCTTCCACCTCCTGCGCCGGCAGATGGTGCGCCAGTTCCGCAAGCCGCTGATCGTCATGAGCCCGAAGAGCCTGCTGCGGCACAAGGCGGCGGTGTCGACGCTCGAGGAGCTCGCCAAGGGCGGATTCAAGACCGTCATCGGCGAAACCGAGCAGCTCGCCGCCAAGAACGTCCGGCGCGTGATCGTGTGCAGCGGCAAGGTGTATTACGACCTCGTCGATTACCGGCGCGCGAACAAGATCGCCGACATGGCGCTGATCCGGCTCGAGCAGCAGTACCCGTTTCCGCACGCGGACTTCAGGGCGGAGATCGCGAAGTATCCGGCGGCGAAGGAGGTCGTCTGGTGCCAGGAAGAGCCGCAGAACCAGGGCGCCTGGTATCGCTTGCGGGCGTATCTGCGCGCCGACATCCGCGAAGAGCAGCTCCTCGCCTACGCCGGTCGCCCGATCTCGGCCTCGCCCGCGGTCGGCTACGCGGCGAAGCACCTGGCGCAGCAGCAGCAACTGGTGGCCGAAGCGTTTGCGGCGAAGCTCGGGTCGGGAGAGATGGTCACCGCGCACTGAAAAGCCAACGGCCGCAGCGCGGACCAGGGCACCAAGACACGAACAAGGGATTCCCTTGCTGCCTCGGTGTCCGCGCGGTGAAGAACCAAGAATGGAAGCGAATCCATGCTCATCGAGGTAAAGGTGCCGGTCCTGCCGGAGTCGATTACCGAAGCGACGCTGGTGAACTGGCACAAGAAGGCCGGCGAGACGGTCAGCCGCGACGAGAACCTCATCGACATCGAGACCGACAAGGTCGTGCTCGAGCTGCCCGCGCCCACCGCCGGAGTTCTGACGGAGATCAAAAAGCCCGACGGGTCGACGGTCAGCGCGCAGGAAGTCATCGCGCTCATCGATTCCGAGGCGAAAGGCGCAGGCGCCGCCGCGGCGCCCAAGCCGGCGGCTGCCGCGCCACAGCCGAGCGCACCCGCCCCCGTGCCGCCCCCCGCACCCCAACCGCCCGCGCCGCGCGCGGAGGCCGGCGCGCTTCCGGCCGCGCGCAAGCTCATGGCCGAGCAGGCTCTTCAACCCGGAGAGGTCGCGGGGACCGGCCGTGGCGGTCGCGTGACCAAGGGCGACGTGCTCGCGGCGATCCAGACCAAGCGCGAGGGTGCGGCGCCGCCAGCCGCAGCGCCGACGCCGCAGGCGCGCGGCCCGCAACCCGCGCCGAGCCCACCTCCGATCGCGCCGCCAGCGCTCAAGCTGCCTCCGAGCCTCGGTGCGCGTCCGGAGCAGCGCGTCCCGATGTCGCGCCTGCGGCTACGCGTGGCCGAGCGCCTAGTGCAATCTCAATCCACCGCGGCCATTCTGACCACCTTCAACGAAGTCAACATGGCGCCGGTGATCGAGCTGCGCAACCGCTACAAGGAGCGCTTCGAGCGCGAGCACGGCGTCAAGCTCGGCTTCATGGGCTTCTTCGTCAAGGCCGCGGTGCACGCGTTGAAGAAGTTTCCGATCGTGAACGCTTCGATCGACGGCACCGATATCGTCTACCACGGCTACTTCGACATCGGCATCGCGGTGGGCAGCCCGCGCGGTCTGGTGGTGCCGATCCTGCGCGACGCCGACCAGATGTCGATCGCCGACATCGAGCGCCAGATCGCGGACTTCGGCAAGCGGGCTCAGGAAGGCAAGCTGACGGTCGAGGAGCTGACCGGCGGCACGTACACGATCTCCAACGGCGGGGTGTTCGGCTCGATGCTCTCCACGCCGATCATCAATCCGCCGCAATCGGCGATCCTCGGCGTGCACGCCACCCGCGATCGCGCGGTGGTCGAGAACGGGCAGATCGTGGTGCGGCCGATGAACTTCCTGGCGCAGTCGTACGACCACCGCATCATCGACGGGCGCGAAGCGGTGCTGTCGCTCTTGGCGATCAAGGAAGCGCTGGAGGACCCGGCGCGGATGCTCCTCGATTTGTAGCCTCGCCGCTGCGCGGGCCGATAGCTTTGTCGCTGCTCACTCGGGAGCTCGCTGTACTAACTATGTACGATCTCGCTCCCTCGTTCCGCGGCTCAGTTGACAAATGAGGCTCTCGGCCCGCTCGCTGGCTCGTTGCGATGTCTCGCGAGAGCGATTTGGCGCCAAACAGGACTGGCTTACACATGGCTGACTTGTTCGATGTAGTCGTCATCGGCGCCGGGCCCGGCGGCTATGTCGCGGCCATCCGCGCGGCCCAACTCGGCTTCAAGACCGCGTGCGTCGACGACTGGAAGACCGCGGAGGGGAAGCCCGCGCCCGGCGGCACGTGCACCAACGTCGGTTGCATCCCCTCCAAGGCGCTGCTGCAGTCTTCCGAGAATTTCGAGCATGCCGGGCACGCCTTCGCCGAGCACGGGATCGACATCAAGGGTTTGGCGGTCGACGTGGCGCGGATGCTCGCCCGCAAGGACAAGATCGTCCGGCAGAACAACGACGGCATCCTGTATCTGTTCAAGAAGAACAAGGTTGCCTTCTTTCACGGTGTGGGCAGCTTCGCCGGCGGCACGGCCGGCGCGTGGCAAGTCAAGGTCGAGGGGCCGGGTGCAGCGTCCCTGACCGCGAAGAACGTGATCGTTGCGACCGGCTCCAAGCCTCGGGCGCTGCCGGGAGTCGGCTTCGACAACGAGCGCATCCTCGACAACGACGGTGCGCTGGCCATTCCCGAGGTGCCGCAGAAGCTGGGAGTGATCGGGGCCGGTGTGATCGGCCTCGAGCTCGGCAGCGTGTGGCGCCGGCTGGGCGCCGAGGTGACGATCCTCGAGGCGCTGCCGGAGTTTCTCGGCGCTGCGGACGAACAGGTCGCGAAGGAAGCCTGGAAGCTCTTCACCCGGCAGGGTCTCGCCATTCGCCTCGGAGTGAACGTCACCAAGGTCACCGCGGCGAGCGACGTGGTAGTCGACTACACCGACGCCGAAGGCAAGCCGCAGAGCGTGCGCTTCGACAAGCTGATCGTCGCCATCGGCCGCCTTCCCCGCACCGCGGGGCTCAACGCCGAGGCGGTCGGGCTCCAGCTCGACGAGCGCGGCTTTATCGCGGTCGACGCCGAGTGCCGGACCCGTCTCGACGGGGTGTGGGCGATCGGCGACGTCGTGCGCGGACCGATGCTCGCGCACAAGGCCGAGGAGGAGGGCGTGGCGGTGGCCGAGCGCCTCGCCGGCCAGCATGGACACGTCGACTTCAACACCGTGCCGTGGGTCATCTACACCTCGCCCGAGATCGCCTGGGTCGGACCGACCGAGCAGCAACTGAAGGCCGCCGGTGTTGCCTATCGTGCCGGATCGTTCCCGTTCACCGCCAACGGACGGGCACGGGCCCTGGGGGATACGCGCGGTTTCGTGAAGTTCCTCGCCGACGCGAAGACCGATCGCATCCTGGGGCTGCACGCGATCGGGCCGATGGTCTCCGAGCTCGTCGCCGAGGGCGTGGTGGCGATGGAGTTCGGCGCGGCGAGCGAGGACATCGCTCGCATCTGTCATGCGCATCCTTCGCTTTCCGAGGCGGTGAAGGAAGCTGCGTTGGCGGTCGACAAGCGCACGCTCAACCTTTGATGGCCAAGCTGCCGCGCTTGGCAGTGCATCTCGGATCGGAGAAGAGCAGGGGCCACGCGATGAACGACGCCATCCCGCGGCTCGCCGTTGCTCGGGGCGCGCTTTTCGAGCACCTCGACCCGGAGCTTCGCCGCCGCGAGATCGTGCTCGACGCGGCGCAGACCGCGGCGCTCGAGCGCCTGCAGCGCCTGTACCACGAGCTCCTCGCCTTCAAGAAGGGCCGGCAATCGCCGCTGCGCTGGCTCAAGCCGCCCACACTGCCGCGGGGCGTGTACTTCTGGGGCGGGGTCGGACGGGGAAAAAGCTTCCTGATGGACGGCTTCTACGCAGCGCTGCCGTACCGGCGCAAGACGCGGGTGCATTTCCACGCCTTCATGCGCTCGGTGCACGAGGAGCTCAAGACGCTCAAGCGCGAGGAGGATCCGCTCGCCACCGTCGCCGCGCGGATCGCTCGCCGCTATCGGGTAATCTGCTTCGACGAGTTCCACGTCGCCGACGTCGCCGACGCGATGATCCTCGGGCGGCTGTTCGGCGTGCTCTTCGCCCAGGGTGTGGTGTTCGTGACAACCTCGAACTACCGCCCGGACGATCTTTACCCGAACGGCCTGCAGCGCCAGAACCTCCTGCCGACGATCGCGCTGCTCAAACAATGGCTCGACGTGATCGAGGTCGACGGCGGCGTCGACTATCGTCTGCGCGAGCTCGAGCACGCCGATGTCTACTACACGCCGCTCTCCGACGAGGTGGACTCCGAGCTCGCCGCGCGCTTCGAGAGGATGCGGCCCGGGCCGGACGAGGACTTGTGGCTGTCGATCGACTCGCGTGCGCTCAAGGCCAGGGCGCGGGCCGGAAGCCTCGTCTGGTTCGACTTCGCCACGCTGTGCGACGGCCCGCGCTCGCAGCTCGACTACCTCGAGCTGGCGCGCCGCTTCGCGGTAATCATTGTCTCCGGGGTGCCTCGGCTTACCCCCGACATGGGCGACGCCGCGCGCCGCTTTACGTGGCTCGTCGACGTGCTCTACGATCATCGGGTAAAGTTGCTGGTGTCGGCGGCGGTCCCGGCCGAGGAGCTCTACCGGGAGGGACCGAACAGCCAGGATTTCCCGCGCACCGCAAGTCGCCTGATCGAGATGCGCACCCGCGAATACATGGCGTTACCGCACCAGGCGGGCGAGCCGCCGAAGCCGGCGCCGTCTTGAGGAGGACCCTACCCATGCACCGTTTCAAGGCCTATCGCACGTTCCAGGACGAAGCCGGCGTGTCGAGCCGCTTCGTCGAGATGACCGAGGACGAGCTCGATGCGGGCGACGTCCTGGTGCGCACCAAATACTCCACGATCAACTACAAGGACGCGCTCTCCTACAACGGCGCGGGCCGCATCATGCGCAAGTTCCCGACGGTGGGTGGGATCGACATGGCCGGCACCGTCGAGGCCTCCGCCGACCCCCGGTTCAAGCGCGGCGACAAGGTCATCGTCCACGCCTACGACTTCGGCGTCGCGCACGACGGCGGCTACGCCGAGTACGCCCGCGTTCCCGGCGACTGGGTGGTGCGTCGTCCCAACGGCATGACCGCGTTCGACGCAATGACGCTCGGCACCGCGGGGTTCACCGCGGCGCAGGCGATCATGCTCATGGAGCACAGCGGCTTGAAGACCGACAAGGGCCCGGTGGCGGTGACCGGCGCGACCGGCGGCGTAGGCAGTGTGGCGATCGAGATCCTCTCCCGGATCGGCTACCACGTGGTCGCGATCACCGGCAAGGAGGAGGCGAGCGGCTACCTCCGCGGCCTGGGCGCCAAGGAGGTCCGCACGCGGCAATCGATCGATCTCGCCAACATCCGCCCGCTCGACAAGGCTATCTTCGCCGGTGCCGTCGACAATCTCGGCGGCGACATGCTCGCCTGGCTGCTGTCGACCATGAAGATCGGCGGCACGGTGGCCTCGGTCGGGCTCGCCGCGAGCGCCAAGCTCAACACCAGCGTCATGCCGTTCATCCTGCGCGGCGTGGCCATGCTCGGCGCCGACAGCGCCAATTGCCCGATGGAGCTGCGGCAGAAGATCTGGAACAAGCTCGCGGTCGAGTGGCGGCCCGACCGCGTCCACGATCAGGTGTGCACCATCGACTTCGACGACCTGCCGACGCACTTCGACGCGTACTTGAAGGGACTGGTGCGCGGGCGCACCGTGGTGCGCATCGGCCAGGACAGCCATCCCTAACGCCAAGCCTCCCGAGCGCAAAACCTTGATCCCGAGCAATTCACTTTGCGCCGCGACGGGCTAACGTGGCCGACATTGCGGCATCGCGCTCACTTGAACAATGAGACACCGAGACACACAGAGAAACCGAATGTAGTTCTCGGTGCCTCTGTGTCTCCCTGTGGATGTTGGGGTGGAGGAGCCGCGACACGCTAGCCGGGAGATCCCCCTTGCCGACATACAAAGAAGCGCACCACCGATCGCTGCACGAGCGCGACGCCTTCTGGCGCGAGAAGGCGGCGCTGATCGACTGGCACACACCGTTCGAGCGCGTGCTCGACTACAGCCGGCCCCCGTTCGCGCGCTGGTTCGTCGGCGGGCGCACCAACCTCTGCCACAACGCGGTGGATCGCCACCTCGCCGCGCGCGGCGAGGAGCCGGCGCTGATCTTCATATCCACGGAGACCGATGCGCGGCGAACCTACAGCTATCGCGAGCTCGCCGACGAGGTGAACCGCTTCGCCGCCATCCTGCAGGCGCAGGGGATCGGTCGCGGTGAGCGCGTGCTCATCTACATGCCCATGATCGCCGAGGCGGTGTTCGCGATGCTCGCCACGGTGCGCATCGGCGCGATCCATTCGGTGGTGTTCGGGGGCTTCGCGGCGGCGAGCCTCGCCACGCGCATCGACGACGCCCGACCCAAAGTCATGGTCACCGCGGATGCCGGCATGCGCGGCGGCAAGACCGTTCCCTACAAGCATCTCGTCGACGAAGCGCTGCGGCTCGCCAAGCACCCTCCGGGCAAGGTCATCATCGTCGATCGCAAGCTCGATCCGGGGATGGCGCGGGTGGCCGGCCGCGACCTCGACTACGCCACGCTCGCTGCCGCGCACGTCGGCGCCAAGGTGCCATGCGTGTGGCTGGAAGCCTCGGAGCCCTCGTACATCCTGTACACCTCCGGAACGACGGGGAAACCGAAGGGCGTGCAGCGCGACACCGGCGGTCATGCGGTCGCGCTCGCCGCGTCGATGCGCGACATCTTCTGCGTAGCGCCCGGCGAGACGATGTTCACCACCAGCGACATCGGCTGGGTGGTCGGGCATTCGTACATCGTCTACGCGCCGCTCATCAACGGGTCGGCGACGATCATGTACGAGGGCCTGCCGATCCGGCCCGATCCGGGCGTCTGGTGGCAGATCGTCGCCGAGCACAAGGTGCGCACGATGTTCAGCTCGCCGACCGCGATCCGCGTGCTCAAGAAGCAGGATCCGGCGTACATGAAGAGGCACGACCTCGCGAGCCTGCGCTACCTGTTCCTCGCCGGCGAGCCTCTCGACGAGCCCACGGCGCGCTGGGCGTCCGATTCGCTCGGCGTGCCGATCGTCGATCACTACTGGCAGACCGAGAGCGGCTGGCCGATCCTGTCCGCGCAGCCGGGCATCGAGGACACGCCGCGCAAGTTCGGAAGCCCGTCCTTTCCGGTGTGCGGCTACGATGTCCAACTGCTGCACGAAGCCACCGGGCAGGAAGTCGGAACCAATGAGAAGGGCGTGCTCGCCATCGTGCCGCCGTTGCCGCCCGGATGCATGACCACGGTCTGGGGCGACGACGAGCGCTTCGTGAACACGTATTTCTCGACCGTCCCCGGCCGACAGGTGTACTCCACGTTCGACTGGGCCACGCGCGATGCCGCCGGCTATTACTTCGTCCTCGGCCGCACCGACGACGTGATCAACGTCGCGGGCCATCGGCTCGGCACGCGCGAGATCGAGGAGGCGGTGCAAGCGCACGCCGGGATCGCCGAAGTGGCGGTGGTCGGCGTGGCCGACCCGATCAAGGGCCAGATCCCGGTCGCCTTCGCGGTGGTCAGGGACCCAGCGCGTGTGGCCTCCGCCGAGGGTGCCGCCCAGGTGCGGCGCGAGGTGATGGACACGGTGGATCGGCAGCTCGGCGCGATCGCACGACCCGGTGCGGTGCATTTCGTGACGCTGCTGCCGAAGACGCGCTCCGGAAAGCTCCTGCGGCGCTCGATCCAGGCGCTGGCGGAGGGGCGCGATCCCGGCGATCTCACCACCATCGAGGATCCGAGCGCGCTGGAGCAGATTCGCCAGGCATTGGGGAGACCAGATTCGCGGTAAAATACGCGTTTCCTGCGCATCTTCCCCGCTGTGCCCACCGTTGCTTCCGCGGCCCCACCGCATGTTGCGCTCGCCCTCGTCACCCGCGGGGCGGCCACCGACAGCGTTCACTACGGGTCGGTCGCCGTGGTCGATCGCCATGGGCGGCTGCTCTTTTCGGCGGGCGATCCGCACTATCTCACCACGACCCGCAGCGCGCTGAAGCCGCTGCAGGCGCTGCCTTTCGTGGCCCGCGGCGGCGGCGAGCGCTTCGGCTACAGCGCGGCGCAGATCGCGCTGACGTGCGCGAGCCATTCGGGGGAGCCGCGTCATGTCGAAGCCGTGGCCGACATGCTCGGCCGCGCGGGCTGCACCGCCGAGGACCTGCAATGCGGCGTGCATCCGCCGCTCTTCTACACCGTGCGCGCGGAGTTGCCCCCGGCCGGCGTCAAGTTCACCGCGCTCCACCACAACTGCTCGGGCAAGCACGCCGGGATGCTTGCCTATTGCCGCCTCTGCGCGCTGCCGATCGCGTCGTACCTCGATTTCGATCACCCGCTGCAGCAGGCGATCCGCGCAGGGGTCGCGCACATGAGCGGTGTTCCCGAGGCCGCGCTGATCGCTGGAATCGACGGCTGCTCGGCGCCCAATTACGCGGTGCCGCTCGACCGTCTGGCGTACGCCTACGCGCGGCTGGCGACCACCACCGAGGACGAGCGCTACGGCGCGGCGCCGGCGAAGCTCGCGGCGGCGATGACCGCGCATCCGGAGATGGTTTCGGGCGAGGGCCGCAACGATTTGATCCTGATGCGCGCCGGCGGCGGCGACTGGGTCACCAAGGTCGGCGCCGAGGGCGTCCAGGCGATCGGTGTGCGTAGCCGGGGCTGGGGAATCGCGGTCAAGGTGGTCGACGGCAATGCCCGCGGGCTGCATCCGGCGACCGTGGCCGTTCTCGATCAGATCGGGTTGCTCGACACCGCCCGCCAGGCCGCCCTGGCGCCTTGGCGCCAACCCGAGATCCGCAACTATCGGGGCTTGACGACCGGGCGGGTGGAGGCGGTGGTCGAGCTCGCGCGCCAGGCTTGACCGGTAGCGGTTCAAGACCCTGCCCGAGAGTGAACTTCTCGACGGTCGGGCGGTCCAGAGGAGCAGGCATTGCGCGGCACGGGCCGCCGCGAACGCCCCGAACGGCTCAGCTATACTGCCGGGCGGGTGCCGAGCCCACCCGACCGGGTGTGGCGACAACAACAGATGATTCAGGGGCGGCCCGCGGATGGGTGACCGCGAAGTAGATCAGCAGCTCGTCGAGCGGGCGCAACGAGGCGACAAGCGAGCTTTCGAGCTGCTGGTTTTGAAGTACCAGCGGAAGCTCGCGAGGTTGTTGTCGCGGCTGGTGCGCGACGCGGGCGAGGTCGAGGATGTGACGCAAGAGGCGTTCATCAAGGCCTACCGGGCGTTGCCGAGCTTTCGCGGGGATAGTGCGTTTTACACTTGGCTGTACCGGATCGCGATCAACACGGCCAAGAATTACCTGGTCGCGATCGGACGGCGGGCGCCGACGTCGACGGGCTTCGACCACGAGGAGGCGGAGAACTTCGAGGACGCCGAGCAGTTGCGTGACTCGAGTACGCCGGAGAACGAGCTGCTGGGCAGAGAAATCGCGACCACGGTCAACAAGGCGATGGACGCGCTGCCCGACGATTTGCGCACGGCGATCACGCTGCGCGAGATCGAAGGTTTGAGCTATGAAGAGATCGCCAACGTGATGAATTGTCCGATTGGCACGGTGCGCTCCCGGATCTTCCGGGCGCGCGAAGCGATCGCTGCGGAATTGCGACCGCTGCTGGGGACCGATAAGGACCGGAGATGGTGATGGGCAATGTGTCGGCTCTGCCGGACGGCGACCGCCCCGAGCGGTGGAGCGAAGTGACGCCGGAGGAAGTGTCGCTGCTGGTGGACGGCGAGCTCGACGCCGAGCGTGTCGAGCGCGCCTGCCTCGGCCTGCGCGCGCCGGCAGCGGTGCAGACGTGGGTGTGCTACCACGTGATCGGCGATGCGTTGCGCGGGCAGTGCGCGCTGACCCCCGGCTTCGCGGCCGGCTTTTCGGCGCGGCTCGCTTCCGAGCCGACGATACTCTCGCCGCCGCGGCCCCGGCCCTCCCCCGCAGCGGTCGCCCTCGCGGTTGCCGCCACGGTCGCCGCCGTGGGGGTCGTGGGCTGGATCGCCCTGACTACGATGCCGGTCCCGCCCGAGGCGATCGCCACCGCGCAACAGGCCGGCGGGATCCGCCCGGTCGACTCACGCCGGCCGGTCGTCAACGAGTATCTGTTGGCGCACCAGGAGTACTCGCCGACCACGGCGATCCAGGGCTTGCGTCCGTATCTGCGCGCCGTTGCCGACGACCAGGATGCGTCGCGGTAGCGCCCTGCCGCTGTGCGGGCGCGCCGGGCTTGCGCTGATCGCGCTTCTGCTCTCGCGGGTCGCTCTCGCGGAGAGCGCCGCGGAGTGGTTGCAGCGCGCCGCGACTGCAGCCCGAGAGCAGAACTACGCGGGCACGCTGGTCTATCAATCCGCCGGACGGCTCGAGACCTCGCGGCTCACGCACATGGTCGACGAGAAGGGCGAGCACGAAAAGCTCGTCAGCCTCGACGGTCCGGCCCGCGAAGTTGTCCGCAACAACGAGCAGGTCCGCAGCTACTACCCGGACGCGAAGATCATCCGGGTCGAGCCGCGAATCCCCCGCCGCGCGTTCCCGTCGCTCCTGCCGCAGCAGCTCGAAACGCTCACCGTTTACTACGTCTTCCGCATGGCCGAGACGGCGCGCGTCGCCGGGGTCGAGACGCAGGCGGTGCTCTTCGAGCCCAAGGACGGCATGCGCTACGGGCACAAGCTGTGGGCCGACGTGAGCTCGGGGCTGCTCCTCAAGGCGCAACTGCTGAACGAGCGCAACATTCCGATCGAGCAACTCGCATTCACCGATATCCAGATCGGCATCAAGATCGACCGCGACGCGGTGCGGCCGACGTTCATGCCGCCGCCGCCCGACTGGCAGATGCGCGAATCACTTCCCGGCGACATGGTCCAAAAAGATACCGGCTGGACGGTGAAGAAGCTGCCACCGGGCTTCGCCAAGGTCGTCGAAGGCTTTCGCACGCTGCGCGGCAAGGTCGGACCGGTGGCGCACCTCGTGTATTCCGACGGCCTGGTCGCGGTTTCGGTGTTCGTCGAGCCGATCCCTGCGGTGCCCGAACGCATCGGCCTGTCGCAGCAAGGCGGCATCAACCAGTACCGCCGCCAGCTCGACGATTACCTGGTGACCGTTCTGGGCGAGACGCCGGGTACGACGCTGCGCCAGATCGCGTACTCCGTCGCCCGTCGTTAGCGGGCGCAGCCTGCGCACATCTTATAAAGGGGAACCCAAGTGAACTTCAGCATCTGGACGATCATCTCCGCGTTGCTCGCCGCGGTGTCGTTCGTGCCGGCGACCGCGGCCCAGCCGGCCCGCGGCCTGCCGGACTTCACCGAGCTCTACGAGCAGCAGGGCCCGGCCGTGGTGAGCATCGACGTCACGCAGACCGTCAAGCGCTCGCAGTTTCCGGACCTGTCCGAGGACGACCCGTTCTACGAGTTCTTCCGCCGCTTCGGCCAGGTTCCACGCGGACGCCAGCGCGACCTCGAGGAGCAGTCGGTCGGGTCGGGCTTCGTCCTGTCGGCCGACGGCTACGTTCTGACCAACGCCCACCTGGTGAACGACGCGAACGAGGTGCTGGTCAGGCTCAGCGACAAGCGCGAGTTCAAGGCCAAGGTGGTCGGGCTCGACAAGCGCACCGACGTGGCGGTGCTCAAGATCGACGCGTCGGGGCTGCCCAAGGTCACGATCGGCGATCCGGACAAGCTCAAGGTCGGCGAGTGGGTGGCGGCGATCGGCAAGCCCTTCGGCCTGGAGAACACCATCACCGCCGGGATCGTCAGCGCCAAGGGGCGCGAGCTCCCCAACGAGAACCTGGTGCCGTTCATCCAGACCGACGTGCCGATCAACCCAGGCAATTCGGGCGGGCCGCTGTTCAACATGAAAGGCGAGGTGGTCGGGATCAACTCGCTCATCTACAGCCGGACCGGCGGCTACATGGGGCTCGCCTTCGCGATTCCCATCGACGTCGCGATGGGCGCAGTCAAGCAGATCCAGGAGAAGGGGCGAGTCACCCGCGGTCGCATCGGCGTGCAGATCCAGGAAGTCAGCAAGGAGGCGGCCGACGCCTTCGGGCTGTCCAAGCCCTCGGGGGCGCTCGTCAACTCGGTCGAGAAGGGCGGTCCGGCGGAGAAGGCCGGTGTGGAATCCGGCGACATCATCCTCAAGGCCGACGGGCGAACCGTCAATACGTCCTCCGAGCTGCCGCGCATCATCACCCAGGTCAAGCCGGGCTCGAAGATCACGCTGCAGGTCTGGCGCAAGGGCGCGACCAAGGACCTGACCGTGACGGTGGCCGAGCTGAAGGAGGACGAGGCGCCGCAGGCCGGGAGGAAGAGCGCGCCCCAGGCCAAGGAGAAGGGCAAGCCCAATCGCACGGGGCTCGTGCTCTCCGACCTGACCAATGAGCAGAAGAAGGAGCTCGACGTCAAGAATGGCGTGCTCATCGAGGACATCACCGGCAGCGCCCGAGGCAACATCCAGCCCGGCGACGTGATTTTGGCGGTGATCAGCAAGGGTGCGACCATCGACGCCAAGAGCGCCGAGCAGGTCAACGCGCTCGTCGCCAAGCTGGAAAAGGGCGCGGCGGTGACGTTCTTCCTACGCCGCGGCGACGCCCAGTTCTACTCAAGCGTCAAAGTCGGCAACGCCACCCCGGATTAACGGCGCGAGCAGCGAGAGGGGACCCGCGCGCGAAGCGCGTGGGGGTCGAGCGTCCGCGAGTCGCCGTTGCGGCCGACACTGTGCATGTCACACAATGCCAACTGACCAAGGAGGCCGCGGGCGCGAGCAGCGAGAGGGGCCTTCGCCACCGTCGCGCGAATTTCTGGCGTTGCAGCTCACGCTCCTCGTCCGCGCCTATTGTCATCTCTGCGACGAGATGCGCGCCGCCGTGGCGCCGTTGGCCGCGGCGGCGGGCTGTCCCCTCCATGAGATCGACGTCGACACGGATCCGGCGCTGGAAGCCCGCTGGGGCGAGCGGGTGCCGGTACTGCTCGCAGGAGAGCGCGAGCTCTGCCACTACCGCCTCGATCGCGCGGCGCTCGCGGCGTACCTTGGAAGCCTCTGAGCGCAGCCGCGCGGCCCGCCTGGAGGCTCCCGGGTTCGAGCCGAAGCTTCAGCTCGTCGCCGCCGGGGCCTTGGCCTTCATCCCGAAGCCGAGGTAGAGGGCGACCACCGCGATGACGACATGGAGCACGGAGTCGGCGGTATTGTTCGCCACGATGCCGAGCAGCGGCTGCTCGCCGGAGAAAAAGCCCAGCACGGCCACCAGAGCGTAGATCACGCCGAACACCTGGAAGAAGACGCGCGAAGCTTTTTCATCGTAAACGCCGACGATGATGGCCAGCACGCCCGTTGCGAGATGAACGACGTTGTGCGCGGCATTGACCTCGAAAATCCCGAGCAGCTTCCCGCCGGGGCTGACCGCGGGTACCCACCCGAGCACGGCGACGGCGACGAACACGATACCGAAGATGACGGCAATCTGTTTCAGAGACATGGTTGGCTCCTCCACGAGCTTGCAGCAGCGACCGGGGTCGATCGCGTGCCGATCCGGCCTTTCGGCCGCCCCTAAAGGGACCTCTGTGCCGAGGCTCCCCCGCCCGCTGTTGTCGGTGACGAGCCTCTTGCCGGACAGGCCCTCCCGCGCCGGCCCTCGATCCCACGCGGGTGTCCGGCATTCTCCCCCAAGTCCGAGACGAGGCCAACCGGCGTTCGCACGGCATCCGGATTTCGGATAAAATTTGCGTCGATTCAAGATATTCCACCATCCGCCGCGGCGGGCAGCCGCCCGTCCCGCGGGTTAAACCTGGCGAGCCAAGCGCATCCGAGGGCACCGGTGGGTGCCCTTCGCGCTTTCATGCAGAACGTACGCAACTTTTCGATCATCGCTCACATCGACCACGGGAAGTCGACGCTCGCCGACCGCTTCATTCAGCGCTGCGGCGGGCTCCCCGAGCGCGAGATGGGCGAGCAGGTGCTCGACTCGATGGACCTGGAGCGCGAGCGCGGGATCACGATCAAGGCGCAGACGGCCACGCTTTCGTACGCGGCGCGCGACGGCCGCACCTACAGCCTGCATCTGATCGACACGCCGGGGCACGTCGATTTCGCCTACGAAGTCTCGCGCTCGCTCGCCGCGTGCGAGGGCGCGCTGCTCGTGGTCGACGCTTCACAGGGCGTGGAGGCGCAGACCGTGGCGAACTGCTACACCGCTATCGAGCAGGGCGTGGAGGTCGTGCCGGTGCTCAACAAGATCGACCTGCCCGTCGCCGATCCCGAGCGCGTCATGGCCGAGATCGAGGACATCATCGGCATCGACGCCCGCCGCGCCGTCCGGGTGAGCGCCAAGACCGGCGAGGGTGTGGACGACGTGCTCGAGGCAGTGATTGCGCGCATCCCGCCGCCGCAAGGCGACCCCGCCGCGCCGCTGCAGGCGCTCGTGATCGACTCCTGGTTCGACAACTACGTCGGCGTGGTGATGCTGGTGCGGGTCATGCAAGGAACCCTCAAGCGCAGGGACCGGATCCTGCTGATGGCGAGCGCGGCGGCGTACAACTGCGAAGAGGTCGGCGTATTCACTCCGAAGTCTCTCGCCCGCGAGGCGCTCGCCGCGGGCGACGTCGGGTTCGTCGTCGCGGGGATCAAGGAGCTCAAAGCGGCGCGCGTCGGCGACACCGTGACCCACGCGGCGCGTCCGGCCTCGGTGCCGCTTCCCGGTTTCAAGGAGGTCAAGCCGCAGGTGTTCGCGGGGCTGTATCCGGTCGAGGCGAACCAGTACGAGGCGCTGCGCGACGCGCTCGCCAAGCTGCAGCTCAACGACGCCTCGCTGCACTACGAGCCCGAGGTCTCGCAAGCGCTGGGCTTCGGCTTCCGCTGCGGGTTCCTCGGGTTGCTGCACATGGACATCGTGCAGGAGCGGCTCGAGCGCGAATACGGCATGCAGCTGGTGACCACGGCGCCGACCGTGGTCTATGAGCTGCTGCTGCGCGACGGCACGACCCTCGAGATCGACAACCCGGCGAAGCTGCCCGACGCCTCGCGCGTCGCGGAGATCCGCGAGCCGATCATCACCACGACCATCCTGGTGCCGCAGGACTACGTGGGCCCGGTGCTCACCCTGTGCACGGAAAGGCGCGGCGTGCAGAAGAACATGCAGTACGTCGGCCGTCAGGTGATGCTCAAGTACGAGCTGCCGCTCGCCGAGGTGGTGATGGACTTCTTCGACCGGCTGAAGTCGGTGTCGCGCGGCTACGCCTCGCTCGATTACGAGTTCGAGGAGTTTCGTGCCGCCGACGTGGTCAAGCTCGACATCCTGATCAACGGCGAGCGGGTCGACGCGCTGTCGGCCATGGTGCATCGGGCGCACGCGCAGTTCCGCGGTCGCGAAGTGGTCGCCAAGATGCGCAAGTTGATCCCGCGGCAGATGTTCGACGTGGCGATCCAGGCGGCGATCGGTGGCCAGATCATCGCCCGCGAGACGGTCAAGGCGCTGCGCAAGAACGTGCTGGCCAAGTGCTACGGCGGCGACGTCACGCGCAAGCGCAAGCTCCTCGAGAAGCAGAAAGCCGGGAAGAAGCGCATGAAAGCGGTCGGCAGCGTGGAGATCCCGCAGGAAGCCTTTCTCGCCATCCTGCAGGTAGGTGAAAAATGAACTTTGCGCTTATCCTGTTCCTGTTGACCGTCGCTACCGGGGTGATCGCCTTCGCCGACCGCATGCTGTTCGCCCGGCGCAGGCGGGTAGCCGCCGATCGGGAGCTCGCCGGCTTCGACCAGCGCTACCAGACCTCGCTCACCGCCAACGCGGCGGCGGTGCAGGCGCAAAGAGCGGCGTTGGAGCACCGCACCCTGGAGGAGCCCTGGTGGATCGAATATCCGAAGAGCTTCTTCCCGGTGCTGCTGATCGTGTTTCTGCTGCGCTCGTTCGTCGCCGAACCGTTCAAGATTCCCAGCTCGTCGATGCGACCGACGCTGGAAGTCGGCGACTTCATTCTGGTCAACAAGTTTGCCTACGGCATCCGCCTGCCGATCATCGAGAAGAAGATCATTCCGACCGGCGATCCGCAACGCGGCGATGTGATCGTGTTCCGCTATCCGGTCAACCCGTCGCAGGACTTCATCAAGCGCGTGATCGGATTGCCCGGGGATCAGGTCGTCTATCTGGACAAGAAGCTCACCATCAACGGCTCCCCGCTGCCGCAGACTCCCGACGGCACCTATGGCTACCTCGAGGGACTGACCTACGTCAGCACCGAGAAGCTCACCGAGCGCTGGGACGGCAAGCAGTACACCATCGCCGAGAACCCAGCGGCGCAGCCGCTCTATCCGCTCAACGTGCGCTCTTTCCCCGGCAAGGAGAACTGCGTTTACAATGATCGCGGGTTCAGTTGCAAGGTGCCCCCGGGAAGCTACCTGATGATGGGCGACAACCGCGACAACAGCGACGACAGCCGCTACTGGGGCTTCGTCCCGGACGACCATATTCGCGGCAAGGCGATCTTGATCTGGTTCAACTGGGACGACATCACCAGCTTCGCGTTCAAGCGAATCGGCACCGGCATCCGTTGACGGAAGCGATCATGCCCAGTCGCGACAGGCAATCCGGCCTCACCATCATCGGCTTCATCTTCGTCGCCGCGGTCGTGCTGTCGCTGGCGATGATCGGCTTCCGCGTGGTGCCGTCGTACATCGAGTACTTCACGGTCGAGAAGACGCTCAAGCAGACGCTGATGAACGCCCGGGAGGGCGCGACACTCGCCCAGTTGCGCAGCGATTTCGATCTCAAGGCGAGCGCCGACTACATCGATTCGGTGCGCGGCCGCGACCTCGAGCTCACTCGCGAAGGCAACGAGCTGGTGCTGACCGCGTCGTGGACCAATACGCTGCATCTGGTCGGCAACGTGAGCCTCCTGCTCGAGTTCGAGGCCTCCGCGCGCAAGTAGGACCTCTGAATGAGCCCCGCGTGGCCGCAACGGAGGCTCTCCGAGATGCATCCAAACGCACCTGCTACAGCGCTCGGTCACGTCTTCCGCCGTCCCGAGCTCCTGCGCCAGGCGCTCACGCATCGAAGCTTCGCGGCGGACCACAACGAGCGCCTCGAATTCATCGGCGATGGCGTGCTCAACTGCGCGATCGCGCTCATGCTCTACCAGCGCTTTCCGCACCTGCCCGAAGGCGACCTGTCGCGGATGCGGGCCGCCCTCGTCAACCGGGAGACGCTGCACCGCCACGCTGCGGCGCTCGAGCTGGGGGCGCTGATCCGGCTGGGCGAGGGCGAAGTGCGCAGCGGAGGGGCGACGCGCCCCTCGATTCTGGCCGACGCGCTCGAGGCGCTCTTCGGGGCGATCCTTCTCGACGGCGGATTCGCGGAGGCCTACGCGGCGATCGAGCGGGTCTACGCGGCCGACGTATCCGGAGCCGATACCGAGGCGATCGCGAAGGACCCGAAGACGCGTTTGCAGGAATGGCTGCAGGCGCGGCGCCTGCCCGTGCCCGAGTACGCGGTCGTGCAGGTCCACGGCGAGGCACACTTGCAGACCTTCGAGGTCGTGTGCCGCATCTCGGCCTTGAACGTCGCGGCGACCGGAACGGGGGGGAGCCGCCGCGCCGCCGAGCAGGCGGCGGCGGCGCGCGCCTATGATCAGGCGACCGGCGCAGCGCGGCCTTGAGCCCGCGGCGAGCGCCGCCTACCGCTGCGGTCAGGTCGCGGTCGTCGGCCGGCCGAGCGTGGGCAAGTCGACGCTGATCAACGCGCTGATCGGAGCGCGGATCGCGATCACGTCGCGACGGCCGCAAACCACGCGGCGGGGGGTGCGCGGCATCCTGACCACGCCCGCGGCGCAATTCGTGTTCGTCGACACGCCGGGGTTCCAGACCCGGCACCGCTCGCTCTTGAACGAGCGGATGAGCCGGGGCGTACGCGAAAGCCTGGCCGGCGTCGATGCGATCGTGATCTTGGTCGAGGCCGGCAGGCTCACCGACGCCGACCGCGAGTTGATCGCGCTCCTCTCCGACCGCGTTCCGGTCGTCGCCGCGGTCAACAAGATCGACCGTATCGCCGACAGGAAGCAGCTGCTGCCTCTGCTCTCCGAGCTCGCCGCGGCGCGCGAGTTCGCGGCTATCGTGCCGATCAGCGCGGAAAAATCGCTGCAGCTCGGCGACTTGCTCGCGGAGATCGCCCGGCTCTTGCCGCCCGGACCGCCGCTCTTTCCGGCCGACGAGCTGACCGACCGCGACGAGCGGTTCCTCGCCGCGGAGTTCGTGCGCGAGAAGATCTTCCGCCAGCTCGGCGACGAGGTGCCTTACGCGACGGCGGTCACGATCGACGCGTTCAAGCACGAGGGTGACTTGCGCCGCATCCACGCGACGGTGTACGTCGACAAGGCGAGCCAGCGGGGGATTCTGCTGGGCGAAGGCGGTGCGCGGATGAAGGCGATCGCCTCGGCGGCGAGAAGCGACATGGAGCGCCTGTTCGGCGGCAAGGTGTTTCTGGAGGTGTGGGTGCGCGTCAGGCCCGGCTGGGCGAACGACGAGCGCATGCTCAGCGAGCTCGGGTATTGAGACGATCGAAAAGCTTTGCCGCAAAGACGCAAGGGATCGCAGAGGAATACAGGGCGAGCGATTTTTCATGGATTTCTTTGTGCCCTTTGCGTCTCTGCGGTGAGGCTTTTAATGAACCGAAGGGCCCTATGAGGCAGCCCCGGGAGCGGCGCGACGATCAGCCTGCGTTCGTGCTGCATGCCTATCCGTACCGGGAGACGAGCGCGATTGTCGAGGCGCTTACGAGCGCGTACGGTCGCGTGGCGATGGTGGCGCGCGGAGCCCGCCGCGCGCGCTCCGAGCTGCGCGGGCTGTTGCAGGCATTCCAGCCGCTCACGCTTTCCTGGGCGGGAGCGGGCGAGCTCAAGACGCTCATCCGCGCCGAATGGCGAGGCGGCCTGCCGCTGGTGAGCGGGTCGGCGCTGCTGTGTGGCTTCTACCTGAACGAGCTGCTGCTGAAGCTGCTACCGCGCGAGGATGCGCATCCGCGACTGTTCGATGAGTACGAAGCCACGCTCGCACGGCTCGCGAGCGGGGCCGAGCAGGCGCCGGTGCTGCGGCGCTTCGAGCTGACGCTCCTCGCCGAGCTTGGTTACGCGCTGCCGCTGACGCACGAGGCCGATACGGGGCGACCGGTCGATCCGGGGCAGCGGTACTATTACGCTTTCGAGCGTGGGCCCCGCACGAGCGTCGCGGAGCCGGGGCGTCGCTACCCGCAGGTGCACGGTGCGACGCTGCTCGCCCTGGCGCACCAGGAGTACAGCGCGCCGGAAGCGGCCGCGGAAGCCAAGCGCCTCATGCGCGAGGTGCTCGACTACTACCTGGAGCAACGCACGATCGTAAGCCGCCGCGTCGTGCGCGACCTGCAGGTCCTGGAAAGCGAAGCGAACGGCGAGCGCGGCGGGAACACCGATCATGATTGAGCTCGGCGTCAACATCGACCACGTCGCCACGCTGCGGCAGGTGCGGCGCACCTATGAGCCCGACCCGGTGTGGGCGGCGGTCGAGGCGCACCTGGGCGGCGCCGACGGCATCACGGTACATCTGCGCGAGGACCGGCGCCACATTCAGGATCAGGACGTGCGGCGCCTGCGCGACCTGGTGCACATCAAGCTCAATCTGGAGATGGCCGCGACCGACGAGATGGTCGGCATCGCCTGCGAGCTCAAGCCCGAGATGGCGATGCTCGTGCCCGAGGGACGCGAGGAGATCACCACCGAGGGCGGTCTCGATGTCGCGGGGCAGGAGGCGCATCTGAAGAGCGTCGTGGCGAAGCTCGCGCAGGCCGGGATCGTCACCAGCGTGTTCATCGACGCGGAAATCGCGCAGGTCGATGCCGCGGCGCGGATCGGCGCCAAGGTCTGCGAGATCCACAGCGGGCCGTACGCGCATGCGTTTCACGCCCGCGGGCGCGACCCGCGCAGCGCCGCGGTCGCCGCTGAGCTCGACAAGATCCGCGCCGCCGGCGCGGCCGTGCTTGCTCGCGGCATGCGCTTCAATGCGGGGCACGCGCTCAACTACTTTAACGTCCAGCCCGTCGCCGCGCTGCCGGGCGTGCGCGAGCTGCACATCGGGCACGCGATCGTCAGCCGCGCCGTGTTCGTGGGCCTGCGCGATGCGGTGCGCGAGATGAAGGCGCTGATCCGCGAGGCTGCGCGTTGAGTCGACGGCGATGTAGCGCGCGCCGCGCAGGCGCATCAGGCGGCGCAGTCGTCGCAAGCGGGTGGCTCGTGCGCGGCGACTCGTGGGTCGAGTCGCCGGCGCGAGCCGGGTACCCGCTCGACGACGCGCTTGCGCCGGCAGCGCTGGAGCGGCGTGCGCTACGTCGCATGCATCCTATAGGTGACGCGCTCTGCACCGTCAGCGCCCGAGCAGCCGCGTCGCCATGTGCGTCAAGCAGAGCTGAATGACCTTGATCACGCGCGGCCCGCTGATGCTCGATGTCGCGGGCCTCGAGCTCTCCGCCGAAGAGCTCGAGCGCGTCGCCCACCCGCTGGTCGGCGGCGTGATCCTGTTCGCGCGCAACTACGCCGATCCGCGGCAGCTCAAGGCGCTCGCGGCCGCGATCCGCGCTTTGCGCGATCCGCCGCCCATCATCGGCGTCGATCACGAAGGCGGGCGCGTGCAGCGCTTTCGCGACGGCTTCTCGAGGATTCCGCCGATGCGCGAGCTTGGGGCGCGCTGGGACCTCGACGCGGCGGCGGCGGGCGAAGAAGCCGCGCGAATCGGGGCGTGCATCGCTCGCGAGCTCTCCGCGCACGGCGTCGACTTCAGCTTCGTTCCCGTGCTCGATCTCGATTACGGGCGGAGCGCCGTCATCGGCGATCGCGCATTTCACCGCAATCCGAATGCGGTCGCGCATCTCGCCAGCGCGCTGCGGCGTGGCTTGCGTTCCGGCGGCATGGCATCGGTGGCAAAACATTTCCCCGGGCACGGCTACGTCCAGGCCGATTCACACACCGAGATTCCCGTGGATGACCGGCCGCTCGTCCTGCTCGAGCGCGACGACCTGATTCCGTTCGGCGTGCTGGTGCGCCAGGGTATCGAAGCCGTCATGCCGGCGCACGTGATCTATTCCGCCGTCGACGCGCTGCCGGCCGGCTTTTCGCGGGTCTGGCTGCAGGATGTGCTGCGCCGGCGGCTCGGCTTCGAGGGGCTTGTCTTCAGCGACGATCTGTCGATGGCGGGAGCCAAGGGCGCCGGCGATATCGTGGCGCGGGCGCAAGCGGCGTGCGCCGCGGGTTGCGACATGGTGCTGGTATGCAACGATCCGGGCGGGGTGGGCGAGCTCCTGGCGCGCTGGCGACCGCAACCCAATTCCGCTCTCGCGCGGCGCTGCGCGGCGATGGCGCTCGGCCGCGGCAAGAGGCTCGCGGCCACACAGTGATGCGATCGACCGCGCGCGCTGGCGACAAACCGGCCCGAATTCCAAGCGGGGTGTGAGGAGGATCGACCGCCCAAGCTGAAGCAGCGCTCGACGGCGAAGAGGCGCAGCGACGCTGCGCGCCGGGCGTTAATACGGATGCGGCCAGCGACCGCCGAGATGCCGCGTGAGCTCCTCGGCGATGTGGGCGACGATCGAGCCCAAGTGGCGGACGCGCTCGTCGGACAACCGCGCCGACGGTCCGGCGATCGAGATCGCGCAAAGCGGCTCGGCATGCTCGTCGTAGATCGTGGCACCCACGCACCGGGTGGATCGCGCGTGCTCCTCGTCGTCGAACGAATAGCCGCGCTGGCGGATCACGCGCAGCGCCGCCCACATTGTCTCCATCGCCACGATCGTATTCTCGGTGATCCGCGGCAGGCCCTTGACCTTGAGGATCGCATCGACCTGCTCGTCGGGCAGCGCCGCAAACAGCGCCTTGCCCACACCCGATGCGTGCAACGGCACGCGGCTGCCGAGCTTGACCAGCGTGCGCATCATTTCGTGGCACTGGACCTGGGCCACGAATACCGCTTCGGTGCCGTCGAGGATCGCGAGGTTGGCGGTCTCGCCCGCCTGTTCCATCAGGCGGTGCATGTAGGCGTGGCTTTCGGCGACGACGTCGCGGTTGGCGAGGAACGTGGTGCCGACGGTGAACGCCTGCAGGCCGACGTACCACAGGCCCAGATCGCCGGCCTGCCGGACATAGCCCATCTTCTCCAGCGTCGCGAGCAGGCGATGCGTGGTCGACGGCGGCAGTTGCACGCGCTGCGCGACGTCGGTCAGCGTCAGGCCGCCGGCGCTTTTCGCCAGCGCCTCGAGGATCGACAGGCCGCGCGTCAGGCTCTGCACCTGGCCGGTCGGTGCGCCGGGCTTGCTCGGCGCGCGGCCGCGGCGGGGCAGGGCGCGGGGCGGGATGGAGAAGCGATGCGACATACGCGATACGGGGCAAGCCTGCCCTCAAGATTGGCGAGAGGCTAGGCTAGCTTAAGATACGCCCTCACCGCAAACCGATCGCCGGCGATGTCGATCTCGAACCTCGCCGCGAGCAGCGCGGCGTCGGAGAGCGCGGTCTCGCTGCGGGCGTACCCCATCCCGACCGCGCGGCCCAGCTTGCGGCTGTAGCCGGCGGAGGTCAGCTCGCCGACGTTGTCCCCCTCCATCAGGATCGGCTCGCCGCCCCAGGGAAACGCGGCGGGATCGTCGAAGGTGAAGATCGTGAGGCGCTTCTTCAGGCCGTCGGCGCGCTGGCGGAGTAACGCCTCGCGGCCGATGAAGGGCACGGGCTTGTCGAGCTTCACCGCGTAGCCGAGACCCGCCTCCCACGGCGTGTCGTCGGGGCTCAGCTCGGCTCCCCAGGCGCGGCGTCCGGCTTCGATGCGCAGCGCATCGAGGGCGTAGTAGCCGGCGTCCTTCAGAGCGAGCTCGGCGCCGGCGGATTCGAGCGCCTCGTAGAGCGTGACGCACTGATCGGTCGGCACCGTCAGCTCGTAGCCCGGACCGCCGACGTAGCTCATCCGTGCGGCACGCACGCGCGCATAGCCCACGTCGATCTCGCGCATGGTCGAGAACGGCAGCGCGGCGTGCGACAGGTCGTGCAGTGAGAGCCGGCCGAGCAGCGCCTCGGCCTTCGGGCCCATCACCGAGACAATCGAGAACGCGGAAGTCACGTCGACGAGCGCGGCGCATTCGCGCTCGCCGATGTGGCGCTCGATCCAGTCGGCGTCGCGGGTCGCCTGCGCCGATCCGGTGAGAATGAAGAACGTGTCCGCGGCGAGCCGCGTGATCGTGAGGTCGCTTTCGAATCCGCCGCGCTCGTTGAGCATCGCCGCGTAGACCACTCGCCCGGGCGCAACGTCGACCTCGTTGGCGCACAGCCGCTGCAGGAGGCCGAGCGCATCGCGGCCCTTCACGATGAATTTGGCGAACGAGGTCTGATCGAAGACGACCACCTCCTCGCGGCAGGCGCGCTGCTCCGCGAGCACGAACGGCAGCCAGCCCGGGGTGTCGAGCGTCGGTGGCGGCTCGGGGGCACCCGGCGGAAGAAAATAGTTCGCGCGCTCCCAGTTGAGCTTGGCTCCGAACACCGCACCCTTCGCCTTCAGCCGGTCGTAGAGCGGCGAGCGGCGCAGCGGGCGCACGGTCGCGAGCTCCTCGCGCGGCCAGCGCATCGCGTAATGCAGGCCGAGGGTCTCGGCGGTGCGATCGAAGAGGTGCTTGCGGTTGGCGTGGAACGGCGCGAAACGGCGGATATCGACGTCCCACAGGTCGAGCGGCGCTGCGCCGCCGACGATCCACTCGGCGACGAGCTTGCCCGCACCGCCGGCGTTGGCGATGCCGGCGGAGTTGAACCCCGCGCACACGAAATAGCCACGCAGCTCGGGCGCCTCGCCCAGGATGAAGTTGCCGTCGAGGGTGAAGCTCTCCGGGCCGTTCACCAGCATCCTGATCTGGGCGGTCTCCAGGCACGGCGTGCGGTGGATGGCGTTTCGCATCAGGATCGCGAAGTGGTCCCAGTCTTCGGGCAGCAACCGGAACTCGAAGCCTTCGGGGATGCGCGGCACGTTCCACGGCTTGGCGACCGGCTCGAAGCCGCCCATGACCAGCCCGCCGACTTCCTCCTTGTAGTAGATGTAGCCGTCGGGGTCGCGTAGCACCGGCAGGTCGGGATGCACGCCGGGAATCGGCCGGGTCACCAGGTAGAAGTGCTCGGCGGAGAAGAGCGGCACGTTGACCCCCGAGAGCGCGCCGAGCTCGCGCGCCCACTGGCCGGCGCAGTTGACGATCGTCTCGCAGCGCACCTCGCCTTCGGCGTCGGTCGTGCGGTAGCGCACGCCGGCCGCCCGTCCGCGCTCGACGATCACCGCGGTGACGCGCGCGCCTTCGACGATGCGCGCGCCGCGCAGGCGCGCGCCCTTGGCGAGCGATTGCGTGAGATCGGTCGGATTGGCCTTGCCGTCGCCGGGGATCCACACCGCACCGGAGAGATCGTCGGTGCGCAGCAGCGAATAGATCCGCCCGGCTTCGCTCGGCGTGACGAATTCGAATTCGATGCCGAAGCTCTTCGCGCGTGCCATCTGCCGCTTGAGCAGCTTCAACCGCTCGGGCGTCTTGGCGACGTTGAGACTCCCGCATTGCTTCCAGCCGGTCGCGAGCCCGGTCTCGCCTTCCAGCGTCGCGTAGAGCTCGATCCCGTAGCGGCTCATGCGGGTGGCGTTGCGGGTGGCCCGGAGCTGGCCGACCAGACCCGCGGCGTGCCAGGTCGTGCCGCAGGTGAGCTGGCCCTGCTCGAGCAGCACCACGTCCGCGACGCCGAGCTTGGTGAGCTGATACGCGGTCGATGCGCCGGCGATTCCGCCGCCGATGATCACGACGCGAGCGTGAGTGGGAATCGCCACCGGTCTAGAGCTTGAGAGCCGCAATGCCAAGCACCACGCTCACCGCCCCGGCGATCCGCGCCAACCCGAAGCCCTCCTTGAGCCACAGCGAGCCGATGAGCGCCGCGAACAGCACGGAAGTCTCGCGCAGCGCTGCGACCGCGGCGACCGGGGCGCGGGTCATGGCCCAGAGCACGATGCCGTAGGCCGCGAGGCTGCATGCGCCGCCGATGAGCCCGCGCGTCGCGCTCGCCCGCACGTATCGAACCGCGGCCCGTCCTCGCCGCTGCCAGACCCAGAGCAGAAAAGGCAGCCCTTCCAGGAAGATGAGCCACGACACGTAAGCCGCGGCATTCCCCGAAGCACGTGCGCCGCTGGCGTCGACCAGGGTGTACGTCGCGATGATCGCGGCGTTGCCGAACGCCCACCGGGCCGCGCTTCGGGGATGTCGCCGCGGGCTCGCGCCGCCGCGCACGAACGCGATGCTCACGATGCCGAGCGAGATCAACACGATGCCGATCGCCATCGGCGCGCTCGGCAGCTCGCGCAGGAACGCGATCCCGAGCAGCGCCACGATCAGCGGCGCCGTGCCGCGCATCAGCGGGTAGGCGAACGAGAGGTCGCCGGTGCGATACGCTTGGGCGAGCGTGAGGTAATAGCCGAAGTGGATCGCCGCCGATGCGGCCATGTACGGCCAAGCGGCGGCGGCGGGAAAGCCAACCAAGGGAACGACGACAAGGCCCCAGACCGAGGAGCCGGCCACCACGGTGGCCGTGTCGAGCAACGCGTCGCCGCCGGGCGCCGACTTCACCAGCGCGTTCCAGCCGGCGTGCAGAAAGCCGGCGCTCAGGACCGCTAACGTGATCCCGAGCGTCAGTTCCATTACGCCGTGCTCTGCCTGCGCTTGTTCCAGGCGTCCTTGTCGAGGCCGGAATCAGGCTCGGCCACGGGCGCCGGCGGTGAAGGCGGTTCCATGAGCCGAGTCTTCGCCAGGACGCCGGCCTGCTCCAGGATCGGGTAGGCGATCGAGCAGATGTGCGAGTTGATGCGCTTCAGATCGCTGATCAGGTCGAGGTGCAGCGACGAGGTCTCGATGCTCTGCGCTGTGTTCTCCACGAGGCGCCTGATGTGCGAGTCGGCGTACGAGCGCTCGAGGTCGCGGAACAGGACCTTCTCGGCGAGGAGCTGCTGCGCGCTCTTCAAGTCGCCGTGCAGGAACACGCTCATGCCCAGGCGCAGGTTGGCGACCAGCCGCCCGTGCAGGTCGCAGATCTCCTGCATGCCCGCCTCCGAGAAGTTGCGGCCCTTGTCGATCTTCTTGTCCTCCAGATCGATGATCACGCGCTCGATGATGTCGCCGACCTGCTCCATGTTGATGGTGAAAGAGACGATGTCCGCCCAGCGCCGGCCTTCCTTGTCGTCGAGTGCCTCGCGGCTGATCTGTGTGAGGTAGAGCTTGATCGCGGTGTACAGATCGTCGACGACGTCGTCCATCTTGCGCAAGCGCTCGGCGAGCTCCCGGTCGTTGTTCTTGAGCACCGTCAGCATCCCGGTGAGCATCTGCTCGATGACATCGCCGATGCGCATCGCCTCGCGCACCGCGTTGCCGATGGCGAGCGAGGGAGTGGTGAGCGCGGACGGATCGAGGTGGCGCGGTTTGGCCGGATCGTCGTCGTCCGGTTTGGCGGGCATGAGCCGCTCGGCCACTCGCGCCACCGGTTCGGTCAGGAACAGGAAGAGCGCCGCCAGTGCGAGGTTGAACAGCAGGTGGAAGTCGACCGCGGCGGCGGCCGCGGGCACGCCGAGCGAGCCGAAGGCTCCCTCGACGTAGTGGAGCAAGGGCACGGCGAGCAGCGAGCCCAGCAGACGAAAAAGGAAGTTGCCCAGCGTGACGCGGCGCGAGTCCGGCGACGAAGGCAGCGTGTTGAGCAGCGCCAGCACGCCGCTGCCCAGGTTGGCGCCGAGCACCAGCGCCAGCGCGACGTGCAGCGAGATCACCTTCGCTGCGGCGAGCGTGGCGGTGAGCAGGACCACGGCGAGGCTCGAGTAGGAGAGCAGCGTGAACAGCGCCGCCACGAGCATATCCAGGAACACGTCGCCGGTGAGCGAGGCGAAGATGACCTGCACGCCGGCACCCTGAGTCAGCGGCCGCGCCGCCAGCACGATCAGTTGCAAGGCGAGGATGATGAGCCCCAGGCCGATCAGCACCTGCCCGAAGCGGCCGGTGCGCTTGTTCTCGCGGCGCATGAACAGCGTCACGCCGGCGAAGATGAGCAGCGGCGAGAGCCACGACAGGTCGAAGGAGAACAGCAACGTCACGAGCGCGGTGCCGACGTCCGCGCCAAGCATCACGGCCAGCGCCGGCGCCGTGGCGATCAAGCCCTGGCCGGCGAATCCCGCGAGCATCAGCGCGGTGGCGGTACTGCTCTGGATGAGCGCGGTCACGCCCAGACCGGCCGAGAAGGCGGCAAACCGGTTGGAGCCGCTCTGCCGCAGCACCCGCCGCAGCGCGCCGCCGTAGAGCCTCAGGATGCCGGTGCGGACGATGTACGTGCCCCAGACGAGGAGCGCCACCGCCGCCAGCAGGTTGAGCAGCACCTTCATCGGCTAGGGCGCTCCGCCGCCTTCCACCGCGCGCAGGGCCGCGTCGAGGATATCGAGCGCGCGATCGAGATCTTCCGGCGCGATCACCAACGGCGGCGAGAGCGTTAGCACGTTGCCCTGGCCGACCTTGAACGACAGACCGCGGGCGAGACATTCGTACATCACCTGCTCGGCTTCGCGCGCGGCGGGGCGAGCGTCGCGTTGGAGCTCGACGCCGAGAAGAAGACCGATCCCGCGCACCTCGGCCACGAGCGGATGCCGGCGCTGCAATGCCTCGAGGCGCGCCATCGCTCGCGCGCCCAGCGTGCGCGAGGCTTCGAGCAAGCGCTCGTGCTCGATGACCGCGAGCGTGGCGAGCGCTGCCGCGCAGCCGACCGAGCTCTTCTCGTGGGTGTAATGGCCGAGCGCGCGGTCGCCGGCAATGTCCAGATCGGCGCGCGCGATCAGCGCCGCCATCGGAAACACGCCGCCGCCCAGGCCCTTGCCGAGCACCACCATGTCCGGGACGATGCCGTAGTTCTCGAAGGCGAACATGGTTCCGGTGCGGCCCAGGCAGATCGGGATCTCGTCGAGGATGAGCAGCGTCCCGTGGCGGTCGCAGGCGCGGCGGATGATCCGGTAGTAGTCGGGCGGCGGAATCTGTACGTCGGTGCTGCGTATCGTCTCGATGACGACCGCGCCGATATCTTCCTCGCGGTCGAGGACCGACGCGATGTACTCGGCGCAACGCAGGTCGCAGGCCTTGCCGCAGTGGAAGGCGCAACCGCCGGGATCGCACGGCGGGGCGTGCTCCGCGCCGGGAAGCAGCGGCCCCATGTCGCGGCGGAACAGCGCTTCGCCGCCGATCGAGATGGCGTCGAGCGAAGCGCCGTGGAACGAATCCCAGAGCGAGAGCGTCTTGTGCCTGCCCGTCGCAACCCGCGCGAGCTTCAGCGCCATGCCGATGGCGAGCGCCCCTCCGGGCGCGAGCAGCACTTTCGCCAACGGGTCCGGCGCGAGCGAGGCGAGCTTGGCGGCAAGCTCGACGGCTGCGGCATTCGTGTAGCGCCGGGGCGAGAACGGCAGCGTGTCGAGCTGCTGCTTGATCGCCTCGATCACGCGCGGATGCCGATAGCCCACCTGGTGCACGCTGTTGCCGTGAAAATCCATGATGCGCCGCCCCTCGACATCGGTAAGCCAGATGCCCTCGCAGGCCGCGAGCGCGTTCAGGCAGGGGGTCGACAGCGACTGATGCAGGAAATTGCGGCTGTCGGCGTCGATCAGCGCGCGCGTCTCGGCGTGCACGTGCTCGGATTCCCACGTGCGGCGCAGCGGCGACAAGTTGACGTCACCTTCCGCGGCCGCGTTGGCAATGCTGCGATGCTGGTGGCGCAGCGACGGCACGCGCTCGTTCATCGTGGCTCCGGCCCCGTCGTTCGCGGCGGTCGCGTCGGCGCGCAGGCGGCGAACCTGCGCCGTGTCCTCATCGCCGCAGCCCCTGCGCAGCGGCGGCAGCGAATGTTTTCGTCGCCTCCCGCATGTAAGCATTGTAGCCCAGACTCGCGCGCCGTTCGCGGTGAGCCTAAGCCGATATGGGGTGGCTTCGGCCGCCGGCGCAATCCGGTCCGTGTGCGGCGGTGGAGCGTGCTCCGCATCGGCCTCTTCCGCTACGGTGTCTCGCCCCGCCGGATGCGGTCCTGGATCTCGTCGATGCACGGCATGAGATCGGCGATGGTGTCAACGACATAGTGTGCGCCGCATTGCCGCATGCGGGAGTAGGCACGGCCGCGCTTGGCCGCCTTTTCCGACGCGGGAAGCCCTTGCCACTGCTCGAGCGGCAATCCGACTTCATTCCCGCTCACGGCGAGACCCACGGTCCACATGCCCGCGTTGAGCCCTTCCTCGACGCCGGGAACGGTGTCGTCGACCTTGACGCAGGACTGCACCGTGGTGACTCCCAACTTGATGGCGTTTTGCAGGCACATATATGGGTAAGGCCTTCCCGCGGGCACATCGGAGGCGCACACCGTGCAGTCCGGCTCGTAGCCCTGCCGCTTTCCGTCCTCGCGGTTGATTTTCATCATCTCGGTGAGGTAGCCCGTGGTCGACCCGATCTTGGCGCCGCGGCTGCGCAGCTCCGCCACCACCTCGAGCGTTCCTGGGATGAGGCTCGAGTATTGCGAGAGGCACGCAAGCTGCAGGGGTACGAAGTCGGCAAACATGGCGTCCACGTCGTCATCGTTGGGGAGGCGGCCGTGGGCTTCCTGCCAGCGGCGGCGCACTGTCTCCAGCTCGGAAATCTTGCGGATGTGCACCTTCTTGTGGGCCCCCATCGGCGCGCGCGCCTCCTCGATGGTAAGCGGAACCTTCTTGCGCTCGTAGATCTGCATGAACACCACGGCTGGCGCCATGCAGCCGAAGTCCATGGTCGTGCCGGCCCAGTCGAGGAGCACCGCCTCGATGGGCCCGCGATAGGTGCGGCGGTAGGAAAAAGTCACGATCGGCTCTCCTTGGAGCTCGCGCGCATGCGGCAACCGAGTCCGGGCTTGCAGCGCGCCCGGTACGCGGGCCCTCACCACGGCAGCGAGTAGGTCTTGACGTTGGTGAACAGCTTCAGTGCCTCCTGCACGCCCTCCTTGTGGCCGAGCCCGGAATCCTTGATGCCGCCGAAGGGGGTCGATTCGAGGCGGTACCCCGGTACTTCGCGCACGTTCACTGAGCCGACGTTGAGCTCGGAGACGAATCGCGTGATGTAATCGAGACGGTTGGTGCACACTGCCGAAGAGAGCCCGTAGTCGGTCCCGTTGGCGATGCGGATCGCTTCGTCGATCGTCGCGAACCGGATCACCGGCGAGACGGGGCCGAACGTCTCGTATCTCACCACCGGCATGTCCGGCGTCACGGCATCGAGCACGGTGGGCGAGTACAGCGCGCCGCGGCGGACATTGCCGTAGAGCAGCTTCGCCCCGCGCGCGACCGCATCGTTAACCCGCTCCTCGATCGAGCGCGCGGCTGCCTCGTCGATGAGCGTGCCCATGTCGGTGGCGGGATCGGCCGGATCGCCGTACTTGATCTCGCGCGTCCGCGCGAACAGCGCCTCGACGAAGCGGTCGGCGACCGACTCCTGAACGAGCATGCGCTTGATCGCCGTGCAGCGCTGCCCCGAGTTCCGGTACGACCCCGCGGCTGCGATCGTCGCCGCTTCGTCGATGTCCGCGTCCTCCATCACGATCAGGGGGTCGTTGCCCCCCAGCTCGAGCACGTAACGCTTGTACGCAGCCTTGGCTGCGATGTACTTGCCGACGGCAACACCGCCGGTGAAGGTAACGAGATCGACGTCCGGGTGCGTCAGCATCTCGTCGGCGATCTCTTTTGGGTCGCCGGTCACCACCGACAACATCTCCGGCGGCAGTCCCGCTTCGTAGAGGATGTCGGCGAGCAGAAGTGCGGACAGCGGCGTCCTCTCGGTCGGCTTGAGCACCATGCGGTTGTTGGTCGCAATCGCAGGTGCGACCTTGTGCGCGACCTGGTTGAGCGGGTGGTTGAACGGCGTGATCGCGAAGATCGCCCCCTGCAGCGGCTCGCGCAGCGTGTACACCTTGCGCCCTTTCCCGTGCGCGGTAAGGTCGCATGAGAAGATCTGTCCGTCGTCGTGCAGCGCGGCGTTGCCGGCGAAGAGAAACACATCGCAGGCGCGTCCAACCTCGTAGACCGAGTCCTTCTTGCAGATGCCCGATTCGGCGGTGATGAGGTCGGAGATCTCCTCGCTGCGTGCGCGGATCAGCTCGATCGCTCGGGCGCAGATCCGGTAGCGGTCGTGGCGAGACAGCTTCGGCTTGAACGCTTTCGCGATCGCGAGCGCGTGGCGCACGTCGTCGACGCTCGCTTTCGGCACGGTGCCGACGATCGCGCCGGTGTAGGGATTCGCCACCTCGATGACGCGATCCGTGCCGACGAGCCTGCCGGCGATGCGCATCTTCTCGTGCAGGACGCGGCCGTGCCGTATCCGGGGCAGTTCCGCCAGCATGCTCATGGGTCGCCTATTGCAGATGGTTGAGCGCCAGGTCGAAGGCGTCGAAATTGCGCCACCTGCCGCGCGGGACACTCGCCGCGAGAGGTCGATTCGCGACCAGCGGCACGCGTTGCTCCGAAATGCCTCCGTGCGAGCGCAGTGGGGCGTCGAGTCCGGACAGGTCGTGTCTGGCCGTGCTGCTGCCCAGCACGGTCAGCCGCTCGGACACGACGACCAGGTCGCCGATGCGGTCCGGCGGAAGCTCGAACCGCTCGGCAGCCTCGGCGCGGCGCAGCACGAGCTCGATGCCGGCGAGCGCGGCGAGCCGCCCCACCGCGTCGGCGACGCGCTCGGGCGGCAGATAGGCGATAGCGAAGGATCCGAGGGCTCCATGGTGCGCGACATAGGGGTCGGTGATGGGCAGGATCACGCGTGTCACGCCTGCGCCGTACCACGCGTCGAGCGCGTCCTGGAGATAGATGATGTTGGGCCGGCCGAAGGCGTCGGTCTTTGCGTTCATGCCATGATCGGCGGTGATGACGATCGCCGCGCCGAGCGCGTCGAGCTGCTCGAGGTACCGGTCCATCATGGCGTAGAACCGATTCGCGGCCGGCGTGCCCGGCGCAGCCTTGTGCTGCACGTAGTCGGTCGTCGAAAGATAGACGAGGTCGAGCCGCTCACGCTGCAGCAGCTTGACGCCGGCGGCGAAGACGAATTCGGAGAGCGCCGCGCTGTAGACCGCGGGCAGCGGCATCCCGACCAGGTCGAGGATGTCTTCCACACCGTTGTTCGCGCGCGTGACCTCGCTCGCCTTCTCGGAGGAGAAGCAGATTCCCTGCATCCGGTGCCCCAGTAGGCTGCGCAGCTTGTCCTTGGCGGTCACGACGGCGACCTTGGCGCCCCTGGCGGCAAAGGCCGCAAGGATGGTCCCGGCGCGCAGGTACTTGGCATCGTTCATCATGACCTCGGCGTTGGCTTCCCGGTCCCAGAAGTAATTGCCGCAAATGCCGTGCACGGAGGGCGGTACGCCGGTGATGATCGAGAGATTGTTCGGGTTGGTGAACGAGGGTAAGACGCAGTCGGCGGTGAGGCAGGTGCCGCGGCCGTCGAGCGTGGCCAGGAAAGGAGCCGCGCGAGCTGCGATCGCCTGGTTGATGTAATCGGGCTCGCACCCGTCGATGCAGACCACGACCACAGGCCGCGACGGCCAGCGGTACTCGCGGCCGTTGACGGTGAGTGAGCCGGGGGGCATCAGCGGCTCCGGCGCGAATCCGCGGCGGCTCGGCGTCGCGCCGCAGACGGGGCAGCGGCTTGGGTCCGATGCATGCGCTCGCGGCCCGCCAGAACGTGATCGAGCAGCGCCTTGCCAGCCGCCGCAGGGTTCCTCGCCGCGATTCGCTCGACGATTTCGCGATGCTCGCGCGTCGAGACGCTCATCGCTTGGCCGCGGGCGAGGGTCTGATGGCGGTACAGGGACAGCTCCTTGACCAGCCGGCGATAGGTCGCCAGGAGCTTCAAATTGCCGCAAGCGCTGACGAGCTGATCGTGGAAGTCCAGGTTCAGGTGGTAATAGCCGTCGACGTCGCGCTTGGCGGCGGCCCGGTCCATGCGCTCGACATGCGCCTGCAACGTGCGAATCTGCTCGGCCGTGGCGATCTGCGCCAGGCGGCGCCCGATCCATTCGTCGAGGATCGCCCTTACCTCGTAGATCTGGTCGGCTTCCTCGACGCTGATGCGGCGAACGAAAACACCGCGGTTTTTCTCGATGCGGACCAGCCCCGTCTCCTCGAGGGCGCGGAACGCCTCCCGCACCGGGCCACGCGAGACGCCGAGCCGGGCGGCGAGCGCGGCCTCGGTCAGCTTTTCGCCGGCGCCGAGGTCTCCGGCGAGGATCAAGCGTTCGAGTTCGTGGCGCACGAGGCCGGGCAGCGAGTTCGTGCGCACGAGGGCGAGCGCGTGGGTCGTCGGCGCGTGCACGCCCGTTTCCGGTCGCGGCGCCGCAGGAGCGAATGGGGACACCATGCTTGCAATGATTGACGCAGAC
The DNA here is from genome assembly GCA_036382945.1 of Casimicrobiaceae bacterium. Classification (GTDB taxonomy): domain Bacteria; phylum Pseudomonadota; class Gammaproteobacteria; order Burkholderiales; family Casimicrobiaceae; genus PALSA-1003. The sequence goes on from DASVPH010000173.1 coordinate 58,662, forward strand.
GGTGTAGATTGTCAACAATCTGCAACATGCCGGCGCAGACAATGAGCGGCACGACTGACGCGCAGCCCGTGCGTGTCGCGGGGGCACGCCGCGCTGGCCTGGGGTTGCGCCCTGAGTGTAGGATGACATCGCATCGGGCGAGAACGCGGATGCGCATGTGGATTTGCGTTGTTCGATGAACTTCACCAAGGGAGGAAATGATGAGGCGCTCTTCCGTACTTCTGGCCCTTGCGCTCGCCGTGGCGGCGCTCGCCACTGGCTTGGCGCGGGCCCAGAATGTCGTCACGATCTATAGCGCCGACGGACTGCGCGACGGCAAGCCCAACTGGTACGACACGCAGTTCGAGGCGTTCACCAAGGAAACCGGCATCAAAGTGCAATACATCGAAAGCGGCTCCGGCGAGGTGATCAACCGGGTCGAGCGCGAGAAGACGAACACGCAGGCCGACGTGATCGTGACCCTGCCGCCGTTCATGCAGAAGGCCACCGCGGACGGAATCGTCGAAGCGTATACGCCGGCCGACGTCAAGGCGATTCCGGCCAGCACGCGCGATCCGCAGAGCCACTGGTATCCGCTAGTCAACAACTACTTCGTTTTGATCTACAACGGCTCCGCGCTGCAGGGGCCGCCAAAGACCTGGGACGAGCTGCTCGATCCCAAGTACAAGGGCAAGATCCAGTACTCGACGCCCGGCCAGGCGGGCGACGGCACGGCGCTGATGGTGCTCGTCTTCCACGCGATGGGAGGCAAGGACGCCGGCTTCGACTACCTGAAGAAACTGCAGGCGAACAACGTCGGCCCTTCCTCGTCCACCGGCAAGCTCGCGGCCAAGGTCAACAAAGGTGAGCTCTACGTCGCGAACGGCGACCTGCAGATGAACTTCGCGCAGATGGCGGACAATCCGAACCTGCGCATCTTCTGGCCGGCCGACGCCAAGGGTCAGCGGACGACGTTCTCGCTCCCGTACTACATTGGCCTCGTAAAAGGCGCTCCTCACGCCGCGAACGGCAAGAAGCTCATCGATTTCCTGTTGAGCAAGAAGGCCCAGGAGACGGTGAGCTCGATCGCCCGCGGCCTGCCCGTCCGATCCGACGTAACGCCGACCGATGGCAACTACAAGCAGCTGCAGAGGTTCATGGAAGGCGTCACCGTCTGGACGCCGGACTGGGACGCGGTGTTGCGAGATCTCTCGAAGGATGTCGCGCGCTGGCACGAGGTGACCGGGAGCTGATGGGTTTGCATTCCGTGTTGAGCGGGAAGCTCACGCCGGCGACACCCGAGGCAGACAGCGCCCGCGGCGTTACCGCGCGGCGACGGCCGGGCATCCGCTTCGAAGGCGTCACGGTGGCCTACGGGCGCACCGTGGCGCTGGCCGACTTCAGCCTGGACGTCGAGCCCGGCGAAGTCATGGCCTTGCTGGGCCCGTCGGGCTCGGGCAAGACCACGGCGTTGCGCGCGGTGGCCGGGTTCGTCACGCTCGCGCGCGGCCGCATCTTCCTGGGCGAGGTCGATGTCACGCGCATGGCGCCCTATCGCCGCGGCATCGGGATGGTGGTGCAGCAGTACGCGCTCTTTCCCCACATGCGGGTCGAGCAGAATGTCGCCTTCGGCCTGCGCGCGGGCGGCGCGCCGCGGGCCGAGATCGCAAAGCGTGTGCGCGAGTGCCTGGACCTTGTCGGCATGGCGGCGTATGCCGGGCGCTATCCGCACGAGCTCTCGGGCGGGCAGCAGCAGCGCGTGGCGATCGCCCGCGCGCTCGCCATCCGTCCCAAGGTGCTGCTGCTCGACGAGCCCCTTTCGGCGCTCGACGCCCAGCTTCGCAGCGGCATGCTCAAGGAGATCGCGCGACTGCACCGCGAGCTGCCCGACGTGACCATCCTCTACGTGACTCACGACCAGATCGAGGCGCTCACGCTCGCGGACCGCATCGCGGTGATGAACGAGAGCCGCCTGCTGGACGTCGGCAGCTCCCAGTCGCTCTACCAGTGCCCCCCCTCGCGCTTCACCGCCGCCTTCGTCGGCAATGCCAACCTGCTGCCGGTGACCGTCGAGCGCTGCGATCATGCCCAGCAGCAGGCATGGGTGCGGCTCGGCCCACGCCGGCTCGAGGTCACGGCGTTCAACGCCGTGCGAGCGGGGCAAACAAGCATGTTATGCATCCGCCCGCATGCGCTCAGCCTCGAGCCCCATCCGGCGGCCGGCAACACGATCGAGGGAACGGTCACCGAAGTACAGTGGCGCGGCTCCGCCCACCGGCTGTATCTGGACGTCGACGGCATCGAGCTGTGCGCCGACAGCCGACCCCTGCGCGTCCCGCCGCGGCGCGGCCAACGCGTGTCGCTGCACTTCTCGATGCACGAAGCGACACTGCTTGCCGTGCCGAGCGCGCCGTCTGCCGCCGATTCAAGCGCGGATCGGCGCTAAGGCGTGGCGATGCCGGCCACGGCGATTCTCGAAGTCGAGCCAGGCAGCCGCGCCGCCCCGCGAAAGACGGCGTCAGGCGGCTTGTGGGTGCTCGCGCCGCTGCTGGTGCTGGCGGGAATCTTCTTCTACCCATTGTTCTTCATCATCAAGCAGTCGCTGACGGGAGACGCGGGCCCGGTGAGCGTTGCGCCCTATACGGCGATGCTCACTTCGTCGCTGTTTCGCGGCGCGTTGCTGCGAACGATCCAGATCGCGGGGCTGGCGACGATCGGGTGCCTCGTGCTCGGCTTCGTGCTGGCCCTGATCGTGTCGTTCGTGCCGTTTCCGGGCGCTCGCGTGGTGAGCGGCTTCATCGACACGATCCTGGCGTTTCCGTCGTTTTTGATCGCGCTATCGTTTACGTTCCTGTACGGGTCCGCGGGCGCCTTCAATTTCATCTTGATGGACCTACTGCATACGAGCCAACCGCCCATCGATTTCGTGTACACCAAATGGGGCGTGATCCTCGCCGAGATCACGTTCTATACGCCGTTCATCATGCGCCCGCTGCTCGCCGCGTTCTCGCATCTGGACACGGCACTGATCGAGGTTGCGAGCAGCCTTGGCGGAAGGCCGTTCCGGATCATCCGCGAAATCATTTTCCCCGAGGCTGTGCCCGCGCTGCTCGCCGGCGGCAGCTTGTGCCTGTTGCTGACGCTCAACGAATTCGGGATCGTCCTGTTCATCGGCGCCAAAGGCGTCATTACGCTGCCGATGGTGATCTACGGCAAGGCGATTCAGGAGTTCGACTACACGGCGGGCTGCGTCGCGGCCGTGGTCAACATCGTCCTGTCGGTGGGCCTGTTTTCGCTCTACCGTTACCTGCTGTCGCGCACCGGAGGCGGCCGTGCTTCTGTCCTCTAGGCTGGGCCGCTGGCTGGCGTGGAGCCTGTTCACTGTGCTCTTTGTGCCCGTTTTCGGCCTGCCGCTGCTGATGGTCGGCGCGGCGAGCGTCGCGGGCCAGTGGAACGACGTGTTGCCGAGCCATCTCACGCTGCGTCATCTCGCCGACGCAGTACGCAGCAACGCGAGCGAAGAGCTGCTCACGAGTCTGTTGACGGGTCTGATCGCGACCGCCGTTGCGCTCCTGCTCGGCACCTGGGCCGCACTCGCCATGCGCAGCATGCGCGGGCGTGCCGGACGGGTTGTGAGCACGCTCTTCCTGCTGCCGATTGCCGTACCGTCCGTCTCGGTGGGTCTTGGTTTGCTGGTCGCGTTCAGCCGCCCCCCGTTGCTGTTGAACGGAACCGCATCTATCGTTCTCATCGCCCATGTCGTGCTGGTCACGGCATTCGCCTACGGCAGCGTAGCGGCTGGACTGGCGAGGCTCCCGGTACACTTCGAGCAGGTGGCCGCGAGCCTGGGCGCACGGCCGGCCTACGTGCTGTTCCGAGTGACGCTGCCGCTGATCACGCCGTCTCTGGTGGCGGCCGCAGGCCTGTGCTTCGCGCTATCGATGGGCGAGCTGGGGGCGACGATCATGG
>DASVPH010000174.1:0-2607 GCA_036382945.1 Casimicrobiaceae bacterium
ATCGGTCATCGAGGCGAGCCGGCCCACGCCGTTCGGCGCGACGTCGTAGGTCTGGGTGACGCCCTGACCGTCGGCGAACGTGACCTGAGCGACGCGGCTCAGCGCATCGTAGCTGAAGGTGGCCGTCTTGCCGCGGGCGTCGACTTTGGTCAGCGTGTTGCTCGCCTTGTCGTAGGTGTAGGAAGAGGTCCCCGTGTCCGGGCTCGCGAGCTGGGTGTTGTCGCCCAAGCCGTTGTAGGTGACGTGTATTGCGTCGCGTTGCTGTTCGGGTCCGTCAGCCGGCCGCGTCGCAGCCAGCAAGCGCTCGCGGTAATGCACTGAGCGCCATTCTTGCCCCGAGAATCAGGGGTAGCCTACAGGCTAACGAAAGTGGCGGCGGTGGGAAACCGTGGTCTGGACCCTATTCACTACACGCCCTGCTCTCCGGTCTCAAGGCGCAGGGGGTGGCCGTCATCATGATCGAGCACATCATGCGCGCGGTGATGCGCTTCTCCGAGCGCGTCGCCGTGCTCGTCGCGAGACGCAAGATCGCCGACGGCGATCCGCAGGCCGTGGCGAGCAACATGGAAGGGGTCATCGCCTACCTTGGCCGATAGCATCCGCATCGAGAACGCTTCCGCGGGCTACGGCACGGTGCGCGTGCTCGAGCGCATTTCGCTGGGTGTGAACGACGGCGAGACGGTCACGCTCCTCGGTGCCAACGGCAAGAGCGCCCTCATGAAATGCATCATGGGCATCGTGCGCCCGAGCTCCGGGCGCATCACGGCGACGATCGAAGGCGTCTCGCACGATCTTGCCGGCATGGCTCCGGAGGACACCGTCGACCTCGGGATCTCGCTGGTGCCCGAAGGACGACGATTGTTCGCACGCCTCACGGTCGAGGAAAACCTCCTGCTCGGCGCGTATCGGCGCACGGCTCGCGCCGAGATGGCCCGCAACCTGGCGTTCTGCTTCGAGACCTTTCCCATACTGGCGCAGCGCCGCGCCCAGCTCGCGGGGAGCATGAGCCGCGGCGAGCAGCAGATGCTCACGCTGGCGCGCGCGCTCATGACCGCGCCGAAGATCCTGCTGATCGACGAGCCCTCGGTCAGCCTGGCGCCAATCCTGGTCATCCACACGATCGACAAGATCCGCGAGCTCAAGGAGCGCTATGGGCTCACCGTGCTCATGGCCGAGCAGAACTTCCACCAGGCGATCAGCATCGCCGACCGCGGCTACGTGATCGTCCACGGCAAGATCGAATACGAAGGCGGCTCGCGCGACGAGCTCGCGAACAACGAGCTCGTGCACAAGCTCTAACTCGGGGTGTGATTGATCTTGTCGCCCCCGCGAAAACGGCGACCCAGTGGCGTTCGCTCTCCAGCGTACAGTCACTCGAGGTACGCGAGCTTTGCTATACATCCGATCCGCTTCGTCTCTGTTCCGCGCGTATCCTATGTGGCTTCAGATACCACCACAGGAGGAGCGCGAAAACAAAACCGCAAACGAGCGCCAACAGAGCCTCAAACAACACAAACGATACGTCAGCGAGTCGCCTGAAGATTAGAATCGCCGATGCCCAAAGCGGAACTCCAAAGGCAAGCGTTATAACAACCAGGAACCTTCGCTTATTAAGAAGGAGCTTCTCGCCCCCACCCAACAGTTTGCTCGGCATTGGAATCTTCCTTGCCTACGGACAGCTCAACGTCCCCTGAGAGGGCGATCCAGATGACGGGTCCGTTGGCGGCGAGTTCTCCTGGCTTGTGTTTGGCGACGATTGGTTCGTGGTGGAAGATTGATTCGTGGACGTTTGGTTCGTGTAGTAGTTGTACGCTGCAGTGCCACTTGCGAAAAGCGACCCAACAGCGGCGCCGAGAGTTACCCCGCCCATGATTGCATCCCCCATCAAGACCGCGCCTCCAGCCAAAGCCACCCCACCCGCCACCGCACCACCTATTGCCGCGCCCGCGCCAATGATCAAGAAGTAACCTGACGGATCGTTCCAAGTCCAACCGCTAGAATCCGGTGGTGGCGGCGCGCCCGGATTCGGGCCGAAGTCCACCGTGTCCCCTATGGAAACAAATCGGAGACCGCTCGGATCTGAGGCTGAAATCGGATTCGCTTTCACGTACAGATACGGATTGACGCCTCCCATTAGGCCAATCGGATCGCTCTGGATATACCGTCCGATCTGTGGATCATACAACCGCGCGCCGTTCTGGCTCAGGTTGCTCGCCGCGTCGAGGTACTGGCCGGGGAAGCGATGGTTGAACGTCAGCGTACCGAGCCCGCTCGGATTCCCATTTGCCGCAGTCTCCCCGAACGGCGCACTGTCCCACTGCCAGAGCTGTTGCCCGCTCGCGTTGGTGATCGCGCGCGGTGTGCTCAGGTGGTCCGTCCAGATGTAGCCGACGCCGTAGCTCGTCGGCATCGCTCCCGCGACGGCGACCGGCGTATTCCCGAGCCAGATCAGCTCCTGCACTGCAACGCCGCCGGGATACGTGTACTCGCCGAGCACTCTTCCCGCCTCGTCATAGAGCCAGATCGTGCCGCTGTTGGCCGTGCTGTCCCAGCGCGTGATCCGCTGCCCGAAGCCGTTGTATTGGAACGAGAGCGTCGTCGCGCCGG
>DASVPH010000175.1:0-15185 GCA_036382945.1 Casimicrobiaceae bacterium
ATCGGTCATCGAGGCGAGCCGGCCCACGCCGTTCGGCGCGACGTCGTAGGTCTGGGTGACGCCCTGACCGTCGGCGAACGTGACCTGAGCGACGCGGCTCAGCGCATCGTAGCTGAAGGTGGCCGTCTTGCCGCGGGCGTCAAGCTTGGTCAGCGTGTTGCTCGCCTTGTCGTAGGTGTAGGAAGAGGTTCCGGTGTCGGGGCTCGCGAGTGAGGTGTTGTCGCCGAAACCGTTGTACGTGTATTGCGTGGCCCTGCCGTTGAGGTCGGTAAATCGTGTCAGGCGATTAGCCGCGTCGTAGGTCAGTCCGATCGTGTGCAGCAGTGGATCGGTGACGGACGTCGGCCGGTTCAGGCCGTCGTAGGCGAGCTGCACGATGTTGCTCAGCGGGTCGGTCACCTTGGTCGGGTTGCCGTGGCCGTCATAGACGTACGACGTGATCCGTCCCTGCGCATCCTTGGTCTGTTTCACGCGGCCCATGCCGTCGTAGACAATCGTCGCGGACGCCACGAGGTTGTTGGCGGCGTCGTACTTGTCGATCTTCGTCGGCTGCCGCCTTCTCTTGTTCGTGGCGTCGAGGGTGTAGTGGATGTGCTCTCCGAAGTTGTTGGTGGCGTCCGTCAGGCGGTGAGCCGAGTCGTAGGTGTACGTCGTCGAATGCCCGTCCGAGGTCGACACTGAGGAGAGCTTGCCGTTGGCGTCGTAGGTGTACGTCCTCGTGTTCCCGGCGTAGGTGTCGGTGAGCACCCGGCCGACCCCGTCGTAGGTCAAAGTGCGGGTCGTGCCGTTGGGGTAATCGATGCGCTGGGGCTCGCCGAGACCGTTGTACTGCGAGTAGGTCGTGATCTGCCCGCGCGCGTTCGTGACGGTCGAGAGATTCCCAAGCGAGTCATACGTGTAGCTCGTCACGTCGCTCACGTCGGTACGCGGCCCATCGACCTGGCTCAACAGGCCTTGCGCGTTGTAGCTGTACGTCACCGTACGCGTAACGGAATTGGCCGTGATCGACTGCTGCGTCATCCGCCCGTTGGCGTCGTACTGGTAGTTGACGACGTTATCCGCATTGGTGATTTGCGTCCGAAGCGGCAGGCTCGCGTGCCAGACCATATTCGTCGTCCGCTGCTCCGGCAGGCCCACCGCCTCGATCATTTGGGTCGGCAGGTGCCTGGGGTCTCGCGTGTCGTAACTGTACGTCGTCTGGATGCCGTTGCGGTTGGTGTAGCTGGTGAGATAGCCGAGCGAGTCATAGGCAAATTGCGCCGGCTGCGTCGGGCAGCCGGAGCACTGTGCCGTATCGCTGAGCAATTCTGTCTCGCCATTGTTGGTCGCGAAGGTCTTGGACCACACCGTGCCGACCGAATCCGTAAAGTCGGATTCGTTCGTGCCGTAGGAGATCGATCCGCCGCCGACGTTGCCGGCGAAAAGGCTGGTCGATACGCGGCCGTGGGTGTCGTAGGCGAACGTCACGTAGGTCGTGCCCATGCCGTCGACGACGCCGGTCATCGCGAACGGCCACGTGGTATTGCCGTACACGTATTGCCGCGTGCGGGAATCGGCGCGCGTCACGCTCGTGAGCCGGCCCGAGCTGTCGTAGGAGTACGTCGTGGTGCCGCTGTTCGGATCGACGAGCGTTGCGACGCGGCTGTTGGAATCGTAGCTGAAGCTGATCTGCCGCCCGAGGCCGTTGCTTACCGTTTGCAGCCGACCCAACGAGTCGTAAGTCAATGCATAGCTCGCAGCCGGACCGCCGAGCACGGTGAGCCCGGTCAGTCGCCCCAGCGCGTCGTAGTTCTCGACGTTGCCGTTTGGAAGCGTCAGGGTCCAGCCGGTGGCGTAGCCATTGCCATCCTTGATCTGCACGAGCGTCGCGGCGACATCCTGATCGCTGCTCCACTTCCCGTTGCTGGAGTTGTAACTAAACAGGTAGGACTTTCCGTCACCGCCAACGACGGTCGCATGCGTCCCGTCGGATGCCATCGCAACCGACATGTCCCAGTTGCTATGCCAACCAACCCCGATGTTCTGACCGATCAATGACGCCGAGTTGAAGCCGAACGCGTTATAGGTCCGGACGAAGGTGAGGGGGTTCGGATACCAGGCTCGGAGGTCCGTCTGAGCGTGAACTTTGTTGCCGGTGGCGGCGTGCGTCGGATCGACCACGAAGGCGCCGAGCGAAGGGTCGACGTCGCTGCCGATGTCGTCGGCCAAGGCGAGCATGTTGCCGGGTGCCGCGGGGGCAGGGTCGCCGACATAGTCTATTTCCGACCAGAAGTCACCGCCGCCACCGCCGCCCCCGGTCCCGCCGCCGTCGCCACCGGTCCAGCCGCCGTCCCAGGTGGGAGCATCCAAGCCCCCGTCCCCGGTGGGATCATCCAAGCCGCCGTCCCAAGTGGGAGCATCCTCGTCGGGGTCGGGGTTGGAATTGTCGTTCTGAGTATCGGTGCCGTTGGTCGGGTCCGTCGGGCCGTCGTTCGAGGTCTGAGTCTGGGGGCAGGACTGTGAGGTCTTGTTCGTCAACCCAACTTTCGCCGAGAACACAAGGGCCAGAGGCCTCGGCTTTTTCGAGCTAGCGCGGAGAGTCCTTCTAAGCCCGGCGTTCTTATCGTCAGCGTTCGGCGACGCCAACCCGGTGCCCGTGACGCTGAGCGCGACCCGCACCGTGCCGATGCTCGTCGCCATCGATAGGCTTCCAGAGCGCACGCCGGGCAGGTGCGGTGTACCCGCAACAGTTACCGTGCACGAGCTTCCCGAGCTGCCTGAAGTACAGGAGCCAGTCGTACCGGTAATCTGAAAATCACCGGTGATCGAGAACCCGTCGATCGTGTAAGTCGGCCCTGGGTTGACGGTTTGTGAACGTCACGTTTTTCGATCGTGTGCCGTTCACGATCGTCGGCTCAAAAGTGGGCGTCGAATGGGTTATCTGACTATTGGCATCCCAGTAGCACTTAGATGCGCCATTTTCTGAGTAACAAGGTGTCGTGCCGGAACAGCTTATGATCCCGAGCGTGCTCTCCGTGCACGTGACGCTGTTGCGGCCCCCAGGCGTGCACGTCTTCTGGTAGGCTGTTCCACTGCATGTCCACCCGTTGAATGATGAACAGGACATCACGCCTTGCGGCGTCATGCTGCATTCAACGACATTGGGCGTGACCTGCGCGGACGCAGGCGAGGCGATCGCTATGAACGCTGCACAAAGGAAAGCGACCCTCACGATTCGTGAAGCGCGTCGACCTAGTTGCATAACCCCCCCTGCGTGACTTGTCGCTCTTTGTTCCTTTACCTCTCCCGAGAGCGAGACCTATTCTGAGCAAAATCGACAGGCCGAAAGAAGATCGACCATCGGTTAGCACAAGAACAGCGAGTGTACGTTCTGAGCCGCCCCGGCCTGGGGCGAGCAGCACGCATTGCGCGCACGCAGTAGCGAGCCAGCATGAGGATCTCCCTAGAAGTTCTTGGTTGTTATTTAGCCGCACGCTGCTTAACTATCGAGCCGCGCGTCGCTACAAATTAGCGCCCCCCCCCGGCGTGTCAAGTGAAATTAAGAAAGAGAAGAGGCGTTGTCAAGAGGTGTGTAATAAGAGCGCGTTAGCGTGCTCGCGCGCGACTCATGCCGGAGTCGCACGCCGCTGCAGTTGCGCCATCATGCGGCGTGCTCGAACCACCCCTCCGCGCACATCGGCGACGCCCGCGAACGCGCCCGCAGCATAGACGCGCACCAGGCCGTCGCCGACATCGCCGCGGATGAGCGGCCGGCCCTGCACCAGGCAGGTCGCCTCGGCGCGCGCGAGGTCGAGTCGGTCCAGTCGCACGACCAGCGTATCGACCGGCAGGAGCGCGGCGTCGCGCTCGGGTTCGCTGCGCTCTTCGAGCGCGTCCAGCGTCAACGCCCAGGCGAGCGTGAACTCGCCGACCGCGGTGCGCGAAAGCGCGGCGAGATGCGCTCCGCAGCCCAGCGCCTCGCCGATGTCCTCGGCGAGGGCGCGCATATAGGTCCCCTTGCCGCAATGCACGGCGAGCTCGACCTCGGGCGCTCGCCACGACAGGAGCCCGATCGATCGGATCACCACCTCGCGCGCGATGCGCGGAAGGTCCACACCCTTGCGCGCGTACTCGTAGTATGTGCGGCCGTCGCGCTTGAGCGCCGAGTAGCGCGGCGGAACCTGGGCGATGCGGCCCACGAAGCGCGGCAGGATCTCTTCCACAGCCTCGCGCGAAGCCGTGACGGGACGGGTGGCGACGACCTCGCCTTCGGCATCGCCGGTCGTCGTCGTTACGCCGAGGCGCAGCGTCGCGAGATACCTCTTGTCCGCGTCGAGCAACAGATGCGCAAATTTGGTCGCCTCGCCGAAGCAGACCGGGAGCAGCCCGGTGGCCAGCGGATCGAGCGTTCCCGTGTGGCCCGCTTTCTCGGCGCGATACCAGCGCTTCACGCGTTGCAGCGCCGCGTTGGAGGAGAGGCCTCGGGGCTTGTCGAGGAGAAGCACGCCGTCGACGTGCCGGCGCGGCACGCGCTGCGTCGCGGTGGCCCGAAGCGCTACGGTGCTATTCACGGGAGGCACTCGAGACACAGACAGATCAGTCCATCAGGAAATCAAGAAGCTTTCTGTGTGGTTCCGTGGCTCGTTATTCGATCACCGGTTCGAATGCTTGCGGTCTTCGGCGACGGCGTCGTCGATCAGCTTCGACAGCCGCAAGCCCGACTCGGTGGAATCGTCGTAGGCGAAATGCAGTTGCGGCACGCTGTAGAGGTCGAACCGATGCGCGAGCTCGCTGCGCAGATACCCGGCGGTGTGCTGCAGCGCTTCGATCATGCCGGTCGCGTTCTCTCGGCCGCCGAGGTGGGTCACGAAGACCTTCGCGTGCGACAGGCCGGGCGATACTTCGACCCCGGTCACGGTCACCATGCCGATGCGGGGATCCTTGACGTGAAGGCGGAGCAGATCCGCAAGCTCGCGCTGGATCTGGTCGCCGACGCGCTGTGGGCGGGACGAGTGTTTCTTCATTCAAGCGCTCTGTCGGCTCTTGACCCAGGCTTGCGCCGGGGCGATGACCCATTCGTCATCCCGGAGAAGGCCGGGATCCAAGTTACGCGCAGTGCCTCCACGACCCAACTTGGGCCCCGGCCTGCGCCGGGGCGACGACCCATGCGTCATCCCGGCGAAGGCCGGGATCCAAGTCGCGTGCAGTGCCTCTACGCCCCAACTTGGGCCCTGCCCTGCGCCGGGGCGACCATCATAGCGTCCGCGAGACCTCCACGATCTCGTACACCTCCAACTGATCGCCCTTCTGGATATCGTTATAGCCCTTCAGCGATAGCCCGCACTCGAAGCCCGTCTTGACCTCGCGCACGTCGTCCTTGAAGCGCTTGAGCGAATCGAGCTCGCCGTCGTGGATAACCACGTTGTCGCGGAGCACGCGGATCTTCGCGCCGCGCCGTACCAGCCCTTCCAGGACGTAGCAGCCGGCGACCGTTCCGACCTTGGAGATCTTGTACACCTCGCGCACCTCCACCAGGCCGAGCTGGTTCTCCTTGCGCTCCGGCGCGAGCATGCCCGACAGCGCCGCTTTCACGTCGTCGACCGCCTCGTAGATGATGTTGTAGTAGCGGATCTCGACACCGTTGTGCTCGGCGAGCTTGCGCGCGGCGACGTCGGCGCGGGTGTTGAAGCCGATGATGACGGCTTTCGACGCGAGCGCCAGGTTGACGTCGGACTCGGTGATCCCGCCGACCGCCGCATGGACGATGTTGACCTTGACCTCGTCGGTGGACAGCTTCGCCAGCGCGGTGGACAGCGCTTCGTAGCTGCCCTGCACGTCGGCTTTGATGATGAGCCGCAGCGTCTTGACTTCCTGCCCGCCGCCCTCGGCGAACATGCTCTCCAGCTTGGCCGCCTGCTGCTTCGCGAGCTTGACGTCGCGGAACTTGCCCTGGCGAAAGAGCGCGATCTCGCGCGCCTTGCGCTCGTCGCCGAGCACCAGCACGTCTTCCCCGGCGAGCGGAACGTCGGACAAACCCTGAATCTCGACCGGGATCGCCGGGCCGGCGCTGTGCACGCTCTTGCCGGTCTCGTCGGTCATCGCGCGCACGCGGCCGAACACCGCGCCGGCGAGAACGACGTCGCCGCGCTTGAGCGTCCCGGAGTGCACCAGCACGGTGGCGACCGGACCCTTGCCCTTGTCCAGCCGCGACTCGATGACAATCCCCTTCGCCATCGCTTCGCGCGGCGCCTTGAGCTCGAGCACCTCCGCCTGGAGCAAGATGGCGTCGAGGAGATTGTCGATGCCCTTGCCGGTCTTTGCCGAGACTTGGACGAACTGCGTTTCGCCGCCGTATTCCTCGGGCAGCACGCCTTCGGTCACCAGCTCCTGCTTGACGCGCTCGGGATTGGCTTCCGGCTTGTCGATCTTGTTGATGGCGACCACGATCGGCACGTTGCCGGCCTTGGCATGCGCAATCGCCTCCTTGGTCTGCGGCATCACCCCGTCGTCGGCGGCGACGACCAGCACGACGATGTCGGTCAGCTTGGCGCCGCGCGCGCGCATGGCCGTGAACGCCTCGTGGCCAGGCGTGTCGAGGAAGGTGATCACGCCTTTCGGGGTCTCGACGTGATACGCGCCGATGTGCTGCGTGATGCCTCCTGCCTCGCCGCTCGCCACCCGCGTGCGGCGAACGAAGTCGAGAAGCGAGGTCTTGCCGTGGTCGACGTGTCCCATCACCGTGACCACCGGAGGGCGCGGCAACACTTCGGCGGTCGACGCCTGCGCCGACTCCGCGAGCAGCGCGTCTAGATCGTCGAGCTTCGCGGCGATCGCCTTGTGCCCCATCTCCTGGACCACGATCATCGCGGTCTCCTGATCGAGCACCTGGTTGATGGTCACCATCGTGCCGAGCTTCATCATCACCTTGATGATTTCCGCGGCCTTGACCGACATCTTGTGCGCGAGATCGGCGACGGAGATCGTCTCCGGCACGGAGATCTCGCGGACGATCGGTTCTGGCACCGCCATCGGCATCGCTTCGTCGGGCGTCTCGCCCTCTTCGTGCCGATGCTTGCCGCCCTTGGGCCCCTTCCACGCGGTCGTGATCGCGCCGCCCGTCGCGTCGCCACGCAGCTTCAGCGCGCGCCGCCGCGCCGCTTCTTCCTGGAACGCGGTCGCGGACGGCTTGCGCGAGGGCTTCTCCTTCTTCGCCCCCGGCTTGGCCGCCGGCTTGTGCAGCGTGCCCTCCTTCTTCGCCTCCGGCCTGGCCTCTGCAACCGGCTGCGCGGCCACTGCTTCCTTTGCCTTCGCGGCTGCAGCCTCCGCCGCTTTCGCCGCCGCTTCCTCGGCTTCCTTTTCCTTCTTGGTCTTGCGCTTGGCCGCCTGCTCCTGCTTTTTCTGGAGCTCTTCCTGCTGCTTGGCGATCAGCGCCTGCGCCTTGCGCGCTTCTTCCTCGCGCGCCGCGACTTCCTCCGGCGAGACGACCGGCAGCACCGGCGCGGCTTCCTCCGGAGCGGCCGCGGCCTCTGCGCCGTCGCGCTTCACGAAAATCCGCTTCTTGCGCACCTCCACCTGAATGGTGCGCGCGCGGCCGGTGCTGTCGGACGCCTTGATCTCCGAGGTCTGCTTGCGCGTGAGCGTGATCTTCTTCTTCTGGTCCTGTCCGCCGTGCTGCTTGCGCAGGTAGTCGAGCAGGCGCGTCTTGTCCTGCTCGGAGAGCTTGTCGCCTTCCCTCTTGCCGGCCACGCCGGCCTTGGCGAGCTGCTCGAGCAGCACGCCCGAGGGCATCTTCAGCTCGCTCGCGAATTTCTCGATCGTCGTCTGCGCCATGTTCATTCTCCAGCCTCGTCGGATGCGAGGCTTTAAGCCTGCTGCGGCTCTCCGGTGTTCTCGAACCAGTGGGCGCGCGCCTTCATGATCAGCTCCTGCGCCCGTTCGGCCGCCATCCCCGTAAGCTCGGTCAGCTCGTCGACGGCGAGATCGGCGAGCGCGTCGCGGCTGGTGATTCCCTTCTCGGCCAGCAGGCCCGCGGTTTCGGTATCCATACCTTCGAGGTTCAACAGATCCTCGGAGACGTTCTCCACGCTCTCCTCGCGCACGATCGCTTCGGTGAGAAGGGCGTTGCGCGCGCGGCTCCTGAGCTCGTTCACCGTTTCCTCGTCGAAGGACTCGATCTCCAGCATCTCGTTCAACGGCACGTAGGCGATTTCTTCCAGCGTGGAAAAACCCTCCTGGATCAGGATGTCGGCGACCTCCTGGTCGACGTCGAGCCTCTGCATGAAAAGCGCACGGATTTTCTCGCTCTCCGCCTGATGCTTCTGCTGCGACTCCTCGACCCCCATCAGGTTGATCTCCCAGCCGGTCAGCTCGGAAGCGAGCCGCACGTTCTGCCCGCTGCGGCCGATCGCCATCGCCAGGTTCTCCTCGTCGACGACGACGTCCATCGCGTGCCTCTCTTCGTCGACCAAGATGCTCGAGATCTCGGCCGGCGAGAGCGCGTTGACCACGAACTTGGCCGGATCGTCCGAGTACAGAACGATGTCGACGCGCTCGCCGGCGAGCTCGTTGGTGACCGCGGTCACGCGCGAGCCGCGCATGCCGATACAGGTGCCCTGAGGGTCGAGCCGCGGATCGTTCGACTTCACCGCGATCTTGGCACGCACGCCCGGATCGCGCGCGGCAGCCTTGATCTCGATCAGGCCTTCCTCGATCTCGGGGACCTCCAGCTCGAACAGCCGCACCAGCAGCTCGGGAACGATGCGCGAGAGCACGAGCTGGGGCCCGCGCGCCTGCGCCTCGATCTTGATCACGTACGCGCGCACGCGGTCGCCGACCCGCACGTTCTCCTTCGGGATCAACTGGTCGCGCGGAAGCATGCCCTCGATCCGACCCGACTCGACGATCACGTTGCCGCGCTCGATGCGCTTCACCGTGCCGGTGAGGAGGTTGTCCTGCCGCTCCAGGAAGTCGTTGAGGATCTGCTCGCGCTCCGCGTCGCGGATCTTCTGCAGGATCACCTGTTTCGCGGCCTGTGCGCCGATGCGGCCGAATTCGACCGGCTCGAGCGGCTCCTCGACCACGTCGCCGAGCGCGAGCGCTGGGTCGCGCGCCCCCGCGTCGGTGATCGCGATCTGGTGCGCCGGCTCCTCGTGCTCCTCGTCGAGCACGACGGTCCAGCGCCGGAACGATTCGTAGTCGCCGGTCTCGCGGTTGATCGACACGCGGGCGTCGATGTTGTCGGCGTACTTCTTCTTGGTCGCGGAGGCGAGTGCCGCCTCCAGCGCCGAGAAGACGATCTCCTTGGGCACGTTCTTCTCGCGCGCCAGCGCGTCGACGAGAAGCAGCAATTCGCGGTTCATTTCGTGTTTCTCCACTCGATCTTCGGTACCAGTCTGGCCTTGTCGATATTGGCGAGCGGGATCGCGTACATTCCGTCGGCGGTTTCCAGTCGTACCACGCCGGCGTCGACCCCGCGCAGGACACCCTTGACGCGCCGGGCATTGCCGATCGGCTCGCGCAACTTGAGCTTGGCCTCCATGCCGTCGAAGCGCACGAAGTCGGCTTCCTTCTTCAACGGCCGATCCAATCCGGGCGACGAGACCTCCAGGCGGTCGTAATCGACGCCCTCCGCGGCGAACAGGTGCGTCAAGTGATTGCTGACTTCCGCGCAGTCCTCGACGTCGACGCCGCCCGGCTTGTCGATGAAAACGCGCACCAGCCGGCCCGACGCCGACAGGTCGCAGTCGACCATCTCGTAGCCCATCGGGGGCAACGTGCGCTCCAACAACTCGGACACCCTCACCGCCACTCCCGATCGCCTCAAAAATCGAAGAAGCCAAAAAAAAATGGGCTGTCGAGCCCATTTCTCTTACTTATGGAGGTGATCTTACCAGAAATCGAGGCCGAAATGAAGAGCCGAGACGGTCCTTAGGCCCTTCCCCATGACGTTGGCGAGGGAGCTCGCCTGCCTGCCGCGCGTTCCTAGCGGCGAGAACCCAACCGACCCGACAACGGCCATGCGAGCGCAATGCCACGAAGCCGCAGCGGGATCCTGATGGGCGTGGTAGCGACCCTGGCCTGCTCGCGCCTCGCCACCCGCCGGGCCGGCCCGCCATCGTGCCGGGAGGGCACGTTGCGTGTCGGCCGCAGCCGCGAGCCGGGAACCGCTCGACGACCGGCTTGCGCCACCAGCGCCGGAGTCACCGCGGCTCAGCGCCGCATCTAGGCATTAGAAGGCCCCGATCGCTCCCTCGGCGATCTCGGCCGGGGCGATCGGCAGATAGGGCGTCATCGTCGGCGTGTGGATCGCGCCGGTGACCGCGCAGGTGATGATGACTTTGTCGCGGCGTGCTGCCATGGTTTTCTCTCCTTGCGCAGTTAGTCCGCAACGCGCCGCTTGTGGGCGACGAGCTGCACCAGGCGGCGGTCGCGCCAAATCGACCGCGCGCCGATCTCGGAGGCCGGCAGATGTTGCCGGCGCTCGCGCTCGATGCAACGGACGAGCGCCTCGTCCCATCGCCGCGGTTGCTGCGTCTGGGCCATCTCGTAATAGAGCCCGCCGTAGCGCGCGCAATAGTCGACCACGCCGCCGGGCGCGTTGAGATCGATGGTCTCGAACGGGCCCATGAACGACCAGCGCAGTCCCAGGCCGTCGCGCACGGTCTTGTCGATGTCCTCGATGGAAGCGTAGCCGTCCGCGTAGAGCCGGAAGGCTTCGGCGAGCAGCGCGCCCTGCAATCGGTTCAGGATGAAGCCCTGGATCTCGGCGCGCACGACCACCGGCACCTGGCCCGCTGCTTCGTACAGCCCTTTCGCTCGCACGACCGTCTCGGGTGAAGTCCACGGCGCGGGCGAGAGCTCGACCAGCGGCACCAGGTGCGGCGGGTTGACCGGATGCGCGACCAGGCAGCGCGCGCGACCGCCGAGATCGGCGCCCCACTGCGACGCCGGAATCGTCGAGGTCGAGCTGGCGAGGATCGCATCGGGTGCGGCGAGCCGGTCGAGCTCGGCGAACACGGTCCGTTTCGCGGCGAGCGTCTCGGCGATGTTCTCCTGCACGAAGCCCGCCTCGGCGACGGCGTCGGCCAACGTCGCGGCCGGCGCGATGCGCGCGCGTATCGCTGCGGGCTCCTCGTCGAGGAGCCCCGCCGAGTGGAGATCGGCGAGCGCGTCGTCGATCAGCACCAAGCCCCGGCGCGGCGCCTCGGCGTCCGCATCGTGTAGCGCGACCGGATGGCCCGCACGGGCGAAGACGATGGCCCACGAGCGGCCGATGAGTCCCGCCCCGACGACCGCAACCTTCATCGTGTCGGCGTTCATCAGACCAGCGACTCGACGTTGCCGCACACCGACAACGCCTGTCCCGAGATGTTTTGCCCGGCCTCCGTCGCGAGGAAGAGCGCCATGTTGGCAATGTCGAGCGGGCTCACCGTCCGCCGCAGCGACACCTTGGACAGGAGCTGCTGCTTGTACTGGTCGAAGCTGATCCCAAGCGCCTTGGCCTTGGCCGAGATCACGCGCTCGATGCGATCGCCCTCGACGATCCCGGGCTGGATAGCGTTGACGCGGATGTTCGCGGGACCGAGCTCGATGGCCAGGCTCTTGGTGAAGCCGACGACGGCCCATTTGGCTGCCGCGTAGGGCGTGCGCAGCGGATAGCCGAGCCGTCCCGCCACCGACGAGAGATTGATGATGCTGCCGCCGCCCGCGGCTTTGAGCAGCGGCACGCCCCTGCGCGTGCAATAGAACATGCCGTTCAGATCGACGCTGATGGTGCGGTCCCAGTCGGCGATGTCGATGGCCTCGACCGGCGCGGTCGGCCCGGAAATGCCGGCGTTGTTGATGAGCACGTCGAGACCCCCGAGAAACGCCGCGGCGGCGTCAAACAGGGCGTCGACCTGCTTCGGATCGGCGACGTCGGCGAGCGTGCCGCCGATGTCCGGCCGCGCCGCGCGAAACGCCTCGAGCGCGGCCTTGTCCACGTCGCAGATGAAGACCTTGGCGCCGGCTTCGGTAAAGACTTCTGCAAACGCTCTGCCGATGCCGGCCGCGCCGGCGGTGACGAGCACCCGCATTCCTTTGGCCACTGCGTTCATATCCAGAGTATTTTCTTCCGAAAGTCGAGATCGTGGAGCAGCGGCTGCGACGGCCCCTCGTGGCTGACATGGCCGCGATCGAGCACCACCGCCCGGTCGGCCAGCGCAAGCACGAGATCGAGGTGGTGTTCGATGATCAAGATCGAGATCTGCCGCCGCAAGCGCTCGATCGCCGCGAACACCTCGTCGACCATCGCCGGCGACAGCCCTTCGAACGGCTCGTCGAGCAGCAACAACCGCACGTGACCCGAGAGCGCCCGCGCGATCGCCACCATCTGCTGCTCGCCGCCGGAGAGCCGATCGGCCTTCACCTGCATGCGGCCGCGCAGGCGCGGGAAGATTTCGAACACGTGCGCCAGGTCCCAGTGTACACCGCCGGAATTGCGCGCGTCGTGGCGCAGCGCGCCGAGCGCGAGATTCTCCGCGACGGTGAGGCCGGAGAACAGTCGCCGGCCTTGCGGCACCAGGCCGACCCCGAGGCGGGCGACCTTCTCCGGCGGCTTGTCGTCGATGCGCTCCGCGTCGAGGAGCACACGTCCCGTCGCGGGCCGCACCAGGCCCATGATGCTCTTGAAGGTCGAGGTCTTGCCGGCGCCGTTGCGGCCCAGCAGCGCCACCACTTCGTTCTCGCGCACGCGGAACGATACGTCGTGCAGCACGTGGCTCTTGCCGTAGAAGGTGTTGATCGCGTCGACCTCGATGATCGGCGCGGCGACCACCTCCGCGCGCTCCACCTTGGTGGCTGCCGCCCGAACCGCGCCGTCGCCGAGATACACGCGCTGCAGCTCGGCGTTCGCCCGCACGTCCGCGGGACCGCCCTCGGCGATCACGCGGCCCTCGTTCATCGCCGTGATGCGATCGGCGAGCTGGAACACGCGGTCCATGTCATGCTCGACCAGCAGGATCGCCATCTGCGGGACCAGGCTTCGGATCAGCGCCGCGATCCGCTCGCGTTCGGCGGCGGCGAGTCCGGCCAGCGGCTCGTCGAGGAGCAGCACCCGCGGGCGCGCTGCCAGCGGCAGGCCGATCTCGAGCAGACGCTGCCCGCCGTAGGAGAGGCTCGACACCGGCACGCGCTCCAGACCTTCTAGACCGAGGAATCGAACGAGCGCGGCCGTCTCCGCGTTGACCTGCGCCAGTGCCGAGACCGGTCGCCACCACGCGAGCCGGGCCGGATCGCGCGCCTGACAGGCGAGCCGCAGATTCTCGCCGACCGAGAGCGCCGGAAAGAGATTGGTGATCTGGAACGAGCGCGCCAGGCCGAGTTGGACCACGCGACTGGCGGGCAGGCCGTCGATACGTTCGCCGGAGAGCTTGATCGTCCCGCCGTCGGCCGGATACGAGCCCGAGATCACATTGAAGAGCGTCGTCTTCCCAGCACCGTTGGGCCCGATCAGCGCGTGCAGAGAGCGATCCGCGAGGCGCAGTTGGGTGCGGTCCAGGGCGACGAACCCGCCGTAGCGCTTGCTGACCGCGTCGCACTCGAGCACCACGGCATCGGCCCCGTCGGCCGGCCGGCAGAGAAACTCGGGGACAGCCTGTCCCGGCTGCGGCGTATGCCGGCCGGCCATCGCCGCGGCTTCGGTATCGTGCTTGCCCGAGAGCTTCCGGTAGTGGGTCCACAGGCGCGAGCCCAGCCCGACCAGACCCGCGGGCGAATACAGGATGAACGCCATGAACATCAGCCCCAGCCAGAACATCCAGGCATCGGTGTAGCCCGACAAAAGCTCGCGGAACAGGATGTAGAACAACGCGCCCAGCGCCGGGCCGAGGAAGCTCTTCGTGCCGCCGATGATAGTCATGGCGACGATCTCTCCGGAAAACGAGACGTGCACGGTGTCCGCGGACACGATCGATTTCAGGAACGCGAACAGACTCCCGGCGAGTCCGACGAGCGCGGCCGAGATCACGAACGCGGTGAGCTTGTAACGCTGGACCGGATAGCCCGCGAAGCGCGCACGCTCCTCGTTCTCGCGGATCGCGACCAGCACGCTGCCGAGCGGCGAGTGCACGATCCGCAACAGCATCCATGCCGCGGCGAAGACGACGATTGCGCTCAAGGCATAGAACACCCTCTGGTCGTTCAAGTCGATCGCGCCGAACGTGGGGCGCGTGACCCCACGCAGGCCCGATTCGCCGCCGGTGAGCTCCGTCCAGCGGAAGGCGATGAAGAACGCGAGCGCCGTGAAGGCCAGCGTCAGCAGCGCAAAATAGACGCCGCGCCTGCGCAGGACGAAGAAGCCGACGATAAGGCCGAGGAGCGCGCTCGCCGCGACGGCGAACGCGAGCGGCCATACGAAGCTCTCCTGGAACCAGTGCCGCTGCGACAGCGCCGCCGCGTAGGCAGCGAAGCCGAAGAACAGCCCGTGACCGAACGAGAGGAGCCCCGTGTATCCGAGCAGCAGATTGAAGGCCAACCCGACCAGGGCGAAGAGCGCGATCTCGGTGCCGAGGCTGTCGGTCATGCCCACCGCGCGCATGGCGAACGGCAGCGCGATGAGCGCGAGCGCGAAGATTGCCAGCGGCCGCTCCGTCCTCACTCGAATTTCTCGAAGCGCTCGCCCATGAGCCCCCGCGGGCGCAGGAGCAGCACCAGGATCATCAGGATGTACATCGACGCTTCCGCCGCCGGCGGATAGAACAGCACGGTGACGCCGCGCACCACGCCGACGAGCAAGCCCGCGACGACGACACCCCAGAAGCTGCCCAAGCCGCCGATAACCACGACGACGAAGGTCGGCGTGAGAATCTCGCTGCCCATCGCCGGCTGGACGCCGGCGAGCGGTCCCGACATCACGCCGGCGAGGCCGGCCAGCCCCACGCCCAGCGCGAACACCGCCGCCAGCGCCGGGCGCAGGCTGATGCCGAGCGCGCGCACCATTTCCGGGTCGCGCGTGCCGGCGCGAACGATCATGCCGAAGGCGGTCTTGTTGAGCAGCAGCCAGCTGCCGGCCACGGCGAGGATCGACACGCCGAGCACCGCAAGCCGGTAATACGAGTAGATGAAATCGCCGGCGAGCAGCGTTCCGCGCAGCGCATCGGGAATCGCGAACGGCAGCCCGGTCGTGCCCCAGATGAGCCGCAGGCTCTGCTCGATCACGAGCGCAAGGC
>DASVPH010000176.1:0-8333 GCA_036382945.1 Casimicrobiaceae bacterium
CGAGGAGTTCCTCGCGCGCGAGCGCGAAGCGCTCCGCCTTGAGCTTGCGCTGCAGCCCGTTGCGGCCGAGGCGCTGGTGCACGCGCACTGCCATCAAAAGGCGTTTTCGCTGGCGGAATCGATGCAGGTCGTCCTGAGCTGGATCCCGGGGCTTGTTGCGCGTCCGGTGGAGTCGAGCTGCTGCGGCATGGCCGGGGCGTTCGGCTACGAGGCGCGACACTACGACATCTCGATGCGGATGGGCGAAGCGGCGCTCCTGCCGGCGGTGCGCAACGCAGCGCGCAAGACGCTCATCGTCGCCGACGGCTTCAGTTGCCGCCGGCAGATTTGCGATGGCACGCGACGCGAACCCCTGCACGTCGCGCAGGTGCTCGAGCGCGCGCTCTAGCGCGCGAGCATCAGTCCCAGCTCGTGCGCGGCCGCGCGCAGCGGCGGCAAAAACCGGCTCTCCATCTCGGCGACCGACACGCGGGAGGACTGCGTGCCGACGTTGAGCGCGGCGAGGGCCCGGCCTTCGCGATCGGCCACCGGTACCGCGATCGAGCGCAACCCGATCTCGAGCTCCTGGTCGACCAGCGCATAGCCGTTGCGGCGCACGGCCTTGAGCACGGCGACGAGCTCCTCGGGGGTGGCCACGGTGCGGCTCGTCAGGCGCGTGAGCTTCACCCGCGACAGGTACGCCTGCAACTCCGGCTCGGATAGACCGGCGAGCAGCATCCGCCCCATCGACGTGCAATACGCCGGCAGGCGGCTGCCGATGCCGAGATCGATCGACATCACGCGCGTGGTCGTGCTCGAGCGGGCGATGTAGAGGATCTCGTCGCCCTCCAGCACCGACATCGAGCTCGATTCGTGCAGCTCGGCGGTGATCTGATCGAGCAGCGGCTGGGCGGCGCTGGCGAGCGGGGTCGAGGAGAGGTAGGCATGGCCCAGGGCGAGAATGCGCGGGCGCAGGGCGTAGGTGCGACCATCGTCGCTGGCGACGTATCCCAGCTTGGCGAGCGTATACAAGCAGCGGCGCACCGCCGCACGCGGAATGCCGGTGCGCTGGCTCAACTCGGCGATGGTGAGGTGCCGCCGCTGCTGCGAGAAGGCGCGGATGACCGCGAGCCCCCGGGCGAGCGAGGCCATGAAGTTGGGATCGCCGGCGAAGGACTGAATCTCGGCGGCAGGTGTGACAGCGGCGGCAATCGGGGCGATGATGTGCGCAGGCGCTGCCTTGGCGCTCGCGGCGGCGGGGGCGGCCACACGGGTTCGAGTTGCGGGCACGGGCTTGGCCATCGGCGCTCGCTGGGAGATCGGATTGCAGAATCCCGATCGTCGGGCGATAACCGCACCATTTAACGATAATCGCCCTTGACGCGTCAAGCGCTGCTCCGTAGACTGTCCGTTGAACGCACAATGGTGCGGTAATCGATCAGAAAAGAGCCGGCCGAAGACAAGCGACGTTGTCGCGAGCGCCATCCGAGGAGTCCATGGTCAACAAGATCGTTGCATCGCCCGCCGCGGCGGTCGCTGACATTGCCGACGGCGCAACGGTGATGATCGGCGGCTTCGGCACCGCGGGCGTGCCCGCCGAGCTGATCGACGCGCTGATCGCGCAGGGCGCGCGCGAGCTCACCATCGTCAGCAACAACGCCGGCAACGGCGACGCCGGGGTGGCGGCGCTCCTCAAGGCGCGGCGGGTCAAAAAGATCATCTGCTCGTTTCCGCGGCAGATCGATTCGTGGGTGTTCGACGGCTTGTACAGGGCGGGCGAGATCGAGATCGAGCTCGTGCCGCAGGGTAACCTCGCGGTCCGCATCCAGGCCGCCGGTGCGGGCTTGGGCGCGATCTTCACGCCGACCGGGTACGGCACGCTCTTGGCCGAGGGCAAGGAAACGCGGACGATCGACGGCCGCGGCTATGTGCTCGAATATCCGCTCCACGCCGACTTCGCGCTGATCAAAGCCGACCGCGCCGACCGCTGGGGCAACCTCATCTATCGCAAGACCGCGCGCAATTTCGGGCCGATCATGGCGAGCGCGGCCCGTTGCACGATTGCCCAGGTGCGCGAGGTGGTGCCGCTCGGCGCGCTCGATCCCGAGGCGATCGTGACGCCTGGCATTTTCGTCCGACGCGTGGTGCCGGTCGCGGTGCCGATGCGCGTCGCGGCCTGAGGCGTCGCGCCCGTTGGAACTCATGCAACGCCTCGACCGCAACCAGCTCGCCGCCCGCGTCGCGCACGACATTGCCGAGGGCGCGTACGTCAACCTGGGCATCGGCCTGCCCACACTCGTCGCCAATCATCTGCCCAAGGACCGCGAGATCTTCCTGCAGAGCGAGAACGGGCTCCTGGGCATGGGTCCGGCGCCGGCGCCCGGCGAGGAAGACCCGGATCTCATCAACGCCGGCAAGCAGCCGGTGACGCTGCTCGCCGGCGGCGCCTACTTCCATCACGGCGATTCGTTCGCCATGATGCGTGGCGGACACCTCGACATCTGCGTGCTCGGCGCGTTTCAGGTGTCGGTCACCGGCGACCTCGCCAACTGGCACACCGGTGCGCCCGATGCGATCCCCGCGGTGGGCGGCGCCATGGACCTCGCGATCGGGGCCAAGCACGTCTATGTCATGATGGAGCTGCAAACCAAGAGCGGCGAGAGCAAGATCGTCGAGCGCTGCACCTATCCGCTGACCGGCATCGGCTGCGTGAACCGGGTGTACACCGACGTCGCGATATTCGACATCGCGCCGGGCGGCCTGCAGGTGATCGAGAGGGTGCCCGGGGTGTCGATCGCCGAGCTCGAGCGGATCGTGCGCGTTCCGCTCATCGATGCGACGGCGAAGGTCGCCGCCTGAAAGGATACGGAGAGCGAATGCCCGAAGCCTTCATCTGCGATGCGATCCGCACCCCCTTCGGCCGCTACGGCGGGAGCCTCTCGAGCGTGCGCACCGACGACCTTGCGGCGGTGCCGGTCAAGGCGCTGATGGAGCGTAACGCAAGCGTTGACTGGTCCGCGGTCGACGACGTCGTCTACGGCTGCGCCAATCAGGCCGGCGAGGACAACCGCAACGTCGCGCGCATGGCGCTGCTGCTCGCCGGACTTCCTCAGGAGGTCCCCGGCGCCACGGTCAACCGCCTGTGCGGATCGAGCATGGACGCGATCGGGATTGCGGCGCGGGCGATCAAGAGCGGCGAGGCATCGCTCATGATCGCCGGGGGCGTGGAGAGCATGTCGCGGGCGCCGTTCGTGATCGCCAAGGCCGAGAGCGCCTTCTCGCGCACGGCGAAGATCGAGGACACGACCATCGGCTGGCGGTTCGTCAATCCGCTGATGAAGGCCAAGTACGGGATCGACTCGATGCCGGAGACCGCCGAGAACGTTGCCGTGGAGTTCAAGATCGCCCGCGCCGATCAGGATGCCTTCGCCCTGCGCAGCCAGCAGCGCACCGCGGCGGCGATGGCGGCCGGGCGGCTCGCCGAGGAGATCGTGCCGGTGACGATTCCGCAGAAAAAGGGCGAGCCGGTGGTGGTCGCCCGCGACGAGCATCCGCGCGAGACGAGCCTCGAAGCGCTCGCCAAGCTCAAGGGCGTGGTCAAGCCCGACGGCACCGTGACGGCGGGCAACGCCTCGGGGGTCAACGACGGCGCGTGCGCGCTCCTGCTCGCCTCGGCGGACGCGGCGAAGAAATACGATCTCGCCCCGAAGGCGCGCGTGCTCGCCACCGCGACCGCGGGTGTGGCGCCGCGCATCATGGGCTTCGGCCCGGCGCCGGCGATGCGCAAGGCGCTCGGCAAGGCGGGGCTCAAGCTCTCCGCCATCGACGTGATCGAGTTGAACGAGGCCTTCGCTTCGCAGGCGCTCGCGGTGCTGCGCGACCACGGCATCGCCGACGATGCGCCGCACGTCAACCCGAACGGCGGGGCGATCGCGCTCGGCCACCCGCTCGGCGCGTCGGGCGCGCGGCTGGTGACGACCGCGCTCTACCAGCTCAAGCGCACCGGCGGCCGTTACGCGCTGTGCACGATGTGCATCGGCGTGGGGCAGGGGATCGCGATGCTGATCGAGCGGGTGTGACTCGGGCGTACGAGGAGCGAGAGCGCGATGAACAAGCCGAAGGAGGAAGGCCTCGTGACCGGCGTCACCGGCTATCGCCGGCCGTACTTCGACACCCAGCCGCCGTACCTGTATCCGGGCTACCGCTCGACGGTGAAGCGCAGCCCCACCCGGCCCCTGATCCTGCTCCCGCACACGCTCACCGAAGTCACCGGCCCGGTGTTCGGCTACGACGACGTCAAACCGACCGACGCCGACCTCACGCGGCAGCACGACGGCGAGCCGATCGGCGAGCGCATCGTCGTCTCCGGGCGCCTGCTCGACGAGAACAGCCGGCCGGTGGCGCACGCACTGATCGAGCTCTGGCAGGCCAACGCGGCGGGACGCTACCGGCACGCGGTCGACGATCACGCCGCGCCGCTCGATCCGAACTTCACCGGCGCGGGCCGCGTGCTGACCGACGCCGAAGGGCGCTACCGCTTCGTGACCATCAAGCCCGGCGCCTATCCGTGGCGCAACCACTACAACGCGTGGCGCCCCGCGCATCTGCATTTCTCGGTGTTCGGAATCGGTCTCGCGCAGCGGCTGGTCACGCAGATGTACTTCCCCGGCGATCTACTGATCCCTTACGATCCGATGGTCACCAGCATCCCCGATGAAAAGGCGCAGGCGCGGCTCATCTCCAGCTTCGACTGGGAGACGACGATTCCGGATATCGCGCTCGCCTTCCGCTTCGATATCGTGCTGCGCGGCCGCGATGCCACCCCGATGGAATCGACACGGAGTTAGGCTGCCAAGCTAGGAGCGCCATGAGTCTGCTCACCACCGCGTCGCAGACCGTCGGACCCTACGTCCGCATCGGCTTCGAACGTTTCGCCGTCGAGAACCTCGCGCCCGAGGGCGTCGGCGGCGAGAGGATCACGCTCTGCGGACGCGTGACCGACGGCGACGGCAAGCCGGTCAACGACGCCGTCGTCGAAATCTGGCAGGCCAACGCGCAGGGCAAATACGCGCATCCCGAGGACGCGCAGGACAAGCCGGTCGACGCGCTCTTCCGCGGCTTCGGCCGCAGCTTGACCGACGCCAACGGCGGCTACCGTTTCGCGACGATCAAGCCCGGGCGCGTCCCTGGCCCCAGCGGCGCGCTGCAGGCGCCGCACATCGCGGTCACGATCTTCATGCGCGGGCTGCTCAGGCACCTGGTCACGCGCGTGTACTTTCCCGACGATCCGGCGAACGCCGAGGACGCGGTGCTGAAGCTCGTTCCCGCGGAGCGGCGCGCCACGCTGATCGCGAAGCGCGCGGCGGCCGACAAGAGCGCTCTCGAGTGGAACGTCAGGCTGCAGGGGCCCGACGAGACGGTGTTCTTCGATGTGTAGCCCGGGCTGAGCCCGGAAGTACGAACCTGGTGCGTGGGTCCCGGGACTCGCGTTCGCTTACCCCGGGGCTATGCAAAAGCGTAAAGCCGTGGCGAGAGATGCGTCGTTCCCCGGTACATTAGGCGGTGGCATCCGCCACGCGAAGGAGGAAGCGCTCTTGACTGCGCGCCGCTTGCAACGTCTGCTCGACCCGTTGTTCACGACGGAGGCGATGTCCGAGATCTTCTCCGATCGCGCCCGGGTGCAGGCGATGCTCGATTTCGAGGCCGCGCTCGCGCGAGCGGAAGCGAGCACGGGCATGATCCCCGGCGCCGCGGCCGCGGCAATCGGCGACCAGTGCCGCGCCGAGCTCTTCGACGTCGACGCGCTCGCCGCCGCGACCGCGCAAGCCGGCAACCCGGCGATTCCTCTGGTTGAAGCGTTGACGGCGCTCGTCGCCGCGCGCGATGCCGACGCGGCGCGTTACGTGCACTGGGGCGCGACCAGTCAGGATGCGATGGACACCGGGCTGGTGCTGCAGCTTCGTGCCGCGCTCGCCACGATCGAGTCCGATCTCGCCCGGCTCGCCGCCGCGCTGGCGAGGCTGGCGAAAGCGCACGCGGCCACGGCGTTGCCCGGCCGCACCTGGTTGCAGCAGGGACCGCCGGTGACGCTCGGCTTGAAGCTCGCGGGATTCTTTTCCGCCGTCGAGCGCCATCGCCTGCGGCTCGGCGAGCTTCGTGCCCGTGCCATGACGCTGCAGTTCGGCGGTGCGGTCGGCACGCTCGCCGCGCTCGGCGAGCGCGGGCTCGACGTCGGCGCGGCGCTGGCGCAGGAGCTCGCCCTCGCGCTTCCCGACCTGCCGTGGCACGCGCAGCGCGACCGCATCGCCGAGGTCGCCACGACCTTGGGCCTGCTCGTCGGAACGCTGGGCAAGCTGGCGCGTGACGTGTCGCTGCTCATGCAGACCGAAGTCGGCGAGGCCGCCGAGCCGGGGGCGCCCGGGCGCGGCGGCTCGTCGACGATGCCGCACAAACGCAATCCCGTCGGCTCCGCCGTGATACTCGCCGCGGCGGCGCGCGTTCCTGCGCTGGTGTCGGTCATGCTCGCGGCGATGGTGCAGGAGCACGAGCGGGGGCTGGGTGGCTGGCACGCCGAATGGGAGACGCTGCCGGAGATCTGCACGCTCGCCGCGGGCGCGCTCGCGCAGGCGATCGCCATCGTCGAAGGCCTGCACGTCGATGCCGCGAAGATGGCCTCCGACCTCGATCTCACGCGCGGGCTGATCCTCGCCGAAGCCGTGGCGATCGCGCTCGGAGCGAAGCTCGGCAAGAGCGAGGCCCACGCGCTGGTGGAAGGGGCCTCCGCCCGCGCGCTCGCCCAGCGCAAGCCTCTGCGCGACGTGCTCGCTGCCGATCCCCGCGTCAGCGCGCATTTGTCGGTCGCCGATCTCTCGCGGTTGCTCGATCCGCGCAACTATCTCGGTCAGGCGCCGCGGCTGGTCGCGCGTGCGCTCGCCGTGCACCCTGGAGGGCGCGATGGCGCTGCCGACCGTTGATATTGAGCGCGTGAAGCTCAACTGCCGCATCGACGGTCCTGCGGACGCGCCGGTGGTGGTGCTGTCCAACTCGCTTGGCACGAACCTCGAGATGTGGGACGCGCAGATGCCCTCGCTCAGCGCGCGCTTGCGCATCCTGCGCTACGACCAGCGCGGACACGGCGCGTCGGAGGCCACCCCGGCGCCGTACGCTTTCGATACGCTCGGACGCGATGTGCTCGTCCTGCTCGACGCGCTGAAGATCAAGCGCGCCCACTTCTGCGGCGTGTCGATGGGCGGCGGCACCGGGATGTGGCTCGCCGCGCACGCGCCGGAGCGCATCGACCGGCTGGTGCTCGCCAACACCGCGGCGAAGTTCGGCACGCGCGAGGCATGGAACGCGCGGATCGACGCCGTGCGCAAGGGCGGTCTCGCCGCGATCGCCGACGGCGTGCTCGAGCGCTGGTTCACGCCGGGATTCCGCGCGCGCGCGGCCGATACGGGGCAGCGCATGCGCGACATGCTCGCGGCCACTCCGGTCGAGGGCTACCTCGGCTGCTGCGCGGCGGTGCGCGACGTCGATCTGCGAAACGCGATCGGAAGAATCAGCGCACCGACGCTCGTCATCGTCGGTGCACACGATGTGTCGACACCGGCGGCGGAAGGGCGCGCGCTCGCCGAGCGCATTCGCGGCGCGCGCGTGGTCGAACTCGACGCCGCGCACATCTCGAACGTCGAGGCGGCCGAACGGTTCACCACCGAGGTTCTCGGCTTCCTCAGCGGGGACAAGCCGTGAGGCGGGCTACGAAGGCAACGCCCGGCGCTGCCCAGACTTGACCGAGATCAAGCCATACGCAGCCGGCCGCAGGCAAACTTCCCCGACGGAGCGAGGCGATGGACGAACGCGAACGCCATGACAAGGGCATGACCGTCCGCCGTGCGGTGCTCGGCGACGCGCACGTCGACCGCGCCACCGCGGGCAAGGATCCGTTCACCGCCGAGTTCCAGGAGCTGATCACGCGCTACGCCTGGGGCGAGGTCTGGACCCGTCCCGGTCTGCCGCGGCGTACGCGGAGCCTGCTGACGGTGGCGATGATGGTCGCGCTCAACCGGCCGGAGGAGTTCAAGCTGCACGTGCGCGCGGCGTTCAACAACGGCGTCACCCGCGACGAGATCAAGGAAGTGTTGCTGCAGTGCGCGATCTACTGCGGGGTGCCGGCGGCGAACTCGGCGTTCCACATGGCCGAGGAGGTGTTCGCGCAGATGGATGGCAAGGGCTAGAAGAAGTGCACTTAAGGAACCTCTGAAATACCCCCACGTGGATTGCGCTGCGAGCAAAATGCGGATGAATGCGAGACGACCGACGACGGTAATAGTTCATCCTATTACCGAGGAGGGCGG
>DASVPH010000177.1:0-35228 GCA_036382945.1 Casimicrobiaceae bacterium
CTGCTTAGCTCAGTACGATGTCAACGGAAAGGAACGCAAAATCAAAACGAAAGCTGCTGCGTAAGGTCCGCTACTCATCGATCAAAAAGCGGACATATGGCGTGTTACCTAAACCGGACATCTTGACAAGTTACTAACACCGGTACGAACGATCGCCCAACCGCAAACCGCGCTACCCCGGAGTGCTGTTGATGACAAATCGTTAGTCCCCCAATTGCCGCCACTCGTTCGGCCGGCCCCGGACTCCGCGCTATGCCCGTGGCATGATCGCGGCCTAATCGAGCCAAGCCCGTCCATGACCCACGACCGCGCAACGAAGCCGTCCTCCGCTGCCAATCCGTCGGACAAGGTCGCAATGTTCACGCCACGATTGACGCGCGAGCAGCTCGAGTGTCTGAACCGATGCGCCCGAGGCATTTCGGTCCGGTTCGAGCGATCGGACATCGTCGACGCCTTGGTTGCGGGCGGTTACGCCGAGCGGGGCGTCGCGGGCGTGGTTACGGTGACGGCCAAGGGACGCGAATACCTGCGCACGCACGCGACCTGAGTTGCTGTTCGTGGTTCGAGTCGCCGCACCGCCTGCCGCTGAATAAGCCATGAGCGAGCCGGGAGCTTCAAGACCCGAAGGGCCGTCGGTTCGCTCATGGCGAGCCGCCGACGCGCTGGCAGTGGATTCACTCGGTCGGCGCAAGGAGGCGGCATGAGCTCCGGGCCGTCGATCTACCGCCGCCACGCCGCACTCGTCTATGCGATCGCGGGCCCGGTGGACTCGGGCGAACGCAACGCTCCGGTCACGCCGAACGCTCCGGTCGACTTCACGCAGCAACGCAAGGCCTCGCCCGTGGCGTTCCTTCTGCCCAGCACTCGGAAATGGCTCGACGCGCTGCCGCGCCGGGTACAGCCGCACGCGCTGTGCGAACTCTACCCGCGGGTGGCCAATCTCGTCGCCGCGATGTGGCGCGAGCCCGAGACTCTCAAGGCTTATTTCGACGACTTGCTCATCGACCGGCGCGGGGGCCGGCGCGGATTTCCACCGGCTGTTGCCAACGACTTGCGCGTCCTGCGCGCCTTCCACGCAGCGTTGACGGCAGCCGCGGTGCGCAAGTAAGCGCCGCGGCGTCAGAGCGCGGGGCTGGGCGAGGCGACCGGAAGCCGCGCTTGCCTTGCGAGCGGGCGCGTGCGCCCGAGGCTCGCCAGCGGCGCCAGGACCAGCGCCGCCCGCAGTCCGGGCCGATTGTCGCGCAGCTCGAGCTTGCCGCCGTGCAGTCGGGCCACCGCGGCGACGAGGCTTAGCCCCAAGCCCACGCCCGGCGTCCCGCGGCTCGCGTCGCCGCGGTAGAAGCGCTCGGTCACCTTCGTCTTCTCGCCGTCGGGGACGCCCGGGCCGTGGTCCGACACCGCGATCTCGACGATGCCGTCGGCCTGTCGCGTCGTGATCGCGATCGTGCCGTGCCCGGCGCCATACTTCAGCGCGTTCTCGATGAGGTTCGACAGCGCCTGCGAGAGCAGCAGCGGATCGCCGGCGACCACCGGGTCGCCGCTCGATTCGAACGCGAGATCAGCGCCCTTGAGCTCCGCCACCGGCTGATAGAACTCGGCGACGTCGCTCGCCACCCTCCCCACGTCGACCGGGACGAATCCCGAGCGGCGCGCGCCGGTATCGATCTCGGCCAGGCGCAACAGCGCGTTGAAGATGCCGATCACGCGATCGACGTCGGCGACTGCGCCGTCGATTTCCGCGAAGGTCGCTTCCGCGTCGGGCCGCGCCACCGACAACTCTTCGAGTCGCGAGCGAAGCTCGGCGAGCGGCGTGCGCAGGTCGTGCGCGATGGCGTTCGATACGTTGCGCACGCCGTGGACGAGCTGCTCGATCTGGTCGAGCATCCGGTTCACCGTCTGCGCGAGCAGAGTGAGCTCGTCCGAGCCGTCCCGCGCGGGGAGCCGCCGCGAGAGGTCGCCGTCGACGATGGCGCAGGTGGTTTGCCGGAGGCGATGCACTCCGGAGAGGAGCGTGCGCCGGATCAGCCAGCCGCCCACCGCACCGGCCACGGCGAGGATCCCCGCGGCGCCGGCGAGCCCGTACAGAAAGATCTCCTCCAGCGGCCTGAACCGCGAGTTGTCGCGTCCGACCAGAAGGTTGTACCCGCCGGGAAGCGTCGAGCGCGTGAGCATCGCCCGAATGGTGCGACCGCCGCTGGTAATCGTCACTTTATGCACTCCCGGCGCGTCCGGCGCTTCCGGTGGCCAAGCCTCGAGGTTGCCGGCGAGCGGCGAGCGCTTCGCGTCGGCGAGGAGGATGAGGCTGTTCGCGACGTGCTGGCTCTTCACGCGAGCGGCGATCACAGCGGCGAGAACCCCGGGCCCCTGATCCTCGAAGATGTCGGTGAGGCTCTGCACATCCTCGCGCAGGAGCTCGGTGCGCACCTGCTCGACGTTCTGGCGCCAGGTGTACCAGAGCGGTGCGGCGAACAGCACGAGCACGGCCGTGCTCACCGCGACGTAGCCGAGCGCGAGCCGAAAAGCGGAAGAGCGCAACAGTCTAGTCATTGGCGGTCAGCATGTACCCCGCGTTGCGGATCGTCCGGAGCAACGGTTTCCCGGTGCCGGCATCGATCTTCTGGCGCAATTTGCTCACATGGACGTCGACCACGTTGGTCTGCGGATCGAAGTGATAATCCCAGACGTTCTCGAGCAGCATCGTGCGCGTGACGACCTGGTCGGCGTGGCGCATCAGGTACTCGAGCAGCTTGAATTCGCGCGGCTGCAGGGCCACGCTCTTCCCGGCCCGCGCCACCTTGCGCGAGAGCAGATCCATCGTCAGGTCGCCCACGACAAGCGAGGTGACCGAGCTGCCGCCGTTCGCGCGGCGGACCAGCGCGTCGAGCCGCGCCAGCAGCTCGCCGAAGGCGAAGGGCTTCACGAGATAATCGTCGCCGCCGGCTTGCAGCCCGCGGATGCGCTCGTCGACCTCGGAGAGCGCGCTCAAGATCAGTATCGGCGTCCTGCTCCCGGTCGCGCGCAACGCCGCGATGATGCCCAGCCCGTCGACGTCGCCGGGCAACATGCGGTCCATGACGATGGCGTCGTAGCCTTCGCTCGCAGCCAGGAACATCCCGTCGCGGCCGTTGTCGGCGTGATCGATCGTATGCCCGGCCTCGGTCAGCCCTTTCCTGACGAAGGTCGAAACGCGCTCGTTATCCTCGACCAGCAACACTTTCATCGTGTCCTTACCGCCTCGTGGCGCGAAGAGACACGCCGCACGGAAGCCGGAGGTCCCGTCGGTCGGACACGCCACGAAGCCCCGAGTTCACGCCGAGCCATTTCACGAAAAGCCGAGAGGGGCCGGGATGCGACCCCTCCGTCCCAACGGATGCTCGCGCTATTGCGCGGCGCTCGCCGAATTGCGATGGAAGAGAGCGGCGAGCCGCGCCCCGAGCGGAGCTTGCGCCACCGGCGCTTGATTCTCGGAAGCCAGCGCGCCTCCCGGCTCACCCGAGAACTGCCACGCGGGCGCCTCCGATGAGAGCGCCTGGTACTCGCGTTCGGTCAGCCCGTTCGGATGCGTCTGTCCGAAGCCCGGGTCGCCGGCTGCGGCGGTCAGCACAGGTTGGTTGATGCGCCATGCCTCGCCGGGCGCCGAATACGACTGGAGGACGCGCTCCGACAGGCCGTTCGGGTTGGCTTGGCGCCAGGCCGAAGGCGCCTTGTCGAAGGATGGGTTGCTGATCGCGGGCCGGTTGTACCCGCCGTTGAAAGCGGCGTACGAGTCGCCGATAAACGGATTCATGCTGCTGTCGTCGGCGTGCGCGATGCCGGTGGCGCCGACGGCAAGCGCGGCGGCCAGAACGATTCGTTTCATCACAGGGTGGAACTTCGCGATCATGACTGCTCCTTTGCGATTGAACATCCAACTTGGGCGGAGCGCGTCG
Organism: Casimicrobiaceae bacterium; assembly: GCA_036382945.1. Lineage (GTDB taxonomy): Bacteria > Pseudomonadota > Gammaproteobacteria > Burkholderiales > Casimicrobiaceae > PALSA-1003. The sequence goes on from DASVPH010000177.1 coordinate 3,930, forward strand.
AAAGCCGCTGCTCGCGCCTGATGCCTACTATGAGGCCGCCGGGATTGAGCGGAGATTGGCGGCGAATTAACAACCGTTAACCCGCCGGGATTGTGCGCAGGTATCCATGCAGTCTCGCATCGACAGTGCGCCGCGCGCAGCGCGTTCCGGCCTTGAATCGGCTCCGGCACGCAGCTATGATTCTGGCGTAGTGTGGTTCGGGGACCCTCGGCAGACTCCCCGTCAGACGTCCACCGGCGTCCAAGCTCTGCTCCTGATTCGGGCGGTTTTTCGCCCGGAAGGAGTGTGCTTGTGAACGCCACCGCGAAAATTCCTGTCTCGAACGCCTGCCGGCCGCTTCCGCCGCGGCCGTCGCGGGTCGCCCCGCCGGTCGTTCGGACAAGCAACGATCTCAACTACGGCGTGCGCCACCCATGAGCTCGCCCGGCGTTCGCAAGCTCCTCGCGGCGCGCGGACTACGCGCGTTCGCGGACGGGTACGTGAGCCTGCTCTTGCCCGTCTATCTGATCGACCTCGGCCTCACGCCGTTCCAGGTGGGCGTGATCGCCACCGCGACGCTGCTGGGCTCGGGGGCGCTCACACTGCTGGTCGGGTTGCGCGCCAACCGTTTCGGCGCGCGCGCGCTGCTCGTCGCCGCCGCGGCGCTGATGTGCGCCACCGGATTGGGTTTCGCGGCGATCACATCGTTCTGGCCGCTCGTGGTCATCGCGGTGGTCGGCACGCTCAACCCGTCGAGCGGCGACGTCAGCGTCTTTCTCCCCCTCGAGCACGCGGTGCTGGCGCGGATCGCCGCCGATCGCGAGCGCACGGCGGTGTTCGCGCGCTACAGCCTGGTCGGCGCGCTTGCCGGCGCGTTCGGCGCGATCTTCGCCGGCGTGCCCGAGATCGTGGCCGGCGCGCTCGGGGTCGAGGCGCGCACGCTCTATGCGTCGATGTTCCTGCTCTATGCCGCGCTGGGCGTGGCGTCGGGCTTCGTCTACCGCACGCTCCCGAGAGCGGCGGTGGTCGGCGCGGGGACGCCCGCCGCGCCGCTCAAGCAATCGAAGCGCATCGTCTACACGCTCGCGGCGCTGTTCAGCCTCGACGCTTTCGGCGGCGGATTCATCGTCCAGTCGCTGCTGGCGCTGTGGCTGTTCGAGCGGTTCCAGCTCTCGACGGCGGTGGCGGGGACGATCTTCTTCTGGACCGGTGTGCTCTCGGCGTTCTCGTATCTGGTCGCGGCACGCATCGCGCATCGGATTGGACTCGTCAACACGATGGTATTCACGCATCTGCCGTCGAGCGTGCTGCTGCTGCTCGCGCCGTTCGCGCCGGATCTGGGATGGGTGGTCGTGCTGCTCCTCGTGCGCAGCGCGCTGTCGCAGATGGACGTCCCCACGCGCAGCTCGTACGTGATGGCAGTGGTGTCGCCCGCCGAGCGGCCGGCCGCCGCCGGCATCACCTCGGTGCCGCGGAGCTTGGCCTCGGCGGTGAGCCCGCTCATCGCCGGTTACCTGCTCGGGCTGTCCACCTTCGGCTGGCCGCTCATCGTCGCCGGTGCGCTGAAGATCGCCTACGACTTGATGCTGCTGGCCACGTGTCGCGCTATCCGCCCGCCGGAAGAAGCCGTTCTTCGGCGCTGAGTTCCCTCGCCGGAGGGGCGGCCGTGCTCGCACCGGCGCGAGGCGCAGATACGGTGGCATGTGTCGCCCGGCGGCAGTCGGACCGCTGGCCGAGCTAGGCGAGGCCGTCGATCCGGTACAGATCACGACCGCAGAACCACGGTCTTGCACCCCTCGCGTGGGCTACAGCGACCGAGCGCGGGGCGGCGGCGAGCCTTCGATCTGATTTGCCTCAAGGACCCCGCGACATCGAGGCCGAGGCTGCGGCCTTGGGCACGTCTTTTGCTGAACAGCACGTGCTACCTTGAAGTTCACAGGCTTTGGGGGATGAGGAGTACCTTGTACGCTACGTTGAAGCTCTCGTCGCTGAGCTCGCGGGTGGCGCGCCTGACGCTCGCCACCCGGACCTCGACGGCCACGTCGTTGCTTTTTCTGGTCGCGATTCTCGCTGTCGGGACCGCCGCGCTGTACTCGTTCCGCGCCCAGTTGCTCGAAGTGATGGTCGCGGAGCAGAACTTGCTCGTGCAGCGCATCGCCGACAGCCAGGACCAGAAGCTCCTCGCGCTGAAAAAGGAGCTGCTCCTGAGCGCAAACGAGATCGGCGAGAGCGACGTCGCCTCCTCCGACGCGGCCCAACGTTATCTCGATCGCAACACCGGTCTGTACGCCGCCTTCGATCGCTCGACGTTCCTTTTTTCCGCGCAGGGCATCATGCTCGCCGAGCGGCCATTCCGGCCCAACCGACGCGGCCTCGATGCATCGTTCCGTCCCTACATCCAGGACACCCTGCGCACCCGCGGCCCGGTCATCTCCGAACCGTTTCTCACCAACGTCGGCGACGGCAGCATGGTGCAGGTGCTGACCTCGCCCGTGTTCGCGGACGACGGCCGCCTGGTCGCGATCCTGACCGGAAGCATCGGGCTCACCCACCCGGGAATGCTCGGCAACGTCGCCAAGACCGTGATCGGCAAGACCGGGTACGTGTTCATCACGACCTCGACCGGGAAGCTCATCATGCATCCGGATCGCAAGCGCCTGGCGGAGCCCGCCTATCCGGCGGCGACGAACGCGCTCTTCGATCGCGCGCTCAAGGGCTTCGAGGGCACCGCGGAGGCGCTGGATCCGGACGGACGCGCGGCGCTCATCTCCTACAAGCGCATCGCCTCATCGAGCTGGATCGTCGCCGCGGTGTATCCGAAGGACGAGGCCTTCGCCGCGGTCGACGCTCTGATCGGGCGCTTCGTCGCGTTCCTGCTCATTGCCTGCGTGCTCGTCGTCGCCGCGGTGTGGCTGTTGACCCGCGGCTTGATGCGCCCGCTCGTTTCGCTTACGCGGCACCTGACCCATTACACCGATACCGAGGAGCGCCTCGCGCCGTTGCGCGGCGACATCGGCAGCGGCGAGATCCGGTTGCTCACCAAGACGTTCAACCGCCTCACCGGACGGCTGCAGCAGCGCGAAGACGCACTGCTCGAAGCGATGCACCGTTACCAGCTCATCACCGAGAACTCGACCGACCTGATCACCAAGCACACGCCGCAAGGCATCATCACCTACGCCTCGCCCGTTAGCCAAAGCGTGCTGGGCCTGCCGCACACCGCGCTCGTCGACCATTCGCTGCTCGAATTCGTGCACCCGGAGGACTACGAGGTGGTGCGCGTCGCTTTCGGGGTCGCGGCCCAGGACGTGTCGCCGCCGACGGTCATCTACCGCGCTCGGCACGCCGACCAGCATTACGTGTGGTTCGAGAGCACGCTGAGGCGTATGAAGGGCACCCACGGCGAGGTGACGACCAAGATTCTGTGCATCTCGCGCGACATCAGCGAGCGCAAGCGCATGGAGGAGCGGCTGCACGAGCTGGCGCGCACCGACCACCTGACCAACATCCCGAACCGGTTCCTGCTCTCCGAGCGCTTCGCGGGCGGGCTGGCCCAGGCCCGTCGCGAAGGCTCGCTACTGGCGATGCTGATGATCGACGTCGACCGCTTCAAGAACATCAACGACTCGCTCGGCCACAACGCCGGCGACGCGCTGCTCAGGCAAATCGCCTCGCGCCTGAGCACGGTCATCCGCGAGTGCGATACGCTCGCTCGCTGGGGCGGCGACGAATTCGTGCTCCTGCTCCCCGAGCTGCAGGACGCCGACACCGCCGTCAGCGTCGCCCAGCGCTGTCTCAACTCGCTGAAGGAGCCCCTCGTCGTCGATGGACAAAGCCTGCACGTGACCGCGTCGGTCGGGATTTCGGTCGCGCCGGACTCGAGCGCTGAGGCGGAGACGCTGCTCAGGAACGCCGACACGGCGATGTATCGCGCCAAGGCCCGCGGCGGCGACTGCCTCGTCGTGTACACCGAGGAAATGAGCGAAGGCGCGCGCAGCCGCCTGGCGATGGAGAACGCGCTGTTCCACGCCATCGACCGGCACGAGCTGCTGCTGCATTATCAGCCGCTGATCTCCGCCCAGACCGGAAGGCTGGCGGGCGCCGAGGCGCTGATCCGCTGGAAGCATCCGGAGCGCGGACTCGTCTCGCCGGCGGAGTTCATCCCCATCGCCGAGGAAACCGGACTCATCGGAGCGATCGGCGAATGGGTGCTGCGCACCGCATGCACACAGATGGACGCGTGGTATCGCCGCGGCCTGCCGCGCATCCCGCTGTCCGTCAACGTATCGAGCCGGCAGTTCCGGCAGGACAGCCTCGCCAACACGGTCGCGGCCGTGCTCGCAGACACCGGCTTCGATCCGAAGCTCCTCGAGCTGGAGCTCACCGAGTCGCTGCTGATGGACGACGTCGAGCGAAGCCAGACGGTCGTCTCCGAGCTGAAGTCGCTCGGCGTGTCGATCGCGCTCGACGATTTCGGCACAGGCTACTCGTCGTTGAGCTATCTCAAGGGCTTCCACCTCGACACGCTCAAGATCGACCGCAGCTTCACCAGCGAGATCATGACGAGCGACACCAACGCCTCGATCGTCCGCGCGACGATCGGGCTTGCCAAGGGGCTACATCTGCGCACCGTCGCCGAAGGCGTGGAGACGAGAGCGCAGGCCGATTTCCTCGCCAAGCACGGCTGCGAGGTGCTCCAGGGCTTCCTGTTCGCCCGGCCGATGGAGAGCGAAGCGTTCCTGTCCTTCGCGCTCGCCTCGCACACCTACCTGCTGTCGCGGCCGGCGCACGAAGAGCACGAGCGACGCGGCCTCGGGGGCTAGTGTCCCGGGCACAGTAGCTCAAGCCGGCGCGATCCCCAGCGCGCGCCGAGCGATGTCGCGCTGCTCGGCCGCATGCCGCGCCGGATCGCAGCCGGCGGTCGGCGCCATCGCCGGTCGGCCCAGGTAATTCAACCCCACGCCCGGCTGCAGCGCGGCTTCGAGCCGGTCGCGCAACGCAAACCACGGACCGTGATTCTTGGGCTCCTCCTGCGCCCAGACGACGTCGTGCAGCAGCGGGAATCGCCCCAGCGCTTGCGTCAGAGCGGCGCTCGGAAACGGATAGAGCTGCTCCAGTCTCAGGATGGGAACGTTGGCGAGCCCGGCCTCTGCGCGCTCGCGCGCAAGAGCGTAATAGAGCTTGCCGGCGACGACGATGACTCGGCGCACGGCCGCGGGATCGAGCGAAACGCGCTCGCCGAGCAACGGCCAGAATTCTCCCTCGGCGAGGTCGGGCAGCCGCGAATACGACGGCGCGTGACCGTACAACCACGGCTTGGGCGTCATGACGACCAAGGGCTTGCGCCGCTGCCGGAGCGCGTGGCGTCGCAGCAAGTGATACAACTGCGCTGCCGTCGAGGGCGCGGCGACCTCCATGTTATCCTGCGCGCAAAGCTCGAGGAAACGACCGAGAAAGGCGCAGGAGTGCTCCGGTCCGAAGCCGTCGTCGCCGTGCGGCAGGAGCATGACCAAGCCGCTCTCGTAGCCCCATTTCGACTCGCCTGTGGCGATGAACTGATCGATCAGCACCTGCGCGTTGTTCACGAAGTCGCCGAACTGGGCTTCCCAGACGACGAGGTCGCGTCCGCAGCGCAGCGAATAGCCGTACTCGAAGCCGACGACCGCCTCCTCCGACAGCGGCGACTCGAAGATCGAGAACGTCCCCTGCATTCCGGACACATGACGCAGCGGCACGTGAATGTTCTGCCAGTCCGCCGCAGCCGCCTGGTCGTGCCACACGTGCTGGCGATGGCAGTGGCTGCCCCGACCGACGTCGAGCCCCGAGAACCGCACGTTGAATCCGTTCGCGAGCAACGTTGCATAGGCGAGGTTCTCGGAGAGCCGCCAGTCGACCGGCCGAGCGTCATCGCCCGCCACCGCGCGCCAGTCTCCGAGCATCTTGGCCACGCCGGCGTGTAGCGCGAAGCCTGCCGGCGGGGTCGCGAGCCGGACGATGAGCGCGCGCAGCCGCTCGATCGGAACGGTCGTACGAACGTTTCCCTGCGCTTCTCTTTCGCGGGCACCGTCGCTTGGCGCCGGAGCGGGCGCGGGCGCGCCGGCTTCGGTCTGCGCCGCCACCAGCCGCGCCAGCGCTTGCGTCTTCAGCCGCTCCGCGTCCGCCTCGCTCGCCACGCCGCGGCGCGCGAGCGCACGCGCGTAGAGGCTGAGCACGCTCGGCTGCCGCTCGATTCGCCGCTGCGCCGCCGGGCGCGTCATCGTCGGATCGTCGCCGACCCAGTGCCCGTAGCGCCGGTACCCGACGTGATCGACGACGATATCGGCGCCGAACCTCATGCGGAACTCGGTCGCGAGCCGCGCGGTGGCGACCACGGCTTCGGGATCGTTCGCGTTGACATGCACGATCGGCGCGTCGAATCCGCGCGCGAGATCGGCGCAGTACAACGTCGAGCGCTGGTCACGCGGATGCGACACCGTCGAGCCGACCTGATTGTTGAGGATCACGTGCAGCGTGCCGCCGACCCCGTGGCCGCGCGTCTGCGCCAGGTTGAACGTCTCGGCCACCACCCCCTGCCCGCAGAACGAACCGTCGCCGTGCACGAGGACCGGCAATACCTTGCGGGCCGATCCGCTCGCCTTGCGGTCCTGCAGCGCGCGCGCCATTCCGCAAGCGACCGGGACGACGGCCTCGAGGTGCGACGGGTTGTGCAGCAGCACGAGATCGATGCCGCCGTGCTCGGTCTCGATGCGGCTCGAAAACCCCGCGTGGTCGCGCAGATCATGAGCCGCCAAGGCGGCGTCGGGGTTGGGCGAGAGGAGCGAAAGCAGGCGCCGCGCGGGCACGTCGAGCGCGTTGAGCAGCACGTTCAACCGGCCGCGATGCGGCATGGCGAGCACCATGTTCTCGGCGCCGTGGCGGGCGGCTTCCTCGATGACGGCGCGCAGGAGCGGGACGAAGCTCTCGCCGCCTTCCAGATTGAATTGCTTGTATTGCGGATACGCGTCTCGCCGCCGCTGCTCGAAGGCTTCCGTGGCGACGAGCTGCTCGAGAACGCGCCACGCCTCGGCATCGGTAAGACGCGATGCCGCGCCGATCGCTTCCATCCGCGCGTAGAGCCAACGCCGCTGCTCCTCGGCGCGCACGTGCGCGCATTCGAGCGCGATCGAGCCGCAATAGCTCGCCTGCAGCCTGCGCAGGAGCTCCGAGAGCTCGAGGCTCTGCGTCGCGCCGCCGATCTCGACCGGCAGGCTGACCGCGTCGCCGAGCAGCAGCCCGTAGCGGCGCGGATCCAGCTCGGCGATACGCGATACGTCCGGCGGCCGGTCGGACAGCGGATCGATCGCCGCCGCGCGGTAGCCGTGCAGCCGGTACGCCTCGACCAGCGCTTGGGCGACGTAGGCGAGATCCTGGTACGCCGCCTCGCCGGCCGCGCGATCGGTGCCGGGACGCAACTCGGGCCGCGGCTCGGGTACCAGCGAGAGCGGACGCGTCACCGGCATCGAGGACCTCCTGGCGGTGCGGACGAGGCTACCGTGGCCGACTTGATCCGCGAGCTCGCGCTCGAAGGCAAGTGCATCGCCGCGACGCGGCCGTGATCAGGCAACCGCCAGCCGCAAACGACCGCGGATACGGGCCGTTTGTAGCGCGCAAACGAAGGCGAACTGAGCGCGGCGGTGCGAAGTGTCTCTTCGCGACCCTCGCCGCGTCGCACCTGAGCTACCCTCGGCGAAGCACGATGGCTGCAGAGCACGCTTGCCCTCCCCACGCTGCTGCGTTCTTCGTCGTACCTTGTTCCAGGTAGGCTACAAGCTTACCAGAATCGTCGCGGTGAAATCTGCTCGGGATCAACGTGCCGACCAGCGACGGCGAGTGCCCGCCCAAGCGGGCGGCCCGCGCGGGCCGCGTCGTTTTTTTTCAATCCCCGCCGATGCGAGTCGCGCACCCGCGCCGAGGGCTTCCCCTATAGGCGATGCGTCCGGTCGCCGTCGCGAAACCCGGTGAGCTCCGCATCGATCCCGCGAACGAGCGCCAGCACCTTGATGAGCTCGCCCATCTCCGCGGGCGAGGTGAGCTGGTGCACCGCGCTCGCGGCGCGCAAGTACGCGGCCGACTGCGGATCGCCGCAGCGCGCCAGCGCGTCGAGCAGGCCGCAGTTGACAAGGAACTGCGCCTGGGTCGCGAAGCCCGCCACCGTCATGCCGGAAGCGACAGCGGCGCGCGCCATGGCGCTGAAATCGACATGCGCCGTCAGGTCGACGAGCCCCGGGCGGAAGAGGGGATCGGCCAGCGCACGATGACGGTAATGCGCCATCAGCGTGCCTTGGCTGCGTTGCGGGTGGTAGTACTCCGCCGCCGGAAAGCCGTAGTCGATGAGCAGGATTGCGCCCTGCTCGCAGCGCTGCGCGATGCTTGCGAGGAGCGCCTCGGCGGCGGGGCTCAACTCCGACAGATAATCGCCGGTCGGAGGAAAGCGCGCCTGCGCCCGCTCGCGCAAGCCCGGCGAGGCAAGCGCCCGGTCGGCCAACGCGAGCCGCCCGGCAGGGTCGACGACCACGCCGCGCTCCAGCCACTGCCCGCCTTGGCGCGCGATGAGATGCACCGGGAGCGCGTCGAGCACTTCGTTCGCCAACACGGCACCTCGCCAGCGTGCCGGAATCCGGTCGATCCACTCGACCCGCGACAGATGATCGCGCACGGCAGCCGCGAGGTGCTCACGCTGGCGCTCGCGCAGCTCGGGGCTCACCTCGAGCAGCGCATAGCGCGCCGGGAGCGCGTTTCGCTCGGCGAGCGCCGAGAGCACGTCCGCGCAAAGGCGCCCCGAACCGGGGCCGAGCTCGATCAACTCGGCTCTCGGAATGGCTGCGATCAGCGGCGCGAGCTGGTTGGCGAGCGCGCGTCCGAACAACGGCGTGAGCTCGGGCGCGGTCACGAAATCGCCCTCGGCGCCGAACTTGCGCGCGCCGGCGGCGTAGTAGCCGAGGCCGGGCGCGTAGAGCACCGCGTTCATGTAATCCGCGAACGCGATCCAGCCGCCCGCTTCGGCGATCTCTCGCTTGAGATGGGCGAGCAGGCGTTCGCCGTGCGCTTGCTCGTCGGCGGAGAGCGGCGGCAGGCTACCGCCGGGGGCCTCGGGTGGAGCCGGGAACATCGATGTGCTAGATTGAAGCGTTAAGGGAGTGTAGCTGGAGCGCTGCGTGCAGGGCAAAGTCGTGTTGATCACGGGCGGGGCCAAGCGCGTCGGCGCGGCGATGTGCCGCCGGCTGCACGCGGCCGGCGCGAACCTGATGCTGCACTATCGCACCTCGGCCGGCGAAGCACGCCTGCTGCAGGCCGAGCTCAATCACCAGCGCAAGGATTCGGTCGCGCTGATCCAGGCCGATCTGCTCGACCTCGGCAAGCTGCCCTCGTTGATCGACCAGACCGTGCAGAGCTTCGGCCGCCTCGACGCGCTCGTGAACAACGCGGCGACCTTCTACCAGACCCCGGTGGGCGAGATCACCGCCGAGGACTGGGAGAACCTGATCGGCGCCGATCTGCGCGCGCCGCTGTTCATCGCCCAGGCGGCGGCGCCGGCGCTCAAGAAGACGGGAGGGTCGATCGTCAACATCACCGACATCCACGCCGAGCGGCCGCTCAAGAACTACGTCCTGTACAGCATCGCCAAGGCCGGACTGGTCGGGCTCACGCGCTCGCTCGCGCGCGAGCTCGCACCCGAAGTCCGCGTCAACGCGGTCGCACCCGGGCCGATCCTCTGGCCCGACGACGATGCGTTCGACGAGCTGTCGCGGCAGCGGATCATCTCGCACACCCCACTCAGGCGCGAAGGCACGCCCGAAGACATCGCCAAGGCCGTGCATTTCCTGCTGGTCGACGCGCCGTACGTGACCGGCGAGACGATCAACGTCGATGGCGGAAGGCACGTCGCCTTGTAGCTCCGAACGAGATTCTGCAGGCACCGCGCCGAGCAAGGCTCGCCTACTTGCACCGCCGCTTCGCGACCAACCGTACGAGCCGCTCGAGGTACGGATCGACGATGCCGTGGGTGACCAGCGCGACCCGCGTGCGCTCGAGGTAATCGGCCGAGGAGCCGAAGGCGCCGCGAGCGGTGGCAATGACGTCGGCCTGCTCGCTCAAGGAGAGCTTGCCCGCGTATTGCCGGTGCGCGCGGTCGACGACGAAGGCGAGCGCGATGAGCGGCTTGCCCGCGCAGCGTAGCCTCACCCACAGCGGGCTGTACGCGCCGAGCACCATCTCGCGGCGCCAGAGCAGCTTGAGCTCCTCGCGCGCGTGGGCGCCCGGCAGCCGATACGCCACGCCCTGGCAGGAGCCGCCGCGATCGAGCCCGAGGACGAGTCCCGGTTGATTGGACGTTCCGCGCGAGGCGAGCGACCAGAGGCAGAAGCGACGGTGGCGTCCGGAAAGGGTCGCCGGTTTCGCGTCCTCGAACGGAAACAGCGGGTTCCACAACAGCGATCCGTACGCGAATACCCACCAGTCCGAGCCGGCGGGCTTCGCCTTCAGCGTCGCGGCGAGCGAGGCCTCGAGCTGCTCGTCGGTGAGCGGATGGCGCGGGTCGACCGCCTCCAGGTAGACGGCACGCAGGCGGCCCTCCTCGAGGTCGCGCCGCGACAGCGTCATGGGTCGAGTTTCCCTTCGCGCACGAGCTTCTGCAATTCGACGTTCGCCTTGCGCCGCTTGGCCGCCGTGGTCTTCCCGTGTGCGCCGCCCTTGCTGAGCAGCGGCGAGCACGCCACCGGATTGCGCGGCTTGGGCGGGAAGTGCCGCTTCGCCCGCTTCACGTGAGCCCGCGGAACGGCAAGCGCTCTTCGCACCACTGCGCCACCGCGAGCAGCCGATCGTCGCCGCGGGGAAGCGTGGCGAGCTGCAGCCCGAGCGGCAAGCCGTTGTCCGCGCTCGCCATCGGAATCGAGATCGCGGGCGCGCCGAGCAGCGACCAGAGCGTGCAGCACGAAGGATCGCCGGTCTGGGTGAGGTCGGCCGGCGCCGATCCCGGCGCCGGCGGGCTGAGGATCGCGTCGAAGGGCGCAAGCCACTGCGCCGCCTCGGCGATGAACGCAGCGCGCTGCGCCAGCGCGGCGCGATAGGCTTCGGCGCTGATCTCACGACCCTCGTCGAGCGCTGCGTTGAGCTTCGCCGACATGCGGCCTCGCTCGTGCGCCTGCAGCGGCCCGAGCTGCCGCGCGCCTTCGTGCAGCATGATGGTGCGCAGGACGAGGTGCGCGTCGTGCCAAGCGCCGGGAAGAGCGACCTCGCTCACGCTCGCGCCTGCGGCTTGGAGGCTCGCTGTCGCCGCCTGCATGGCGCGCGCCTGCTCGACGCCGGTGGCGACCCACGGAAAGGCGGGAAGGAGGGCAAATCGCGGCGCAGTCTCGAGCCGCGCCACGTCGGAGGCCATGCACGGCGCATAGGCGAGACACGACGCGAGTAGCGCGCAGTCGGCGACACGCCGCGCGAAGAGGCCGAGCGTGTCGAGCGTCGGACTGAACAGATTCACGCCGGCGAAGGGGAGCGCGTCGACCGTGGGCTTGAAGCCGACCACGCCGCAAAAGGCCGCGGGGCGGATGGTCGAGCCGTTGGTCTGCGTGCCGATCGCCGCGGGTACCTGGCCCAACGCCACCGCGGCGGCCGAGCCCGACGAGGAACCTCCCGGCGTGTGCGCGGCACGCCACGGATTGCGCGTCTTGCCCGGATGCAGGAACGCGAACTCGGTCGTGACCGTCTTGCCCAGCACGAACCCCCCCGCGCGCTCCAGCCGCGCCACGCACTCGGCGTCGAACTGCGGCCGCGCGCCGGCGTAGATCGGCGAGCCCATCTGCGTGGGCTGGCCCGCGGTCGCGATGATGTCCTTGACGCCGATGCCGATGCCCGCGAGGGGACCGGCGGTTGCGCCGGCGGCGATCTCTACATCGATCCGGCGCGCGGCGCCGATCGCGGCATCGGGGTCGAGATGCGCCCACGCCTGAACGTTGGCGTCGGTCGCGGCGATGCGCGCAAGCAGCGCCCCGGTGTAGGCCTCGCTCGAAAGCTCACCCCCGCGGATCGCCTTCGCGGCCGCGACGAGCGACAACGCATGCGCAGTGGCGATCATCGATGCCTATCGACCCATGAGCGGGGCGGCTGCGCTCTGCCCGTCGCGACGCGGATCCGCCGGCAGGAAGAGCGCCTGCAAATCGTTCAGGAAGCGCTGTCCCAACGGCGTCGGGCGGATGCGCTCGTGATCGTGCGCGAGGAGCCCGCGCGCTTGCGCTTGCTCGAGCGCCTTGCCGACGATCGTCAGCGGAAACCCGGTGCGCTCGGCGAAAAGCGACGCCGGCACACCGCCGGTGAGACGCAAGGCATTGAGCATGAACTCGAAGCCGATCTCGCTACGCGGCACTTCGTGCTCCTCGAGCAGCGGCTGGCGTCGCGCCACCTCGTCGAGATATTGCTGCGGCTGCTTGTAGCGGACCTGGCGGACGACCCGCTCCGGGAACGACAGCTTGGAGTGCGCGCCGGTGCCGATGCCGAGATAGTCGCCGAAGCGCCAGTAGTTGAGGTTGTGCCGACACTCGCGGCCCGGCTTGGCGAACGCCGAGGTTTCGTAGTGCCCGTACCCCGCGGCGGCGAGTGCGCCCTCGACCGCCTCGGCGATGTCGGCCGCGGCATCCTCGTCGGGCAGCGGCGGCGGATGGCGGTGGAAGAGCGTGTTCGGTTCGATGGTCAGGTGATAGAACGACAAATGCGGCGCCGAGAACGCCAGCGCCGCGGCGACATCCGCCCGGGCGTCCTCGAGGGTCTGCGCCGGCAACGCGTACATGAGATCGAGATTGACGTTGCCGAAGATCTCGATCGCCGCGGCCGCGGCGGTCCGGGCTTCGCGTTCGTCGTGCACCCGGCCCAGCACCGAGAGGTGCAGCGGATTGAAGCTCTGCACGCCGAGCGACAGGCGATTGACGCCCGCGGCCCGGAAGCCCGCGAACTTCGCCTGCTCGAAGGTCCCCGGATTCGCCTCCAGCGTGATCTCGGCGTCGGGCGCAAGCGGCGCTCGCGCGCGAACCTCGGACAGAAGGCGATCGATCGCGTCGGGCGAGAACAAGCTCGGCGTCCCGCCGCCGAAGAACACCGAGGTGAAGCGCCGGCCCCAGATCGACGGCAGCGCGAATTCGATATCGGCGATCAATGCCTCGACGTACTGCGCTTCCGGGATCTCGCCGCGCCGCTGGTGCGAGTTGAAGTCGCAATACGGACATTTCCTGAGGCACCACGGGATGTGCACGTACAGGGAAAGCGGCGGCAGGGCCGCGAAGTGCGGCGCCGAAGGCGACGCGATCGAGGCAATCGTCTGCGTCACGCTCAAGCTTCCTCGCCAAGTCGCGCGATGAGCGAGCGCATCGCCTTGCCCCGGTGCGAGCGTTCATGTTTCTGCGCCGGGCCAAGCTCGGCCCCGGTGAGCCCCGACTCGAGGTCCAGAAAATGCGGGTCGTAACCGAAGCCGCTTGTCCCCCGCGGCGCATCGATGATCGTGCCCTCCCAGCGTCCCTCGGCAAGGATCGGTTCCGGGTCCTCGCCGTGGCGCATCAGCACCAGCGCGCAATAGTAATGCGCCCGGCGATCGGCGACGCCGGCGAGCTCCGCGATCAGCTTCTCGTTGTTGCGTCGATCCGATCTCGGCTCGCCGGCGTAGCGCGCCGACTGCACCCCGGGCGCGCCGCGGAGCGCGGCGACGCAGATGCCCGAGTCGTCGGCCAGCGCGGGCAAAGCGCAGATACGGCTCGCATGCCGCGCCTTGGCGAGCGCGTTCTCGACGAAGGTGGTGTGCGGCTCGTCGGTGTCTGCGATCCCGAGCTCGATCTGGGCGATGACATCGATCGCGAGGGGGGCGAGCAGCTCGCGGAACTCGCGCAGCTTCCCTGGGTTCGCGGAGGCGAGGACCAGCCGGCGGAAGCTTGCCATGGCGAGCCTCTGCCCTCACCGTGCGCTCTCGCCCGTCGGGGGGGCGGGTAAACGGAGCGCGCGCTTCTGCGCCGCGATCAGCTTGGCGATACCGGTTTCCGCGAGCATGACCAGCGCGTCCATCTCGGCCCGCGTGAACGGCGCGCGCTCCGCGGTGCCTTGCACCTCGACGAACCGGCCGCGGCCGGTCATGACGACGTTCATGTCGGTATCGCAGGCCGAGTCCTCCGCGTAGTCGAGATCGAGCGTGGGCACGCCGCCCACGACGCCGGCCGACACCGCGGCGACGAAATCGGTGAGCGGCTCGCCGGCGATGAGACCCTGCCCCTTGCACCAGGCGATCGCATCGTGCAGCGCCACGCAGGCGCCGGTGATCGACGCGCAGCGCGTGCCGCCGTCGGCCTGAATGACGTCACAGTCGACCCGCAGCGTCCGTTCGCCCAGCGCGGCGAGGTCGGCGATGGCGCGCAGGCTCCGTCCGATCAGGCGCTGGATCTCCTGCGTGCGTCCGGATTGCCTGCCCTCGGCCGCCTCGCGCCGCGTGCGCGTGTGGGTCGCGCGCGGCAGCATGCCGTACTCGGCGGTGATCCACCCTTGCCCGCGCCCCTTCAGAAACGGCGGCACGTCGGGCTCGACGCTCACCGTGCAGAGCACGCGCGTTTCCCCGCATTCGATCAGCACCGAGCCTTCCGGGTGACTCGTGTACCGGCGCGTGATGCGTGTCGGCCGCAGCTCGTCGGCGCGTCGGCCGGAGGCGCGCGCGGTCATCTCAGGATTTCCAGCCATGGGAGAAGAATTATAAGGGTGCCGCCGGCCGCAGTGCGCCGGTAACGCATCAACACGCGGCTCGTCAGCGCCGCTGCTGCGCCCGCCACCACGCGGCGGTGGCCGCGAGCCCTTCATCCAAGGTGTATCGCGGCGTCCAGCCGGTGAGCCCGCGAAAGCGCAACGCGTCGACCTCGAGCGAATCGAGCAGGCGCGCGGCGTCGGCGCGGCGGCCGACCATGGTCGCCGCGCCCCGCAGGAACGGCGCAGGCACCGCGAACAGATGCGGCTCGACCGATAGCGCCCTGGCGAGCCGCACCACCAGCTCCGGCGTGGACACGGTCTCCGAGTCGGCGATGGGGAGCGCGTCGCCGGAGAGCACGGGCGCGGCGAGCGCCGCCTCGAATGCGCTCACCGCGTTGCCAACATACAGGAGGCTGCGCCGGTTGGCGATGCCGGCGAGCGGTAAGCGTTGCCCTGCGGCCACCCGCGCGAGGAGCGTGAGGAAATTGCCCTTCACGCCGGGACCGTAGGTGAGCGGCAGCCGCAAGACGCTCGCTTCGACGCCGCCCGCGGCAGCGCGCTCGCGCAGCACGTTCTCGGCCTCGGCCTTGCTGTGCGCGTAGGCGTCCTGGGGGTCAGCGGGGTCGCCGGCACGAACCGGCCGGCCGGGGAGGCTCGCATCCCCGAAGACCTTGACGGTGCTCGCGAACACGATGCGGCGCACACCCGCACGCACGGCGGCGTCGACCAACCGGCGCGTCACGTGAATGTTGGCGACGATGTAGGGCGTGGACGCCGCGGCTTCGCTGCCGGGGACGTGCGCGCGTCCGGCGAGATGGACCACCGCCTCGACGCCGCAGAGCACGTCGTCCCAGTCGGCGGCCGCGAAATCGCCCAGCGCGACATAGGCAGGGCGCCGCGCATCCTCGGGGGCAATGGCGCGCACGGCGGCGACATGCGCAACGCCGGTCTCGACCAGGCGCGCACACAGCGCGCGGCCGATGAAGCCACCGGCGCCGGTCACCAGGATCGTGCCAGCCGGGGGCGGCGCTACAGCCATTTCCAGCCGTGCCTGCGGTAGAAGCGCGCCGCGCTCCGCGCGAAGCGCGCGACGTGCCGCCAGCCCTTGCGCGCCGCGCGGCCGCCGTGGTGCACGATCTTCACCGCGGGCACATACGCGCTTCCCGTGACCCTGTTCAGGCGCAGGCTCCAGTCGAAATCCTCGAAGTAGAGAAAGTAGCGCGGGTCGAAGCCGCCGGTGGCCTCCACGGCCTTGCGTCGTGCGAGCATGAAGCAGCCGCTCATCAACGGCACGGGCGACACGAAGCCGTCGCGGCTCGCCGCCTCGAGCGCATCGCGCATCTCGTAGCGCTCGAGGCGCTCCCTGAACCGGCGGCGCAGCCGCGCGGGACCGAAGCCGCGCAGCGCCAAGTCGAGCACGGCGGGATAGCGCTTGCACAGGAACTCGCGCTCCCCGTGCGGACCGGACACGGCGGGCGCGAGCACGCCGATCTCGGGATGCGCGTCGAGAAAGCGCAACGCCACGACCAGGGCGTCGGGCGCAAGCTCGACGTCGGGGTTGAGCACGAGGTGATAGTGGGTGTTGCCCCCGTGCATGACCAGGTTGTGCGCGCGGCCGTAGCCGATGTTGGTGTGACGATGCAGATAGTTCATGGTCCAGCCCGAGCCGCGGAAGCGCGACTTGCCGAGGTGGACCACGGCCTCCGCGGTCGCGCGCGAACGGGTGTTGTCGACCAGCACCACGTTCGCATCGCGCAGGATGCCTTCGCTGCGGGCGGCGTCGAGCGCTGCCGCGAGCGAGAGCAGACAGCGTTCGAGAAGCACGAGATCGGGCTGATACGTGACGATGCTGACCGTCAGCGTTACGGGTGCCACGGCGGGAGGCTGCTGGAAGGCGGCGTAAGCTAGAATCCTCATCGATTGGCGCGCCTCGTGTCAATCGCTTGCTGCTACCCTCTCGCCCGTGAACAATTCGCCGACGCTTCGCTATCCCGCGGAGGCGTTGCGCGCGTTTGCGCTCGCGCTCCTCGAACGCGCGGGCGTGCGCGGCGACATCGCCCGCGACGTGGCCGACGTGCTGCTCGACGGCGATCTGCTCGGCCACACGACGCACGGGCTGGCGCTGCTCGCGCCGTATCTGGACGAGCTCAAGCACGATCGCATGACGAAGAGCGGCGAACCCACCGTGCTTTCTCGCCGGCCTGCGGCCGAGACCTGGGACGGCAACCGTCTCCCGGGGCCGTGGCTGGTTCTGCGCGCGCTCGAGGCGGGGGCCACGATGGCGCGCGCGACGGGCACCGGCAGCCTCGCCATCCGTCGCTCGCACCACATCGCGTGTCTGGCGGCGTATCTCAAGCGCGCCACCGACGCTGGCCTCGTCGCGATCATCCAAAGCTCGGACCCGACGGTCGCCGCCGTCGCGCCGCACGGCGGGCTGACACCGTTCATCACGCCCAATCCGATCGCTGCCGGATTGCCGACCTCGGGCGAGCCCATCCTGGTCGACGTGTCGACTTCGATCACGAGCATGGGCTACGCGCTGCAGCAGATGCGCGCCGGCAGGCAACTGCCCGGAGCGTGGCTGCTCGACGCCGAAGGGAATCCCACCTCCAATCCCGCGGCGATGGTGAGCGATCCGAAGGGCGCGCTGCTGCCCTTGGGTGGCGTCGATGCCGGGCACAAGGGTTTTGCGCTGGCGCTCCTGGTCGAGGCCATGACCGCGGGGCTCGCCGGACACGGCCGCGCCGATCCGCCCGAAGGCTGGGGGGGCACGGTGTTCGTCCAGGTGCTCGATCCGGAAGCCTTCGGCGGGCTGTCCGCGTTCAAGCGGCAGATGGATTTCGTCGCGGCCGCGGCGCGCGCCGCCAAACCGCGGCCCGGTGTGGATCGCGTTCGTCTACCGGGAGAGCGCGGGATCGAGCGCCACGGCGATCAGCTTGCCCATGGCGTCGCGCTTTATCCGACGATTCTGCCCGCGCTCGCGCCGTGGGCGCAGAAGTACGGCGTCGCGCTGCCGAGACCGCGGGCGTGACGCGTAGTCCGGAGTAAGCGCCGAGCGCGAACCCTGGGAACAAACGCCTCAACGACTCCTCGCCCCGGGCATCGGCCTTCGGCCTCAGCCCGGGCTACGGCCATAGGTCACGCGCAGAATGCCGGCGAGATCGCGCGCAGAGCTGATCGCCGCGAGCCCCGCATCGCGCATCAGCGTCTGTACCGCACTGGCCTGATCGTACCCGTGCTCGAGCGCGAGCACGGCAGCCGGCGCGAGGTAGGCGGGCGCGGCAGCGACGATCGCGCGCGCCGCGTCGAGCCCGTCGCCGCCCGGCGAGAGCGCACCGGTGGGCTCAAAGCGCAAATCGCCCTGCCGCAGGTGCGGGTCGTCCTCCGCGACGTACGGCGGGTTGGCGACGATTGCCGCGAAGCGCTCGCGCGGTACGCGTTCGAACCAGTCGGACTCGACGAAGGCGGCGTTGGCGATTTCCAGGCGCTGCGCGTTGCGGCGCGCGAGCGCGACGGCGGCGCGCGAAACATCCGCGCCGAGCACGGTGGCGCGCGGCCGCTCGTGGGCGATCGCCAACGCCACCGCACCCGATCCGCAACCGAGATCGAGCACCTGCGCTACCGCGTCGGCCGCGACCCAGGTGAGCGCGAGCTCGACCAGAAGCTCGGTCTCCGGCCGGGGAATGAGCACGTCGGGCGTGATCTCGAGATCGAGACCGAAGAATTCGCGCCGCCCGGTGAGATAGGCGACGGGCTCGCCGTTGTGGCGTCGGCGCACCAGGCCGTCGAACGCGCGCGCCTGCTCGCGGCTCAACGCCGCATCGCCGTGCGCAACGACCCAGACACGATCGCGGCCCAAAACGTGCGCGAGCAGAAGCTTGGCCTCGAATGGCACCAACCCGCTCCCGGCGAGCGCCGCTCCGATCGTGGTCGGCAGATCCTTCGACCCTCGGAGATCGAAAACCAAACTCGACGCGGTACCCAATCCGCCGGGACTGGCGCCGCTGCGGGTGACGGCGCCCCGGAGTCTTGTCACCCCTATGTCGCAGCCTTGAGGAAAACGCGGGCTACGACGAACAGAACTACCAGTAGGGCGATTCCAAGCCCAAGGCTCCATCCGATCAGCTTTTTCTCAATGGGTAGGAGCGGTTCATAGACCATTTTTTGCATTTCTTCTGCAATTTTGGGCTGTTCCATGATCTACCCTCCTCTCAATTAGCCGGCCACGAGCGGCGGCTTCACGCCGCCGAAGAAAACCCAGGAAATGACCAGGCCCACCCAGATGATGAAGCCGAACAGGCTCACAAAATAGACCGCGGCGAGTTTGCCCACACCTTCCGCCCAGAGCTTTTTGAAGTTCGACATCACGCCGATCGTGAAAAACGTCAAAACGAAAAAGATGCCGCGGAAGGTGTTCGCTTGGCCCATCCCCGACTTGATCTTGCCCATCAGCTCAGGCGTTGCTCCCAAAGCAAGGAACAAGATCAGCAGAAACGTCACGACGTAGCCGATGATGAATTTGGGGAAGCGGTTCCAGATCTCGCCGGCTTTGGCCCTGTCGCCTTCGCGCACCTCGATATGGGTGGTCCAGATGTAGGCAAGGACAAAGGCCCAGATGCCGATAAAGATGTCGATAAAGACCTTGACCGTCGCCGCGGTTCCCAATATCCAGCCCTTCTGATAGTTGATGCCTTCGGCGGCCGCTTTCGCCAGGATCAACGACTCGGTGATCGCACCGCTTGCTACCGCCGCACCGTCGGTCTTGACCGAGAGCGCCATCCAGGCACCGGCGACCAGGGGCTCATTGGAAACGTAGGTCTGCGCCAGGAACGGCAGAAACAGCAACTCCACGACCGCAAATACCACCACCAGCGACGACACCATGATCGCCACCACCGGCCGCGCACGGATCGCGGCTCCCGTGGCAATGGCAGCCGACACCCCGCAGATGGAGATGCCGGAAGCGAGTGGCGCCGCCCATTCGCGGCCGAACCTGAACCACGTCCTCGCGACGTAATACACCACCGACCAGAAGATTAGATACGCGACAACGATCGCCGCGAGTCCGAGGAACATTACCGCCGTCGCGAGACTGAGTTTTTCCGCTGCTGTTATCCCCAGGAAGCCGCCGAGGATGACGATCGCAGTTTTGATGTAGAGTTCCGGCCGAACCGCCTCTTTCATCCACTCGGCAAAGCCGGGGAGGAAGTTGCCCACGATCAGGCCGCCGATCAGCGCCACGATGAATCCTCCCTCGGCGGTGAGTCGCAACGACCAGCTGATCCCGAACTTCTGCATGTCCGCCGGGGTATTGACCGCGAAGTTGGCCCAGCTGCCGATGATCCAGAGCACATAGCTCAACCAGAAGACAGCCGTGAATCCGAGGGCGAATCGCTTCAAATCGGCACGCAGTGCTGCCGCGCCCAGCGTCATTACGACGAGCAGAACGATATAAGTAACGACAAGCGCGCCCGCGCCGCCAAGGCCCGCGTAGGCTTTGGAAGCGGGCGCCAAGGCTTTGGAGAGGTCGGTCCATACGCTGGTCGTGACCACCCATCCCAGAATGTCTGCGCCGACGAGTACGCCCAGCGAGAGCACGAAAATAAGCAGGCCGATCCATAGCGACAGCCAATCCTCACTGATGCCTTGAGCGCGTTGGTTCATTTTGCCCTCCTCGATTTGAACACTCGTCGCTTTGCCGAGACCAAATCTTGCTTGTTGTAGGTCCCACTATTTTTCCAGCTACTCATTCTATGTCTATGATGTGGTGGGCGGGAAGCTTGGTCATGTGCCATTCGCCGGCCTTCGCGTCGTACTGAGACGCGGTGAATGCATGCCAGTCGGTGTCGTCCGGCTTTGGATGATCGGCTCGATCAGCGGCAGCTTGCCGGGCAGCGCTTCGAGCATTGACGATGCGAGCGTGCGGTCGGGCAGTTCGGGAAACAAGCACCGCGTCGCGCCGTAGGCGTGACATCCTCCCAGTGTCTTGACAAGTTTTGCCGCGCCGGTGCGTTAACTGCTTGGATTGATCGCCTCCGACGCGATGCCTATTATGGCCGCTCGCTTTGCGCGGGGCAAGACCGCGAGCGTTGAGCGCAGCCGGCGCAGGATGTTGATGCCGCGGAAGTTCAAAGGGGCGAAGGCACGATTATCGAGGGAGACTCTTGGAGGAAACATGCCGTCACGACGCGACTTTCTCAAAACTACCGGCGGGCTCGTGCTCGCTACCGGCGGGACGTGGTTGGCCACGCATGCGCACAGCACGGTACCCAATCCGCCGGGATTGGCGCCGCTGCCGGCGGGCGCGGTCGCCTCGGGCGATCTGGAGGCCATCGCCGGCAAGGTGCCGCTGATCAAGCGAAGCTGGCGGCCGCCGAATTACGAAACGCCGCTCTCGTATTTCGCGGAGGAGTTCACTCCGAACAAGGCGTTTTTCGTGCGCTACCATCTGGCGGGGATTCCCGCTCCGATCGCGGCCGACAAATGGTCGCTCAAGGTCGGCGGTGAGGCTGCCTCCACCCCGTTCGAGATCAACTTCGAGCAGCTCAAGCGCGACTTTCCCGCCGTCGAGCTGGTGGCGGTCAATCAGTGCTCCGGCAATCGCCGGGGGCTCTTCGAACCCCACGTCGCCGGCGTCGAATGGGGCATCGGCGCGATGGGCAACGCGCGCTGGAAGGGGGCGCGGTTGAAAGACGCGCTCGCCGAGGCGGCCTCAAGAAAGACGCGCTGGAAATCGTCTTCGACGGCGCCGACGGTCCGGTGCTGCCCGCCACGCCCGACTTCCGGAAGTCTCTTCCGGTGTGGAAGGCGCTCGACGAGAACACCTTGATCGCCTACGAGATGAACGGCGAGCCGCTGCCGCACTGGAACGGCTTTCGGGCGCGCATCCTGGCGGCCGGCTGGACCGGCACGTACTGGGTGAAGCACATCGCCTCGATCAGCGCGGTCACCAAGCCGTTGGACAATTTCTGGGTCAAGACCGCGTATCGCATTCCGTCCAACCGCTTCCCCTTGGTCGAGCACTTCGCCTCGCAGATGACGGCGGTCAACGAGCCGATCACCGAGATGGTGGTCAATTCGCTCATCACCAACCTCACCCCGGGGCAGGATGTTCCGGTCGGCGGAGCCTTCGAGGTCAAGGGCGTCGCGTGGGACGGCGGACGCGGCATCACCGCCGTGGACGTCTCCGCAGACGGCGGACGCTCGTGGCGCAGCGCCACGCTCGGCACCGATTACGGCCGGTTCTCGTGGCGCAGCTTCAGCCAGTCGTTCACGCCCACCGAGCGCGGCACGCTGATCGTCATGGCGCGCGCGAGCAACCGCGCCGGCGCCACCCAGACCACGGAGCTCATCTTCAATCCCGCTGGTTATCACCACAACGTGATGCAGCGAATCAACATCAACGCGGTCCAGGGGGAAGCGCTCGATGAAAGCGATAGTTCTATCTGTGCTGTTCGCGCTCGCGCTGACCGCGGGCCTCGTGCTCGCGCAGGAGCGGCGCATCGAGCTCAAAGACGGGCCGGGACGCGCGCAGCTCGAGGCCAACTGCGCCTCGTGCCATAGCGTGGATTATGTGCTGATGAATTCCCCGTTCCTCGACCGCAACGGTTGGGACGGCGAGGTGAACAAGATGATCAAGGTCTTTGGCGCGCCGATCAAAGCCGACGATGCCAAAGCGATCGTCGAGTATCTCAGCGCGAGTTACGGCAAATAGCGAATAGGGGTCTTTGCCGCGAGTGCCGCAACCCGGGTTGAGCGCATAGCGGCGTTGCCCGGAATCATCGCTCGCGGCGAGACATTCTCCGGGGTTCGCGCGTCGCGCTCACCCCATTGGGCTACGCATAGTGGCGTGCCTCTAGCGCGGCGCCCGCACGACCCCCAGGCCTTCGGACCAGGCTCAACCGCGCCGTGGCGGCGCCTTGCTGCGAAATAACGTTGCAGGGCCTTCGTATGCTGTGGCGCACAAGAAGTGGGAATCTGACGGCAGCAGCCTAGCCGTGCGGACTTGCGAATCCAGGCGTTTCGCGAGACACTTTTGCGCACCATGGCGGTCCGGACGGCATTTCACCGGTTCGCTTGTCGCACGGACTGTGCAGTACAGTCATCGAAACAACGCGACGGGGGGCATATGGGACGCATTCTAGGCTGGTCGGCGCTAGCGCTGCTCTTCGCGAGCGCTCAGGCGACCGCGGAAATCAAGGTGATGGTCGCGGTCGATCCCTCGGACCGCGAAGCGATCGTGATCAGCGTGCTGGATCTGCAGGCGCAGCTCTCGCGGGTCGCGGGACAGCCCGTGTCGGCGATCCGTTCCGAGGATCTCGGCGACGTGATGCGCTCGACGCGCACCGGCGAGTACGATCTCTACGTCGCGCCCGCGCACGTCGCCGCCTCGGCGCTCGGCTATGGTTACACGCTGGTCGGCTCGACCGAGCGCGACGAAACGTATCAGCTCGTCGCGAGGCCCGGCGTCAAGACACCCGCCGAGCTCAAGAACGGCAAGATCTATCTCACGCAGCAGGATTCGGTGGCGGCGTACATGGCGCGCGGCATGCTCAATGAATCCGGCCAGTCGCTGAAGATGTTCCAGCAGGTGCTCTACCGCCGCACGTCGGGCGCGGGGCTGTTCGCCATCGATACCGGGTTGGTCGACGCCACCGTCGCCAAGCAGAGCGACGTCCAGGACTGGGTGAAGAAGAACGGCTCGAAGGCGGCCGTGCTGCTCTCCTCGCGCGCGGTTCCGGGCGGCATGTCGGTCGTGATCAAGAAGAGCTTGCCCGAGGCGACCCGCACGCGGCTCGAGGCCTGGTTCCTGGGCCCGAGCGGAACGATGTCCGGGATCGGCCGCGTGGCCTATCACTCCAACCTCGCGAACTACAAGTACGTGTCGGCGCTCGGCAACTGGACGCCCTCGCAGCTTCCCGGCGCTACGATCGTCACGACGACCGAGGTGCTCGCGCTGCAGCAGAAGGGCATCCCGGTGATCGACGTGCGCATCGCCAAGGAATATCACGAGAAGCACATCCGCGGCGCGATCTCGATCCCGTACGAGGAGAACAGTCTGAAGGACGTCGCGTTCGATGCCACGAAGGACCAATGGGCCGGCCCGGAGAAGCTCGACAAGAACAAGCCGGTCATTTTCCAGTGCAACGGCCCGGAATGCTGGAAGTCGTACAAGGCGGCGCGCGTCGCGCTCGCCAAGGGCTTCAAGCAGGTGTACTGGTTCCGTGGCGGCTTTCCCGAGTGGGAGAGTGCGGGGCTCGCGATCGAGTCGACACCGGCTTCGAACACCGAGGCAGCCGCTCCAGCGCTCGCGGCCAAGAGCAAGTAGCGTAGCGACGGCCGCTCAGGCCGTCTCGCCGAGCGCAGCGAGCTGTTCGGCCTGGAATTCCTGCGCGAGCGCCGTGGTCAGCTCGAACAGATCGCCGTCCATGATCTGGTCGATCTTGTAGAGCGTGAGGTTGATGCGGTGGTCGGTGACCCGGCCCTGCGGAAAGTTGTAGGTGCGGATGCGCTCGGAGCGATCCCCGCTGCCGATCAGGCTCTTGCGCGTAACGGCTTCCTTGCGCTGCCGTTCCTGGCGCTCGCGATCGAGCAGGCGCGAAGCGAGCACAGACATCGCCTGCGCGCGGTTGCGGTGCTGCGAGCGATCGTCCTGGCACTCGACCACGATCCCGGTCGGCAGGTGCGTGATGCGCACCGCTGAGTCGGTCTTGTTGACGTGCTGCCCGCCCGCGCCCGAGGCGCGGAAGGTGTCGATGCGGATGTCGGCGGGACTGATCGTGATGTCGGCGATCGGATCGGCTTCCGGCAGCACCGCGACCGTGGCGGCGGAGGTGTGGATGCGCCCCTGCGCCTCGGTCTCCGGCACGCGCTGCACGCGATGCCCGCCGGACTCGAACTTGAGCTTGCCGTACGCCTCCCGGCCGGCGATGCGCGCGATCACTTCCTTGAAGCCGCCCATGTCGCCGGGACTCTCGGAGACCATCTCCACGCGCCAGCCGTTGCGCTCGGCGAAGCGCGCGTACATGCGGAACAGATCGCCGGCGAAGAGCGCCGATTCGTCGCCGCCTGTGCCGGCGCGGATTTCCAGGAACGCGTTGCGCTCGTCGTTGGGATCCTTCGGCAGCAGCGCGCGCTGCAGCTCATCCTCGAGGCGCTCCATCGTCGCTTTCGCCGACCTCGACTCCTCCTCGGCGAGCGTTTTCAGCTCCTGATCGGTGAGAAGCTCGCGCGCGCTCGCGAGGTCGCGCTCCGCCTGCTCCCAGTCGCGGTACAACGCGACGAGCGGGACGAGCTCGGCATGCTCGCGCGAGAGCGCGCGAAACCGGTCCAGATCGCGGGTGACGTCGGGCGCGGCGAGCAGGCCGTTCAGCTCTTCCAGCCTCATGGCGAGCTCGGTGAGACGATTGGCGAGCGAAGGTTTCATGATCGCGTAACGGCGTTATTGCCGCCCCGGCTCAAGGCCGGGGCCCAATTTCGGTCGGGCCGTGCCGGATGATGCAACACTTGGATCCCGGCCTTCGCCGGGATGACGTATCCATTAAAGCCACTGGATCCCCGCGTTCCCGGGGATGACGCATCCGTTTCCAATCGCGGGCACATCCGTGCCCGCTCTTGGATGGATGCGTCATCTACGGCTCGTCGGGCAGATGATAGATGCGCTGGAACAGCGCGAGGAGCTCGGCGCGCTCGGCCTCGCCGGCGTTGCTGAGCGCCTGCGTCGGGCCGTGGAGGAACTTGTTGGTGAGCCCCCGCGCGAGCTGCTCGAGCACCTGCTCGACCGGCGTGCCGTTGGCGAGCAGCCGCCGCGCGCGCTCCAGCTCGGCGAGCCGAAGCGAATCGTGTGCCCCGTGCAACGCGGTGATCATGGGCACGACCGCACGCCCCTGGAGCCAGCGCAAAAAGCTCTCCGACTGCGCAGTGATGATCGCCTCGGCCTCGCGCACCGCCTCGACGCGAATCTGCAGGTTGTCCTTGACGATGTTGGCGAGGTCGTCGACGCTGTACAGGAACACATCGTCGAGCTCGGCGGCCTCCGGCTCGACGTCGCGCGGCACGGCGAGGTCGACGATGAACATCGGCGCATGCCGGCGCGCCTTGATCGCGCGCTCGAGCATGCCCAAGCCGAGGATCGGCAGCGAGCTGGCAGTCGAGGTGACGATGATGTCGAACTGCGCCAGGCGCTCGGGCAGCTCGTTCAACGTGATCGCGTCGGCCTGGACGCGCGAGGCGAGCTGCGCGCCGCGCTCGAGCGTGCGGTTGGCCACGGTGATCGACTTCGGCCCGCGCTTCGCGAGATGGCTCGCGGTGAGGTCGATCATTTCGCCGGCGCCGATCAACAGCACGCGCTCTTCCGCGATCGACGGGAAGATGCGCTCGGCCAGCTTGACCGCGGCCGCGGCCATCGAGATCGACGCGGTGCCGATGTCGGTCTGGGTGCGCACGTCCTTGGCCACCGAGAAGGTGCGCTGGAACAAGCGATTGAGGACCAGGCCGAGCGACCCTGCGGCCTCGGCGCTCTTCACCGCCTGCTTCATCTGCCCGAGGATCTGCGGCTCGCCGAGCACCATCGAGTCGAGCCCGCTTGCCACGCGGAACGCGTGCGGCACCGCGATCTCCTGCGGCAGCGTGTAGAGGTGCGGCGCCAGAGACGACTGCGGGACGCGATGGAAGGACTCCAGCCAGCGCATCACGGCTCCCGCGTCGGCGCCGTTGAAATAGACCTCGGTGCGATTGCAGGTCGACAGGATCGCGGCTTCCTTCACCTGCGGCACGCCGAGCAGATCGCGCAGCGCCATGCCCAGCGTGTCCGCGTGGAACGCGACCCGCTCCCGCACGGAGACCGGCGCGGTGGTGTGGTTGAGGCCGAGGGCGAAGAGCGGCATGGAGCGCGAACGATCGCTATTTTATCGCAGTACGGCGCAGCCTGCCGGACGGATGCACCCGGCGCCTTGACCGGCGTCAAACCTTGATGAATTCCTGCTTGCCCCCGAGCCAGCGCGCGAGATGCGCGCTGGCCGCGCCGGGCTCGCGCCGCAGCAGCTCGTCGGCCGCATCGCGGGCCGACTCGATCAGGGGCACGTCGCGCTCCGGATCGGCGAAGCGCAACAGCGGAACCCCCGACTGCCTGGCGCCAAGGAACTCGCCGGGTCCGCGAATGAGGAGGTCCTGTCGGGCGATCTCGAAGCCGTCGGTGTTCTCGTAGATCACCTTGAGCCGCGCCTTCGCCGCCTCCGACATCGGCTCCTCGAACAGCAGCACGCAGGTGCTCTGCGCCGCTCCGCGGCCGACCCGGCCGCGGAGCTGGTGCAATTGCGCGAGGCCGAAGCGCTCGGCGTGCTCGATCACCATCATCGACGCATTGGGCACGTCGACACCTACTTCGATCACCGTGGTCGCGACCAGCACGTCGACCTCGCCGCGCACGAAACGGTCCATGACCGCCGCCTTGTCGTCGGGCTTCATGCGTCCGTGGATGAGCCCCACTTGCAGCTCGGCAAGCGTGGCAGTGAGCTCCGCGTGCAGCGCGACCGCGGTCTGCAGCTCGAGCTTCTCCGACTCCTCGATCAGCGGGCACACCCAGTAGACCTGTCCGCCTGCGGCGCACAACCTACGGGCGCGCTCGACGACTTCGCTGCGCCGGCGCTGGCTGACCAGGCGCGTGGTCACCGGCGCGCGTCTCGGCGGCATCTCGTCGATCACCGACACGTCGAGATCGGCGTAGAAGGTCATGGCGAGCGTGCGCGGGATCGGCGTGGCGCTCATCATGAGCTGATGCGCGTCGCCGATGCCCTTCTGCTTGAGCGCCAGCCGCTGCGCCACGCCGAAGCGGTGCTGCTCGTCGACGATGGCGAGGCCGAGACGGGCGAGCTCGACCTCCTCCTGAAAGAGCGCGTGCGTGCCGATGGCGAACTGCGCTTCCCCGCTTTCGATCACCGCTTTCGCCTGCCGCTTCGCTTTCGCGGGAAGGCTTCCCGAGAGCCAGGCGAACTTCACCGGCAGCCCGTCGAGCCACGCGGCGAGCTTGCGGTAGTGCTGCTCGGCGAGAATCTCGGTCGGCGCCATGAACGCCACCTGACAGCCCGACTCGATCGCCTGCAACGCCGCCAGCGCGGCGACCACGGTCTTGCCGCTGCCGACGTCGCCTTGCAGCAGCCGTTGCATCGGCTCGGCGCGCGCGAGGTCGCGCCGGATCTCCGCGGTCACGCGCTGCTGCGCCCGCGTCAGCCTGAACGGCAGACGCGCGTAGAGCGCGCGCGTGAGCGTTCCGTTGCCGGCAAGTCGCGGCGCCCTGCGGCGCGCTCGCGCCCGCCGATGCATCTTGAGCGAGAGCTGCTGCGCGATGAGCTCGTCGAACTTGAGCCGTATCCACGCGGGATGGGTGCGCGCGTCGAGCGCGGCTTGGGAAGCATCGGTGGGCGGCTCGTGCAGATAGGCGATCGCCCGCGCGAAATCCCACAGTCGCCGCGGCTCGCGGGTCCACGGCGGCAGCGTCTCTGCGAGATACGCCGGGTTGCGGGCGAGCGCGCGGTGCACGAGCTTGCGCAGGGTATCCTGGGCGAGGCCCGCGGTGGTGGGATACACCGGCGTCAACCGGTCCGGAAGCGGCGTGCCCGGCGCGACGACGCTAAAGCTCGGGTGCACCATCTCCAGCCCGAAATGTCCCTCACGCACGTCACCGAACGCGCGCACGCGCTTGCCCGGCGCCAGAGCCTTCTGCTGGCTGGGGTAGAAATGGAAGAAGCGCAGCACGAGCTGCGCTTGCCCGTCTTCGAGCAGGCACACGAGCTGCCGTCGCGGCCGATACTGGATGTCGGTACGCACCACCGCGGCTTCGATCTGCCACGCCTGCCCCGCTTTCAGCGCGGCAAGCGGGCAGAGGTGCGTGTGGTCCTCGTAGCGCAGCGGAAGATGCAGCACCAGATCCTGCTCGCGCGCGATCCCGAGACGTGCGAGCTTGTCCGCCAGCGTGTTGCCGGGCTTCGCTTCAGCCGCGGACTTCTCCGCTCTGCCCATCGGGACCGAACGGCGCTCAGGGACACGCCCGGAGGAGCAGTAGCGAACCCCGGGGAGCCGACGTTGTGCATGCGGTCCCGGGCATCGCGCTTCGCGCCTTAGCCCCGGCTACCCAGCACGAGCACCGCCTCGACTTCGACCCGCGCCCCCTTCGGCAGCGCGGCGACCTGATAGGTCGCGCGTGCGGGGTAAGGCCTGGCGAAGAAGCTTGCCATGATCTCGTTGACTCGCGCGAAGTCGGCCATGTCGGCGAGCAGCAGCGTCACCTTGACGATGTCGTCGAGCGAGCCGCCGGCGGCTTGCGCCACGGCGCGCAGATTCTCGAACACCTGCCTGGCCTGCGCGTCGATTCCTTCGCGCAGATCGCCGGTTGCCGGATCGAGCCCGATCTGGCCGGACAGATAAACGGTGCCGCCGGCCCGGATCGCCTGCGAATACGGACCGATCGCGGCCGGTGCGGCGCTCGAATGGATGGCTTGTTTGGTCACGGGGCGCTCCCTCCTCACAGGTCTGCGACAACTCTAGCATGGCGGGTGCTAGCTCTAGCATGGCAGGTGCTAGCGCTCGACCTCGTGGCCGGCCTCGATCCAGGCGTCGATCCCGCCGAGCAGCGGCCGCACGCGCTTGTAGCCCACCTTCCGCAACTTTTGCGCGACCTTGACCGCGGTCGCCTCGTTCGGGCAGGCACAATAGAGGATCACCTCGCCGTCCGCCGGCACGCCCGCGAACGCCGCCTCGATCCTCTGCATGTCGATCGCGAGCGCGCCGGGGATGCGCCCGGTCGCGGCCTGGGTAAGCGCCGAGCGCACATCCACCAGCGCCTGCACCTTCTTTTGGTCGAGCATCCGTTTGAGCTCGTCGACCGAAACGCGGTCCATGCGCAGCTGCTTGATGAGGAGGTACCTGCGCCACCACTTGACGAGTATCCACACGACGAAGCCCGCGATGATCAGCATCAAACCGTATTTGCCGAGCGAGACGAGCCGCGCCATCACCTCGGCGATCGCGTCGCGGAAGAGGAACCCGAGCCCGACCCCCATGCCGACCCACAGCGCCGCGCCGATCGTGTCGAAGAGCACGAACGTCCAGTAGCGCAGCTTGATCGCGCCGGCCAGGGCGGTTGCCACCGACGCGAAGCCGGGCACGAACTTGGCGAACAGCATCGACGCGGGGCCGAAGCGCTGGAAGATCGATTCGGTCTGCCGCACGCACGTATCCGGCGACAACGAGACGCGGCACAGCGTGGAGAGGATGCGCATGCCGAAGATGCGTCCGGCGCCATACCAGCCGGTGTCGGCCACGACCGAGGCGAGCACACCCACGCCGATGAGCTGCCACAGCGGGCTGCCCCCCATCGCGGCGAACGCGCCGGCGGCGATCAACGTCGGATACGCAGGCAGCGGCAACCCCACCTGCAACGCGAGGACGTTGACGAACACGAAGCCCAAACCGTATTCCTGCAGCAGCGCGATGAGCTGGGTCATGCAACCTTCCAAGAACGCGAGCACCCGCGAGAGCGGTTGTTGGGGCGCGCGGCCGGCGCGTCAAGTGCAGGCGCGAAGAATTGTCGGCGATTAGTTTAGTCGCCGCACGGCGGCGGAGTTTACGCCGGAGCCCCGGGTGGCTATACTTTTGGCTCTCGGGGACGTAGCTCAGCTGGGAGAGCGTCGCGTTCGCAATGCGAAGGTCGGGAGTTCGATCCTCCTCGTCTCCACCATCCCTTCTCTAACGCACTGATTCGTAGTGCGTCAGTTTCCGTACCGCGCCCGAGGCCTGAGCTTGGACGGCCCCTGCGGCGAGCGCAGCCGCCAGCAGGAACCTGATCGCCTCCGATAGGGTCGTGTGGTGCCTACCGCACTTCCAGGCGCGCGAAACCGGCGCTCTCCTCGCGCTGCAGGCGGTTGATGTTGTCCATGCAGACCAGGAAGGTGTGCTTGTAGGCGTCCTCGCCGTCGACCGCCTTGTTCCTGCCGTAGTCGATCGACCAGGCGACCAGAGTGCTGCGAGCGAGCCCCTGTGGGGATCGTGACGGAAGCCGCCTCCCCTCCTGCTTGGCCAAGAAGTGCCGCAGCGCGTCGCCCGCGACAGCCTTGCATAGCCGGGAGCGCGAAGCGAATTCGGCCGCGTCTTGGAACTTTTCGGCCCGGGCCGGAAGGACTCCGGCGACCAGGATCAGCGCCAACAACGAACTTACGATCTTCTTCATGACTGTTCCCTATGAGCAGCCGCAGCGGCTCTTTTTCTGCGCGGCCGGCAACTGAAAGCCCACCCTGGCGAACACGTGCTCGCTCGAGGAGCACGATCCGTGCCTTGGCGGGCCTCGTCACAGTCAGGTGCGCACCGCATGTGGTCTACCGCCGATTTCGGCATCGCTCTCTGAGAAAAGCCGTCGCAAGCGCGCACGCATCCAATGTCTTGCGTGCGCCGGGGAAGGACAGGTAGTTACGAGCGGGCGAACGAGCGTCGCGTTCGCAATGCCAAGGTCGGGATTTCGATCCATCTCTGCCTGGCACGCTGTTTGCACCCTCGTCGTCCGAGACGCAAAGGGTGCGGGCGATTCGA
>DASVPH010000178.1:0-42164 GCA_036382945.1 Casimicrobiaceae bacterium
GACGGGATAGCCGCCTATTGCAAGCCCGAGAACAAGGTCTCGCTCGGCTTCGTCGAGGGCCTCAACAACAAGATTCGCGTCATCCAGCGCCGCGCGTACGGTCTGCGCGACGAGGAATATCTGCGCCTCAAGGTTCTCACGCCACTTTCGAGCCGATTCACCCCCTCAAACGACCCACACGACTTCCTGAAGAGCCGCATTTCCTAGATCAGCTGCTCTTGTGGGCCCACACATACGTATAGCGTGTCGGAATCTCGGGGCCATGGAAAACCGTTTATTTGCATACGGGAGCGTTACCGTGCATAATGGGTAGCGATCTTCAAGTAGTGCTGCTGTTGTCTGGTCCAGTACCCGCAGTTCTGCGGTACTTCTCCCTTCACCACCCCGCCGTCTTGACCTTCGCCCCAACCCAGGGGGCAGCGCCCCTTTTATTTTCCTTTCAGGATATCCAGACATGGCAACAGGCACAGTGAAATGGTTCAACGATTCCAAGGGCTTCGGCTTCGTCACTCCCGAGGACGGCGGCAAGGATCTTTTTGCCCATTTTTCCGCGATCCAAGGGCAGGGTTTCAAGACCCTGAAGGAAGGTCAGCGGGTCAGCTTCGACGTAACCACCGGCCCGAAAGGGCAGCAGGCATCGAACATTCGCTCGGTGGACTGAACGCTTGGGCAGGCGCGGCCTTACGGCCATTCCGTCAGTCCTTCTGCAAGAGCCCGGCATCGCCGGGCTTTTCTCTCCAACTTTCGCTGAGGGATGATCATGGCCAAGGAAGCAATTCTCGAAATGAACGGCGTGGTGGACGAAGTGCTGCCCGACGCGCGTTATCGCGTCACGCTCGACAACGGCCACCAGCTCGTCGCCTACAGCGCAGGGAAGATGCGCAGGCATCACATTCGCATCATTGCCGGCGACAAAGTCTCACTCGAGCTCTCTCCGTACGATCTGAGCAAAGGGCGCATCACCTTCCGTCATATCGATAGCCGCGCCTCGGTCCCGGCCCCGCGTCCGAGATACTGATCCGCGGAGCGGGCGAGCGTCGTCACGCCGCGCCCACCAAGCGACGCTTCGGCGGGCCGGGTCCGTGGACGGCGCCGATACGCAAGGGGATTCGGCCACCCGGAGCCGTGGGCGGCTACACTATCCGTCCGGCCCACCGCCGCCGATCGCGGGCGGCCCTTAGGAGAGTAGCCCCTCGCATGAACGACGAAAAAATCCCGGTACGCGTGACGAGCAGCGGTCAGATACTCGAGGTCGTCGTCCTCAACAAGCGTTTGGACATGATCCAGATCGTGCTTGGGGAAGGTGTTCACAACGTTCGATGCGAGCTGAGGCCGACGCGCAACGGCTCGGCCTACGTCGGCAACGCCATAGGACGCGAGATCGTCTACGAGCGCAGCCGCGAAGACGTGAAGGCGGACCTGGCTCGCGCCGCGGGCTTTCGCGACTTCAAGCGGTAACGCTTGCTACGGTGTCGCTGAAGTGCCGCGCGCGCGGCATCCGGACGGCGGCGACAAGTCAGCCGCGAGCGGTTTTCGAGCAAGATAAACCATCGGTCCTGGGAAGGAGCGAAAAAGATGAACATGGGCTACAGCCTCTGGGGCGTACTGGTGCTCATCGGCGACATCTGGGCGATCCTCAATATCTTTCAAAGCTCCGCATCCAACGAGAAGAAATTGATCTGGATCGTCGCCGTCGTGCTGCTGCCGGTGCTCGGCCTGATCCTGTGGTTTTTCCTCGGCCCGCGGAACCGCGGCGCGTAGGAGATTCTCGATGCGCTACGAGCTCTACTACTGGGGAGGCATTCCGGGGCGCGGCGAATTCGTGCGGCTCGCGCTCGAGGAGGCCGGCGCCTACTATGTCGACGTGGCTCGCACCAAGGGCGGCGAGGAGCGCATGCTCGCGTTGCTCGACCGCAAACGGCTCGCCTGTCCGCCTTTCGCGCCGCCGTTCCTGAAGGCCGGCAAGCTCCTCATCGGACAGACGGCGAACATCCTGCTCTTCCTCGGTCAACGCCACGGACTCGCGCCCAGAACGGAAGCCGGCCGCTTGTGGACGCACCAGCTCCAGCTCACGCTCGCCGATCTCGTCGTCGAGGCGCACGACACCCATCATCCGATCGCCTCGAGCTTGTATTACGAAGACCAGCGGCGGGAGGCGAAGCAACGTGCGGCCGACTTCACTGCCAATCGGTTGCCGAAATTCCTGGGCTATTTCGAGCGCGTGCTGGAAGGCAACCCCAGCGGGCCGGCGCAGCTCGTCGGCGGCCGGCTCACGTACGCCGACCTGTCGTTGTTCCAGGTCGTGGCCGGGCTCCAATACGCGTTTCCGAAGGTGATCGCGCGGTGCG
This sequence comes from Casimicrobiaceae bacterium, assembly GCA_036382945.1. Lineage (GTDB taxonomy): Bacteria > Pseudomonadota > Gammaproteobacteria > Burkholderiales > Casimicrobiaceae > PALSA-1003. The sequence continues at coordinate 2,349 of DASVPH010000178.1, forward strand.
CGCGACGCTACCCGCGCGTCATGGCATTGCACGCGCGGGTCGCCGCGCGCAGGCGCATTGCCGCGTATCTCGCCTCGGAGCGCCGGCTGCCGTTCAACGAGGCGGGCATCTTCCGCCATTACCCGGAGCTCGATCGCTAGCGCCGCACCGGCCCCGATCGAAGCGGTTAGTCGAACGGCCAGGGCATCGCTCTGGGCGGTGCGACGACCGGCGCCGCGGCGGGCTGCGGCGGAGCCCCGGGCGCGTTCGCTGCCCGCCACCATGGCGTGAGCGGATGCCCGTGCGCGGGCTCGACCGGCTCGCCGAGCCGCGGCATCAAGAGATTGACGCTGTTCTTCGGACCGAGCGCAAGCAGCCTCTCCGCGGGGTGGTCCCAGGCATGCATCGCCAAAGCGAACGTGCCCCAATGCACCGGCAGGAATGCACCTCCGCCCAATAGCTTCAGCGCTTCGAGCGCGTTCTCGGGCCCGAGGTGAATATGACCCCACGACGGATGGTGACCGCCTGTCTCCAGCATCACGAGATCGAACGGCCCCAATCGCTCGCGGATCGTGGCGTATTGCGTCGTCAAGCCGGTGTCGCCGCTGAAGAACACCGCGTGGCGCGAGCCACGGATGATCATCGACGACCACAGCGTGGCGTTGCGGTCGTGGACCGCGCGACCGGAGAAATGTTGCGAGGGTCCCGCGGTGATCGAAAGCTCGGCGATGGGCAGCGCGTGCGATTCCCACCAATCGAGCTCGACGATGCGTTCCGCGGGCACGCCCCAGGCTTCGAGGTGCGCGCCCACGCCGAGCGAGGTGACGAACGGAACGTCGAGCTTCGCCAGCTCGCGGATCGTCGGATAGTCGAGGTGGTCGTAGTGATCGTGCGACACGATGAGGACGTCGATCGCAGGCAGCGCCTTCAACGCCACGGGCACCGGCTGGAACCGCCTGGGTCCGATCAGACGCGAAGGCGACGCGCGCGGTCCCCACACCGGGTCGGTCAAGACGCGATAGCCGTCGATCTCGATCAGCACCGTCGAGTGCCCGAGCCAGGTTGCGCGCAGGCCGCTGCCCGGGGCTCTCGTCCAAGTCCTGCGCGGATCCATCGAGGGCAACGGCCCGCGCGGAACGCGCCGCCCGTCGGCGCGCAGGAATTCGGACAGCGTCGGCGGCCGAGCGCTCGGGTCGCGCAAGCCTGGCAGCACCGGATGAATATTGCGAAAGCGGTCTCCGTCCCACAGGGGCGAGGATTGCATGCGTTCGAGCCGCAGACCGTCCGGCTTTCCACCCAGGGATTTCATCTCGCTATGACTGCCGAGGCGCTCGAGGCGTTCTCGGAACGGTCGGGCATCCGCTAAGATGCCAGCTTATCCTCGTCCGGGGAGCCGTGCGATGTCGACCTTCGCGCCCCTCGCCAGCGATGCGCGCGCAGCGGCGATCGCCGCTGCCGGCGCCTGGTTCGACCGCGGCGCGCTGCTTGCGGAGCTGCGCCGGCGCGTTGCCATCCGCACCGAGAGCCAGAACCGCGAGCGAGCCGAAGAGCTCGCCCGCTATCTGACCGACGAGATCGGACCCGCGGTCGAGCGCCTCGGCTTCGCGTGGTCGCTGTGGAGCAATCCGGTCGCCGGCGCGCCGCCGATGCTCTTCGCCGAGCGAGGCGAGGGCGTGGTGCTGCCGACCGTGCTCGTCTACGGTCACGGCGACGTGATCGCAGGACACGACGGCCAGTGGTCCGAGAACCGCTCCCCGTGGGAGCTTTCGGTCGCGGAGGATCGCTGGTACGGTCGCGGCACCGCCGACAACAAGGGCCAGCATACGATTAATCTCGCCGCGCTCGCACGCGTGCTCGAAGCACGTGGACGCTTGGGCTTCAACGCGAAGCTGCTCATCGAGATGGGCGAGGAGCTCGGCTCGCCGGGACTGCGCGCCGCATGTGAAGCGCGCCGCGACGCGCTCGCGGCCGACGTGCTCATCGCCTCCGACGGGCCGCGCTTGTCGTCGCAGCGCGCGACGGTCTTTCTCGGCTCGCGCGGCGCGTTCAATTTCGATCTCGACGTGACGCTGCGCGAGGGCGCGCACCATTCCGGCAACTGGGGCGGGCTGCTCGCCAATCCCGGGACGATTCTCGCGAGCGCCATCGCCTCGCTCGTCGACGCGCACGGCCGCATCCTGGTCCCGGCGTTGCGGCCTGCGCCTTTGCCGGAGTCGGTGCGCCGCGCGCTCTCGGACATCGAGCCCGGCGAGCCGGGCGGGCCAGCGATCGACGCGAACTGGGGCGAGCCGGGGCTCACGCCGGCGGAGCGCGTGTTCGGCTGGAACACGCTCGAAGTGCTCGCGTTGCGCACCGGCAATCCCGACCGGCCGGTGAACGCGATTCCGCCGCGCGCGAGCGCGCACCTTCAGGTCCGCTTCGTCGCGGGCTGCGACTGGCGCACCTTCGTCCCCGCGATTCGCGCGCATCTCGAGGCGCATGGGCTCGCGCAGGTCGCCGTGCGCGCGGCCGAGGCGGAGCCGATGAACGCGACGCGGCTCGACCCCGATCATCCGTGGGTGCGCTGGGCGAGCGCGTCGATCGCAGCGACGATGGGCGCCCCGCCGGCGATCCTGCCCAATCTCGGTGGATCGCTGCCGAACGACTGCTTCGCCGATGTCCTCGGCTTGCCGACGATCTGGGTGCCGCACTCGTATCCGGCGTGCTCGCAGCATGCGCCGAACGAGCATCTGCTCGCGGGCCTCGCCCGCGAAGGCCTTTGCATCATGACGGGCCTATTCTGGGACCTCGGCGCGCCGGGCGGGCCGCCGAGCCAACGCTAAGGTTCCTTAAAGACCGGCGCACGGATTCTCGCGCGCCACCGGCGGCGTGAGCCAGAGGTAGTCGAACCCCGGATGCGCGGCGACGACCTGCCGCGGGAAGTCGCCGGCGCGCTCTTGGGCCGACGTGACCTCGATCAGGCCGAGGCTCACCGAGCGCGCGTCGGCGTCCGGCGTGGCGGGTGCATGCAGATAGACCGGGACCGCGAGATCGGCGCGGACGTGGCCGTTGCCGGCGATGAGGATCGCGCCCGAGGCGGTCGCGTCGTTCACCAGCGCTTGCGCCATGGCGGCATCGCGGACGCGTTGGGCCAGCACGATGCGCGGCACGACAGCCTCCGGCAGCTTGTTGCAGTGATCCGCGACGATCTCGGCACGCAACGCCGCGGCTTGCGCTTCGGTCCAGCGCGCGGCGTGAAGGCGCGCGAACCAGATCGCGGCCGACTCCTTGTCGGCAGCGGCCTGCAGATCGCCGCGAAGCGCGACCCGCGGCACGTTGCCGGCGCGCACCGGCAGACCTGCGGCAAGCGCGGCTTCGAAGACGGGTTTGTGCAGCGGCCAGCGCCACGCCTTGCGATCGAGGCGGCCGGCGTCGGCGAGCTGCTCCGCGTTGGCGCCGGCCGCCTGCGCGGCGACGATCGCGGGGTCATGATCGAGATCGAGCTGCGCGAAGACCACAGCGGGGCGTGCGCCGGTGGCGGCGAGCGAAGCGATCAACCGCGCGCGAATGGCGTGGTGCGCGGGATTGTCGTGTACCTCGCCGAGGAGCCGATAGCGCGCCTCGGCGAGCGCGGCGACGAGCTCCCGCTCGGCCACGAAGCGCGCCGCGCGGACATCCCAGATTCGCGGCTCGGACATGGGCAGCTCGCTCGGCAGCTGCGAACGGCATGCCACCAGCATTGCGCCAAGCAACACGCCGGTCGCTCCCGACAGCCGCCAGCCTCGCGGCAAGCCACAGGGCGGCCACCGAAGAACACGCATCCGCGCGACTGTGCAGCGCCGGCGGAGATTCGTCAACGAGCGGGCGGCGCGTCGGGCCCCGCACGGCGGCGATCACCTGTCGCCGGCAACCTGATTAGGCGAAACCGATCACCCGGCGGCGCCCGGCAACCGCCCGGCGCCGCGCGGGCTTTTTTCGCTCTACGCCGAATTGCGTGGACCGGAGCATTCGCGCACTGCGGCGAATGCCCGTCCGCGCCCGGGCGTCGCAAGCGCCGACCTACGGGTCCCCGGCGCGGCTTGGGTCCAACCCACTGTCTCCCTCCGCTTCCCCGCGTGACCGACCTCGAAAGTGGTAAGATGCTGCAATGCAGCAAATCGGGAGAGTGTGTCCATGGAACTCGAAGGCAAGGTTGCAGTGGTCACCGGTGCCGCCAGCGGCATCGGGCGGGCGGTTTCGAGGGATTTGGCGCGCCGCAATATTCGGGCGATGGCGCTCGTCGACGTGGGCCAGGCGGTCGATGGGGTCGCCGGCGACATCAATGCCAATGCGCCACGGCGTATCGCCTACGCCTACCGGGGCGACGTGACCGATGCGGAGTTCCGCGCCTCGGTCTTCGACTCCATCAGCAGCGAGACCGACACCGTCACCATTTGCGTGCCGGCCGCCGGCATCACGCGCGACGATCTCGCCGTGCGTATCGACAGGAATACGGGCAAGGCGCGCATCTATCCAACCGACACCTTCAAGCGCGTGATCGAAGTAAACCTCGTCGCGCCCGTCTACTGGGCCCTCGAGATGATCGGACGCATTGCCGAAAATCGCGCCGCCTGCGGGCTCAAGCGCTGGCAGCCCTCCGAGGGCATGCAGGGGGCGATCGTGTTCATCGGCTCGGTTTCGTCGCAGGGCAACCGCGGCCAGATCTCTTACGCCAGTGCCAAGGCCGGCCTCGAGGGCGCGGCGGCGACGATCATGAAGGAGGCGGTTTTCCACGGCGTGCGCTGCGGGGTGATCCACCCGGGATTCACCGACACGCCGATGGTGCGCGCGATGGGCGACGACTACATCAGCAAGAACATTCTGCCGTTCACGCAGTTGAACCGGCTCATCCGCCCCGAGGAGATCGCCGATGCGATCTGCTTCATGCTCGCCAACTCGGCGGTGAGCGGCGAGTTGTGGGCGGACGCCGGCTGGCACGCGCCTGCTTAGGGAACCTCTGAAATACCTCCGCGCGGTTGCGACGACCGCGTTTCGGGATGGGATACGTGAAGCAGCGAGCGACGTGTACCGCGCAATAGCCGTTGCGAGCACCGAAGGCCCGCGGCGCCGGCGTAGTCGGAGGCTCGCTACGGCCGGCCCCGATCGTCGAACATCTCGCGCATCAGGAAGGCCTCCAGCTCCGCGTTGTCCGACAAGCGCGCGGATAGCACGAGGTCCCTGCCAAGAGCCTGCGACCGCCAGACGAAATCCGTCTGCGAGTACTCGCGAATGATGGCAATCATCTTGCGCACGACCGCGATGCGCATGTCGGCGTTGTTGCCCTTGCGCACTTCGATGAGCTGTGGCGTGGTGCGACCCATGTCCCGGTTCCAGCCGAAGAAGACGAACGCCGCATCGTCGTAGTCCATGCGCTTGATCTCGAAGATGCCCCCGCCTCGCTTCGGATCCGGAGTTGCGGCGCCAGTCGCCGGTCGTGGCAGGTTGGCCGCGAGGTTGGCATTCAACGCCGCTTGCCGAGGGTCGATCGCCGGCGTTTCCGGCTCTCCGCGCGCTCTGCGTCTCGCCTGAATGTAGGACCACAGATCGCTCTCGATAGGTTGAGTGGCCTGCGACGCCGGCGCGGGCGTCGGCGCCGGGGGAGGTGCGGGCATGGGCGGCGCCGGCGGCGGACGCGCTTGGATAGTGGATGCAATGACGGGCGGCGGCGGCGCGCGCACGGTCGCCTTGGGTGGCCGTGGCTGCGACCTCGGCAACGCGATGATCTCGCGTGGCGCGGGTAACTGGACCGGCGCGAGCTTCGGCGTGGCGGCCAAGCGCACTTCCAATCGATCGCTTGCGAGGTCCGGCTCTCCCTTGTCGGGGGTCAAGATCTGCGCCCCCTGAAAGAACACGAAAAACGCGGCGGAATGCACGAGCAGCGACAGCGCGATCGTCACCCAAAGGGTGCGGATCGTAAGCATTTCGTGCGGGCGACGGGGCTCGTCGAGCCAATAGCTCATCGGTCAGGCGATCTCGAGAGCCGCATGCTTGCCCCGCGCTTCCCGCGCGAGAGATGCGTTATCGGGCTTTGACGTGCGATGCGATCCGGAAATCCTCGCTGGTTTCGGGATTTTCGCATAGAGCGGAAGACGGGCAGGCTTCCAGCGGCGATGACCTGTCAACCGGTCATTAGTCCGCTCCCCACGTTCATTCAACGCCGAACGTCGGCTCACAGCCGCGGAGCGTCATTGCCTCCGCACCGATTTAGCGCTAGCCTCGCCACTCCCCCTTCCCCATAGGACACTTGCGCCATGGCTATCTGGAAAGACAGCACGGTTCCCCAGCCGACCCCTGCGCCCGCTCCCAAACCGATGGAACCGACGCGATTCGACGCACCGCCGAAGCCCGAACTCGCGCCCAGCCCGGTCTATACTCCGGTGGCGCGCGCCGACACCAGCGTCCCGCGCAAGGAATCGGTGATCGCCGACGACCTCACCATCGAAGGCAAGATCGAAGGCGGCGGCAGCGTGCGCATCGCCGGCAAGTTCAAGGGCGACGTCAATGTCCAGGGCGATCTCGCCATCGAGGTCGGCGCCAAGCTCTCCGGCGGCGTGCGTGCCGACAAGGTCACGATCGCGGGCGAGCTGGAAGGCAACGTCGAGCAGGCCTCGCGCGTCGATTTGCAGCAAACCGGCGTGGTGATCGGCGACCTGAAGACCGGTTCGCTGACCGTCGCGGCCGGGGCGCGCATGCGCGGTCACGCCGACTTCGGCTGGGACGAGGGCAAGGGCGCGAAGACCGGCAAGCAGGGCAACGGCCAAGTTGCGGAGAGCGGCATTCGTTCATGAGCAGCGTGCGCCCGGGCAGCGCAGGGGCGACCCGCCACTGCCCGCACTGTCGGGAGACCATCCTCGAAAGCGCGGTCGTATGCCCGGCCTGCCGGCATTACCTGCGCTACGGCGATGCCGGCGTCGACGCGCCTCCGGTGCCTGCGCTCACGCCGCTGCGCATCGAAGGCAGCATCCGCCATCCCGCCGACGGCGAGCCCTGGGAATACACGGTCGTCGTGTCGATCCGTAACGATCGCGGCCAGGAGATCGCCCGCAGGCTCGTGGGCGTGGGCGCGATGAACCCGAACGAGCAGCGCACCTTCACGCTGTCGGTCGAGGCCGTGTCGGCCAAGGCGAAAGGGCCCTTGAAAGGCACGGCGCACTAAAGGCTCGACGCAAACGAGATACCGTTCGACGACGGCGCAGGCGGCGCGTCTCGTCGAACGTGGCGACCCAGGTGGGTTGGTACACGGCAGGCGGCTACGCCGGCGCCGGTCGCGTCGCGACCATCGAGGGGCGAGCGTCGAACCGCGCGAACCAGGCCGCCGTGGCGGGATGCGTCTCGCGCCAGCCGAGCATGGCGAAACGGAAGTCGAGATAGCCAAGCGCGCAGCCGAACCCGATGGTCGCCAGATCGACGCGCTCGCCGAACCCGGCGGCGCGTTTCTCGAGATCGGCGAGCGCGCAGTTGACCTTGTCGAGCTGCGCCGCGGTCCAATCGGTCCAGCGCAGATTTTCCGGGCGCAGCGCCGACTCGTAGCGCGCCAGCACCGCGGCCGCGAGCATGCCGTCGGCGAGCGCGTGCTCGGTCAGCATGCTCCAGCGCGCCGCGCCCTCGCGTGGCAGGAGCTTGCCGTTCGCCAGGACGTCGAGGTACTCGACGATCACCCGGCTGTCGTAGAGCACCATGCCGTCGTCGGTGATGAACGTCGGCACCTGTCCCAGCGGGTTCTTTTCGATGATGGTTCGGTCGCGGTCGATGACGTGGGCCTTGGCCGGCAGGAGCTCGATGCGCTCGCGCAAGCGGAGCTCGAGCGCGGCCACCAAGACCTTGCGGACGAACGGCGAAGCAGAGGAGTAGAAGAGTTTCACGAGTTTTTTTCCTTAAGCGATGTTGGTAGGACGCTTCGGTGGCCGGTCGCTGTCGAGGCCGTCCGTCCCGCCTCGTGCCCGGTCGCACCGGCGAAGCTTAACGCGAGTTGGACCGCGGCGTTGAGCCGCTCGGCAGCGGCCTGCAGAACGCCCGTTGCGTTCCGCAGCGGCGCGGTGCTGGCGGGATGTAACCCAGGATCAACGGGCCGGTTCCAAGCAGCGCATGATCAACGAGCTTGCCGCCCGCGTCAGTCAGTGATCGGACAACCGCGTTGCGCGCATCGGTCGCGTGCGGGGCCGGAAAATCGTGATAAGCTCCGTCGAACGTTCGTTCGATTCGACGAATCTGAGGGATCCATGTCTGACGACACGCCCGATCGTGCCGCGCCACGCCCGCATCGCGACGGTGTCCTTCCTTGGCGCGACCCCTTCGACATCCTCAACGCCGAGCAGCGCCGCGCGGTCGAGCACGGGGGCGATGGACCGGAAAGCGACGCCCGCGCGCTGCTCATCATCGCCGGCGCCGGATCGGGCAAGACCAACACGCTCGCCTACCGCGTGGCGCATCTGGTCCGGAGCGGCGCCGATCCGCAGCGCATCCTGCTGCTCACGTTCTCGCGGCGCGCCGCTGCCGAGTTGGAGCGGCGCGCCGGGGAGATTCTGCAGCGGGTGCTCGGTCTGCAAGGCACTTCGCCGCTGGCGACGTTGCGCTGGTCGGGCACCTTTCACGCAGTCGGTGCGCGGCTGCTGCGTGAATACGCGCCGCGGATCGGTCTGGCCGATTCGTTCACCATCCACGACCGCGGCGATTCCGAGGATCTCCTCGCGATCGTCCGGCACGAGCTCGGGCTCTCCACCACGAAGAGCCGATTTCCGCGCCCGGCGACGTGCCTCGCGATCTATTCGCGCGTCGTCAACAGCCAGGCCGGCTTGGGCGAGGTGCTGCGCGCCGGCTTCCCGTGGTGCGCGCAATGGGAAGACGGGCTGACGCGGCTCTTTGGCGCGTACACGGCCGCGAAACAGGCGCAGAGCGTTCTCGACTACGACGATCTGCTCCTCTACTGGGCACAGGCGGTCGCGGACCCGGCGCTCGCGCGCGACGTCGGGGCACGCTTCGATCACGTGCTGGTCGACGAGTACCAGGACACCAATCGGCTACAGGCGCAGATCCTGCTCGCGCTCAAGCCCGACGGGCGAGGCGTCACGGTCGTAGGCGACGACGCGCAGTCGATCTATGCCTTTCGCGCCGCCACCGTGCGCAACATTCTCGATTTTCCAAGGCAGTTTCCGCGGGCCGTGCAGGTGGTCACGCTCGACCGCAACTATCGCTCGACGCAACCGATCCTGGACGCGTCCAACGCGGTGATCGGGCTCGCGAGCGAGCGCTTCACCAAGAGCCTGTGGAGCGACCGCCAATCGGCGCGGCGACCGCGGCTCGTGACGGTCCGCGACGAGGCCGATCAGGCGCGCTACGTCGCGGAGCGCGTGCTCGAGTGCCGCGAGTCGGGTATCGCGCTCAAATCGCAGGCGGTGCTGTTCCGGAGCACGAGCCACAGCGCGCAGCTCGAGCTCGAGCTGGCCCGGCGCGGCATCCCTTTCGTCAAATACGGGGGACTCAAGTTCCTCGAGGCAGCGCACGTCAAGGACGTGCTCGCCGTCCTGCGCTGGGCCGAGAACCCGTCGAGTCGGATGGCCGGATTTCGCGCCGCGCGCCTGTCGTCGGGCATCGGACCGTCGACCGCGACCCGCTTGCTCGACGCGATGGCCGCGAGCGCGGACCCGGTGGCGGCGCTGCGGAGCTTCACCGTGCCTCCTGCGGCGGCCGATGATTGGGCCCGCTTCTCGCGCGTGTTCCTTGCGCTGCGGCGGGCGCAGTGCCCGTGGCCCGCGGAAATGGAGCTCGTGCTGCGCTGGTACGAGCCGCATCTGCAGCGCATCTACGAGGACGCGTTGGTACGGCAGCGCGACCTCGCGCAGCTCCAGCAGATCGCCGCGACGTATGCGTCGCGCGAGCGTTTTCTCACGGAGCTCGCCCTCGATCCGCCCGCCGCGACCAGCGACGAGGCGGCCATGCCGAGCCGCGACGACGATTACTTGATCCTCTCGACCATTCATTCGGCCAAAGGGCAGGAGTGGAAGGCGGTGCACGTCTTGAACGTCGTCGACGGCTGCATCCCGTCGGATCTGAGCACGGGAACGAGCGAAGAGATCGAGGAGGAGCGGCGCTTGCTCTACGTCGCGATGACGCGGGCCAAGGACGAGCTGCACCTCGTCGTGCCGCAGCGCTTCTACGTGCACGCGCAAGCGGGGCACGGCGACCGCCACGTCTACGCGTCGCGCACCCGCTTCATCCCCGAGAGCATCGTGCACCGCTTCGAAGCGTGCGTCTGGCCGCAGGCGGAGGGCGAGACTGCCCGCCCGCAGCAGGCGTCCGAGCCGTTGCCCGCGATCGACGTCGCCTCGCGTGTACGGGCGCTCTGGCGTTGATAGGGGCGGGTTAAGGTTGCTTCTCACGACGTGAATGCGGCGCTTGGCCGGCTTCGCGCCGAGGAGCGAAGGGGCGAGCGAGCTCGAGCTTTCGAGGGCGATGGGATGTTCAACCCCCAGGCCGAATGCCGCTCCGAAGGCGAACCGTAAGGCTGCCGTCAGGGCGTTGACAGGTCAGTCCTGCAAAATCCACTCGGTAGCGCAGCTCCGCGTCCTCCCGGTCGGCGGAGTCTTGAGAACCAACCGCCTGCCGCTCTCTCGAGTCCCTCGGATCGTGCTCGACCCGAGGATCTGCCCGGTCGGTGCGCTGACCATCATGATCCCGCTACTCAGCCCGCAACCGCCGGATCGCACCACTGCCGCGTTTTGCGCGCCGACGCCGGCCGAGTGGCCGCACGAGCGTCTTTGGCAAGGAGCGTTCGTGCTGCTCGTCGTGCTCTGGCCCTGGATCGGTCTGTTCGGGCGCGAACCTTGGAAGCCCGACGAGGCGTACAGCTTCGGCCTCGTGTGGAGCATGGTCCAGGGCAAAGGCCTGATCGTCCCGCTCCTCGCTGGCGAGCCGTTCCTCGAGAAACCGCCGTTGTTCTACTGGGTCGCCGCGGCGTTCGCGCAGCTCTTGCGCGGCTGGCTTCCTCCGCACGAGGCGGCGCGCTTGGCGATCCCGTTCTTCATGTACCTGACCTTTGGCTTTTTCGCGGCGACGAGTCGCGAGCTCTACGGCAACAGGCGCGCCTTGCTTGCGCTGGCGCTGTTCGTTGGCGGCCTCGGCGTGTTCGACAAGGTGCACATGCTCATCACCGATGTTGCCCTCGTCGCCGGACTCAGCATCGGCTACTTCGGAATCGTAGTGGGGCATCGGCGACCGCTCGTGGGAGGACTCGCCCTCGGACTCGGCGCCGGCATCGCTTTCATGAGCAAGGGACTGCTGGGCCCGGGGCTGCTCGCGCTCACCGTTGCGATCCTGCTCTGCTTTCGTTCATGGCGCATCCGGCTGAGCGCGCGACTGCTCGGACTCGCCATTGCGGCCGCCTCGCCGCTTCTGTTGGCGTGGCCGCTGGCGTTGTACGTCGAGTCGCCGCAGTCGTTCCGAATCTGGCTGTGGGACAACAACCTCGGCCGTTTTCTCGGTTTCGTGCGCCTCGGCGAATCGCACGGCGCGTGGTTCTACCCCGTGACGCTGCTCTGGTTCGCGTTCCCGCTCTGGCCGCTGGCGATTTGGGCGGGCGCCGCCGCTTATCGGCAGCGAGCAGGCACATTGCCACTGCAGCTGGCGATGGTTGGTTTCGCCGTGACGCTCGCCGTCCTGATCGGTGCGCATCAGTCGCGCGCGCTGTACGCGCTTCCGCTCGTGCTGCCGCTCTCGCTCGCCGCGGTCGCCGGGATCGAGCACGCGCCGCGCTGGGCCGCCACCGCGTTGCGGCGTGGGTCCATCGTGGTGTTTGAAAGCGTCGCCGTCGTGCTTTGGGGTCTGTGGGCTGCGGCCGTTTCCGGATTCTCGCCCCTGGCGACGATCCTCGCGCAACGCGAACCCGGCTTCGTTGCGGCATTCTCGATTCCGGCCGTAGTGGTAGCCGCCATCGCCACGATGCTGTTTGCCGCGAGCGTGCGCGGCCCGGACATCTCGGCGCAGAATGCGGTGCGCGCGTGGACGGCCGGCCTTTCGACGTGCTGGGCGCTGCTGATGACTCTGTGGCTCCCGTATCTCGACTACGGCATGGCGTATCGGTCGCTCGCGAGCGCTCTGGAACAAGTGGCGCCGCGCGACGGGTCGTGCATTGCGAGCAGAGGCTTGGGCGAGCCGCAGCGCGCGATGTTCGACTACTACGCTGCGATCGTCACGCGGCGGCTCGAGATCGATCCGGGCGCGCAGAGCTGTCCGTGGCTCCTTGTGCAGCAGACTGGTAGCGCCCCAACGCCACCGGCGTCCGGGCGCTGGGCCGAGATTTGGCGCGGAACGCGGCCCGGCGACGGCAGGGAGAATTTCTATCTCTTCCGCAGGATCGGAGCCGGTTGATGCGCTCGTCCACCGGGCTTCTCCGCGTGCGCGGCACCTCGCCGCTTCGCGAAGTGCCCGCGGTAAGCCAGGACGCTCAGACCGAAGAGGCGCGGGGTCGCCCGCTGCGGGTACTCCTGGTGAAGACCTCGTCGCTCGGCGATGTCGTCGCGAGTTTGCCGGTCGTGGCCGACATACTGCGCTGGCGGCCGGACGCGCAGCTCGACTGGGTTGTCGAGGAAGCTTTCGTCGACTTGGTCCGCATGCATCCCGATGTCGCCGACGTGATCGTCCTCGCGCAACGTCGGTGGCGCAAACATCCCTTGTCTGCAATCGCCTGGGCCGAACGCCGCTCGTTTCGCGCTCGGCTCCGGGTGGTGCGCTACGACGTCGTGATTGACACGCAAGGCCTCCTCAAGAGCGCGCTCGTCACGTTCCGCGCGCGTGGGACCTCGGTGGGCTACGGATGGTCGAGCGCGCGCGAGCCGCTCGCGACGCTGGCTTACGATCGTCGGATCGCGATCCCTAAAGGCATTCATGCCATCGAGCGCAACCGCCGCTTGGCTGCCGCTTCCTTGGGTTACGCATTGCTCGACCCGCCGGAGTATGGCTTGCGTTGTCCGGGCATGCCCGGCTCGCTGGTCCTCCCGAAGGCATTCTGGGTGGCGCTGCACGGAACGAGCCGCGACGAGAAATTATGGCCCGAAGAACGTTGGGCGGCGCTGGGCGCTACGCTCGCAGCGCGCGGACTGGCGGTGGTGCTGCCCTGGGGTACCGAACGCGAACGCGCGCGCAGCGAACGGCTCGCTGCGCGGATCCGGGGCGCGCTGGTACCGCCACGACTCAGCTTGCATGAGCTCGCGGGGCTTCTCGGTGCATCGCGCTTCGCGGTGGGCGTCGATACGGGTCTTACGCACCTCGCCGCGGCGCTGGCCGTGCCGGTGGTCGCGCTCTTTTCGCGCTCGAATCCCGCGCTCAGCGGGGTGCGCGGACGAGGGGCCTACGCCAATCTCGGCGGGATGAATTGTCCGCCCAGCGTGCACGCGGTCGTCGCTGCAGTGGACGTGGTGGCTCCAGATGACGTCCGATGACCCGAGTCCCGTGGGGTCAGGGAGATGGACTCCGGGTGACGATGACGCTTCGCGCGTCGACGCTGCGCGGGACGCGCGCTTCTGGCGATGACCGCCGCGCCGACCATCGGCAGCCTCGCCTACGTCGTCCTCGTGTTCATCGGCATTATCGGCACGCAACCCGCGGCCGGCCAGAACCCCGGAAACGAACCTCTTCTGATCCTCGTCTTCGACGCGCTCGCAAGGCGCGAACGCAACGACGGGTAACGATGCGGTGGCGCTAACGCATGGCGTTTCTCTGGAGCTTCACCGGGCTCATGGCGGCCGGCTTGATCTGGATGGCGATCTTCGTCACGCTCAGCGAAGCGCAAGACCCGGCGCTCAATGCCATCGCCGATTGGGTATCGCCGATGACCGTGGGCGGGTGGGTTTTCTATGTCGCGCTCGCCGTCCTCTGCTCGTGGCTCGCCTATCGGTTGCTTCGAAGAGTCCCCTGACAAGCGCCGCTCACCGGCGTCCGCATCAACGCCTTGCTCGCGCGATTATCAGTATAAAGGCCGGCAGGACGCGCTGGGAATGCGCGTCAACTGGCTGGCAGCGCGTCGCTGGATAAAACACGAACGGGCGCGCGTCAGGTCGCCGATTCAGGCGCGCCGGTCAGCCTGCTGCGCCAGCAGCGACTCCTTGGCGAGCGCCTCGATGCGCCGCGCGGCGACGACGCGATGCTCGCGGGCGTAGGCTTCGTGGTTGCGCTCAACCTCGCCCAAGCGGTAGACGTAGTTGACCATCATCCCGGCGGAACGGAGCAATCCCGCGGGCGAGGTGTCGCCGAGCCAGTTGATGCGCTCGAGCCGCGCGCCGTTGCCGAGATGAAAGCGCTCCACGGTATCGAGCGGCTCGTGTCCGTTCTTGGCGTGGAGAAGGTAGTAGCCGCACAGCCGCATGAGCTCGCGGTGCAGGTCGGTCGCGGCGCCGTCCTTGTGCCAGTCCGGCGCTTCGAATCGCTCGAGCAGCGGAAGCAGCGCAGGATGCTCCGGCGCGGCTTCGGCGAGCCAGTTGCTGAACCCGGGAATCGGCGAGAGCGTGGCGAAAGTCTTCAAGCGCGGAAACTCGCGGCCAAGATCCTCGGCCACCTGCTTGATCAGTAAGTTCCCGAACGAGACGCCGCGCAGGCCGGGCTGGCAACTGGTGATCGAATAGAAGATCGCGCAGTTCGCCGACTCGGGATCGACCAGCGGAGAATCCGGCTCGAGCAGCGGCTGCACGCTCGCGCTCATGCCGCGGGTGAGCGCCACCTCGATGAAGATGAGCGGCTCGTCGGGCAGCGCCGGGTGGAAGAACGCATAACAGCGGCGGTCGGCATCGAGCCGGCGATGCAGATCGTTCCATCCCTGGATCTCGTGCACGGCCTCGTAGTGGATAAGCTTCTCCAGGATGAGCGCCGGAGTGCGCCAGTCGATGCGCTGCAGGACGAGAAACCCGCGGTTGAACCACGAGGCGAGCAGGTGCGCGAGGTCGGCTTCGATGCCGGACCACTCCGGCCGGGCCGCCGCTTCGCTGAGCAGCTTCCCGCGCATGTCGACCAGAACGCCCGTACCGCCCGGCGCCATGTTGAGCCGTCGGAACAGCTCCTGCCGAGGGGGCTCGACCGCGCGCACGAGGCTGATGAGGTTGGCCTGGGAAGGCTCGCTGCGGTACGCGTCGGCGCGACGCGCCACCTCGTCCGGATCGGGCGAGAATTGCTCGACCAGGAGGTCGAAGAACAGGCGCAGCCCTTCGGCGTCGAGCGCTCCGTAAGCGGCCACCGCTTCCTTGGCGAGCCGTGCGCCGGAGACCTCGCCGCGCTCGGAGAGCAGCGCGTGCCCGAGCGCGATTACCCGCCCCGCCTGGCGTCCGCTGGCGCGCGACTCCGGGCGCCGGCGCCGGGTCGCGCTGCGGAAGAAACGCTTGAAGGTGAGCAACGAGGATCGGGCCATGCTGCGATAAGCGTCGCAGTTCGACGATGCGGAAAGAGCTTACGTCAGATGGGCGCGGCGGGCACTGGCGGATGGTGGGGTTAAGAGTAGCGTTGCCGACAAACGTTCCCCCGGCGCGCTCGACGCCGGGCCGGACGAACGATCGCGAACGCGACGACCGCGGCTACGACTGCGCTCGCCCCAAAAAAGAGGCCGCACCCTGCGTGCGGCCTTCAGGACGCAAGCAGAGGAGTCTCAAGCTGTCTGCCGGCGGCGCATCGCGATCCACCATGCCGAGAGAACCGCGATGCTGAGCAGGGCCAGCGTTCCCGGCTCCGGGACCGTGCGGAGCGTGCGGACAACCGAAAGATAGTCCTGTTTGGAACGGCTGTTGAATTCGTAGAACGTCCACCCGGGCGCGGGCGTGGAACCCGTGCCGACCGCGTTCAGTTCGCTTTGGGCGAGCGTAATGACTGCGGCGTTGGACGAGCTCGCCCGAAACGCGCCCGTCGCCAGGTTCATGTCGTCGTCGAACCAGATCTCCCAGAGGGCGAGCTGGAATGCGGCCGACGCGCCGGCACTGGGAAAGCTGCCGAAGTCGGTTTGCCCGCCGGAGTAATACGTAGCCGTCGTCGGGTTGGGGTAGAACTGGTTGAACAGACGGGTCAACTGGGCGCTGTTGGTGGCGTCGGGCACGCCCAGGTTCCGCGTGTACGTATTGGGTCCGGCTTGGGCGTACTGCGCGAGATCGATGCAGAAGAAACGGAAGTAGTCGTCGGCCTCGGCGCCGGGTCCATCCCCCTCGCTCGCGGGATCGAAGAAGCCCTGAAACTGGCCAGCGGACACGTTTGAACTGCTCGCGCCGCCGTTGGCGGTGATGGTGACGCCCACCGACCCGTTGGAGAAACCGCTCCAGGTGAGGCTTCCCGGTTGGGGATTGGAACCGGAAAACGGGGTTGCGAGTCCGACTGAGGCAGCCAGCCATAGCGTTCCCGCGGTGACGCATCGAATCTGAAAACGGGGCATGGTCGTCCTTGCTTTGGGTCGTGCGCGCTAGGTTAGCAATATCGAGGCCAACGGAATTAGCCTTGCAAAACATCATCTTGGACCTGAAGAGTATATCGGATGTAAAAATTACCGACGTCTTCACCGATTCGCCTGTTGCGTACAAATCGTTACGCAGTTTCGCCACACCAAAACGCGCGAAAATTCCGTTGCTGGCCACTCGGTAACGCGCAGCGAGAGATGCTCGGGCGGCAAGCGCTTCGCCCGTGCTTGCACGCGAAGAACGCGTGGTGCCGCGCTTCAGGGAATCTCGTAGACCGCCAGCTCGTCGCCTACCCCACGCAGCGGGTAGCGCCGTGGGATCGGCCTGATGCCGCCGGTCACGAGCAGCTCCGCGGCCTGCGGGTGCTCGACCACGGCGCCGGTGGCGAGGATCGAGCGCGACACCGCAAGCGCCTGCACGCGCGAGGCGATGTTGACCGTTTGCCCGAAATAATCCTGGCGATCGTTGAGCGTCACTGCCAGGCAGGGGCCCTCGTGGATGCCGATCTTGAGGAGCAGATCTTCGCTCTGGTGCTTTTCGTTGAGGGTCGCCATCGCTTCGCGCATGCGCAGCGCGGCGGCGACCGCGCGGTCGGGCGTGGGGAAGGTGGCCATCACCGCATCGCCGATGGTCTTCACCACCGCGCCGGATTCGGCGGCGATGATCTCGTGCAGGATCTTGAAGTGCTCCTTGACCAGATCGAAGGCGACGAGGTCGCCCACGCGGTCGTAGAGCTCGGTCGAGCCCTTGAGATCGGTGAACAGGAACGTGAGGCTGGTAATCTTCAGGCGCTGATCCACGTCGAGGGTGTCTGTGCGATAGATGTCGCGGAACGTCTGATTGCTGAGCAGGCGCTTCGCGGTGAGGAAGCGCTTGCGCCTGCCGAGCATGGCGTGCAGCGCGTCCCCGGCGACGAACACGCCCGGAACGAGCCGCTGGTCGGTGCGATTGTCCAGCGTCAGGCGCAGCGGCCCGGGTTGCATGCTCAAGGTCGTCGTCTGCGCATGCGTCTGCTGCTGCCTGAATACTACGGACAACGACTGGCGCTCGCGGGTCGGCTCGCCCTTCACGTCGATGAACTGCGCAGTGTGCGTCATCGCGTCGAAGACGATCACGAATTCCGGCGGGAGCGTGAGCGACAGCAGCGCTTTTTCGCCGGCGGGCAGGTCGATCAGCTCGAGCGTGACCGCCTCCAGCATCCGCTCGAGCGCGTCCTCGGGCAGGTCGATCCCCGAGCTCCAGACCACTTGCCGGTAATACTCCGCAGGCGGCAACGCGCTTGGGTTGTGGGCGGCGATGGCCCGGACGCGGGGGCTCACGGTGAACGTGACTTCGACCATCTCGTCGAGCGTGGGCTCGTAGCCGGCGGCGCAGAGCGCGCAGGCGTACTCCGACCGGTTGACGCTCTTGAGCGACGTGCCCGCGTCGAGTACGGCGCCGCAGCCTGGACAAAGCACGTTCCACGACAGCTCGAAGAGCCCGATCCGCGCCGCGTGCAGGAAGGCGGCGATGACGCGATCCTCATCGAGGCCGTTCTTCGCCGCGAAGTCGAGCGCGTTCACGCGGCAGAGCTGGCGATCCGGGCCCTCGCGCACCAGCTTCTCGATCGCGGCGGTGGCGGCGCCGTCGGCGGACTGGCGCAACGCGGCGAAGAGGGTCTGAGCTTCGGTCATCGACGAAAAGCTTATGCCAAAAAGCAGCAAGGAGTAGGGCCAGAGTCGGACTTTCCTTCGCGGTGCCCAACCGGCTGCCGCGACCG
Source organism: Casimicrobiaceae bacterium (assembly GCA_036382945.1). Taxonomy (GTDB): domain Bacteria; phylum Pseudomonadota; class Gammaproteobacteria; order Burkholderiales; family Casimicrobiaceae; genus PALSA-1003. The sequence continues at coordinate 20,520 of DASVPH010000178.1, forward strand.
CCACAGGCACGCGACTATGCGCACGCCTGCTATGATGCGTTCATCGATTCCCGCGATGACGACTCACTTCGTCGACACCCCGTTGTTGCGCATCGGCTATGAAGCCGCCGGCCCCGAAGGCGGCTATCCGGTGATCCTCGCGCACGGCTGGCCCGACGACGCGCGCACCTGGGATGCGGTGTTGCCCGCGCTGCACGAGGCGGGATTGCGGACCTACGCCCTGTGGCTGCGCGGCTACGGGCCGACGCGGTTCCTGCGCGACGACACGTTTCGCAGCGGACAGTTGGTCGCCTTGGGGCAGGATCTCGTGGACTTCGCCGCGGCGCTCGGCTTGCAGAACCACGCGCTGGTCGGCCACGACTGGGGCTCGCGCGCGGCCTACATCGCCTCCTCGCAGAACGAGACGCGGGTGGCCGCGTGCGTGGCGCTCTCGACCGGCTACGGCACGAACTCGCCCGGCCAGACGCTCTCCTGGCGGCAGACGCAGAACTACTGGTATCACTGGCTGCTGGCCACGCCTCGGGGCGAGCGATTGCTGCGCGAGGATCGCCGCGGCTTCACGCGCCACATCTGGAACGAATGGTTCGTCGCTCACCAGCCGGACGCGGTCGAGTTCGAGCGCACCGCAGCCGCGTTCGACAACCCCGATTGGGCCGACATCACGTTGCATTCGTACCGCGTGCGCTGGGGCCACGCGCCGGGCGATCCGCGCTACGCGGCGCTCGACGTGCGCTTCGACCCGGCACCGAAGCAGCGCGTGCCCACGCTCACGCTCCACGGCGCGCTCGATCCGGTGAACTCGCCGCAGATGAGCGAGGGCAAGGAAGGCTATTTCACCGGCCCGTACGAGCGGCGGCTCGTCGCCGGCGCGGGACACTTCCCGCAGCGCGAGCGCGCAGCCGAGGTCGCAACGCAGATCGTCGACTGGGTGCGCCGCTATCGAAGCGGTACTAGGTCATGAGCGCTTTCAAATCCTCGCTCCACCCCGAGACCCTCGCCGCCCAGGGCCTGGGCGAGGTCGCGCAGCCGTACCGCGACATCGTGCCGCCGATCTACGTCTCGACCACCTACGAGCGCGGCGCCGACGGCGCGTTTCCCGGCGGACGCGTCTACTCGCGCGCGGACAACCCGACCTACGATCAGGCCGAAGCGTTGATCGCCTCGCTCGAAGGCGCGGCTGCAGCGATGTTATTCGGGTCGGGCCAGGCCGCGGCGGCGGCGGTGTTCCAGGCCTTCGCGCCGGGCGACAGGGTGCTCGCTCCGCGCAACATGTACTGGGCGCTGCGCAAATGGCTGCTCGACTTCGCCGCGCCGTGGGGGCTCGCGATCGAGCTCTACGACAACGCGTCGATCGAGGATCTCGCGGCGAAGGTGCGCGCGCAGCGCCCCCGGCTCATCTGGATCGAGACGCCGGCCAATCCCACCTGGGAGATCACCGACATCGCGGCGGCGAGCGCGCTCGCGCGCGAGGTTGGCGCGATCGTCGGCGTCGACTCCACCGCCGCGACGCCGCTCCTCACCCGCCCGCTCGCGCTCGGCGCGCACCTCGTCATGCACTCGGCGACCAAGTATCTCAACGGTCACTCCGACGTCGTGGCCGGGGCGCTGGCGACCGCGAAGGACGATGCGTTCTGGCAGCGTCTGCGTTATCTCCGCGGCGGCGGCGGCGCGGTGCTGGGCCCGCTCGAAGCCTGGCTGCTGCTGCGCGGGATGCGCACGCTGCATCTGCGGGTGGCCGCGGCGTGCGCCAACGCGCTTGCGATCGCCGAGCGGTTCGATGGCCATCCGAAGCTCTCGCACGTGCTCTATCCGGGGCTCGCGACGCACGCCGGTCACGCCGTCGCGGCGAAGCAGATGAAAGGCGGCTTCGGCGGGATGATGTCGCTTAGGCTCAAAGCCGGCGAGGACGCCGCCAAGGCGTTCACCGCGCGGCTCTCCGTGTTCAAGCGCGCGACCTCGCTCGGCTCGGTCGAAAGCCTCGCCGAGCATCGCGCCAGCGTCGAAGGGCCGGGAACGCAGTGCCCGGCCGACCTGGTGCGCTTGTCGATCGGCGCCGAGCACGTCGACGATTTGATCGGCGATATCGAGCAGGCGCTCGGCTAGAGGCGACTCCGTAGACCCGCCACTGCGCTGGCCCGGGTTGATCGACGAGCGCACCGCGCTGGTGACGCTCTCGCACGAGCCGCCGGCGGTTATGTAGCGAACGAGCGCAACCAGGCGCAAGTGTGCGCGAGCCCGCCGAAGGAGAACAGGTGGATCCCGATCTCACCGAGCGCTCCGTCGCGGCCGGCAAGGGCGATTGCGCGGATGACCGGCTCGGGATCACGCTCGCTCGCCAACTTGGCGAACCGATCCGGACGGCTGCCCAACGCGCGCACGGACGCACCTACGCCGCAGCGCATGGCGTACTTGAAGAGCGTGGTAAGCCGCGCTGGACCGGCGAGACCGGCAACGAGCCGCGCCCGAATGCCTTGCGCGCGCATGAGCTCGATCCAGGCCAGGAACGGCGCCGCGTCGAAGAAGAACTGCGTCAGGAAGACGAGCTCCAGTCCGTGCGCGGCGGCAAACTCGACCTTGTCGCGCTCGGCGCGGCGCAGCTCGTCGTCGGTGAGCTGCGGATGCCCCTCGGGATGACCCGCCACGAAGATGCGCCGGATGCCGTGCGCGGCGAGCACGCCGGTGCTCAAGGCCTCGAGCGTCGAGGAGAACGGGCCGATCGCTCGCGGCGAATCGCCCGCGATCAGCAGCACGCGCGCAACGTGTGCCCTCGCCACGAGATCCGCGACCAGGCGCTCGAATTCGGTGAGACTGGCAAGCCGGCGCACCGGAACATGCGGCACGGGCTCGAACCCGTGGCTGCGGATCACCACGCAGGTGTCGAGCGTCTGCCGCCACGTTTGTCCCGGGAGGTGGCTCGCGAACACCGTTGTTCCAGGGGCGAGCGTCGATCGGCAGTCGGCGAGCTGATCGACGTCGCGCCAGGTCATCTCGACCGACGCAGCCCGGGCGAGCGCCGCGACCTCGTCCAGCCCCGCGGCGCGCGACGGCGCGGACGCCGCCTGAGCAGCGACGGGAGCGATGTCCGCGCGTTCGTCCATCGAAGCTTTAGGCGGCGAAGCGGTGACGCGAGATGATGTACGACTCGTTTTGGAACCACAGAGCGCCGTGCTTCTGCAGCACTTCGCGGGTGGCTTCGAGGTAACGGCCGTCGGCCATCGCCGCCCGCAGCCGCTCGTCCTCGATCTGCGCGACGTAGATCGCGGCGTTCCAGGCGGCAAGCAGCGTCGAGGTGCCGATCGAGGAGCTGATCTCCATCGGCAGGGTGTGCATGTTGTAGCGGAAATACGCACGGCTGTCGGAGTAGGCGTTGAAGTTGAGCCCGCGCGCCTCCGGCCCGAGCACTTCCTTCACCGCCTTGAGGAGCTGATGCCGGTCCATGACGAAGGGATTCTCGCCGGGCCACACGCGCTGGATGATCTCCATTCCGACGTCGCGCCCGCAGGAGTGGATGCCGACCAGCCGCCCGCCCGGACCGAGCGCACGGGCGAGCGGCGCGATCACCTTCGCCGCCTTGAATTCGACCGGCGCCCGCGCGCGGTACGGTTGCGAGGCGATGACCAGATCGAATTCCGCGCGCACCGCGCCCTGCTTCGGGCGCACGCTGTCGAGCAGCAGCTTGTGATCGTCGCGGTAGATCACCAGCACGACCGGACGCTCGTAAACGGGATTGCCGGTCTTCTTGCTGATCTTCGCGGTCCAGTTCTGCGCGAGGAAGTCCTGCAGATCAGCGATCTGGCGTTCGAACTGTCCCGCCGTCGCGCCGCGCAACGCCAGCTCGTGCCAGACCAGCCCGCTCGGGGCGGCGAGCGAATTCGGCCGCAGCCAGGGCGCCTCGGCGTAGTACATGTTCGTCATCACCAGCACGGTCGCCGGGTGCTCGTAGAAGCGGTCGGGCATCTTCTCCAGCGCGAGCCGCACGTCCTCGAGGCTGATCTCCTTGCCGACGACGTAGAACGGCACGGTGGGAAACCGATCGTGCATCGAGCGCATCAAGCGGGTGAGCACGGTGCCGTCGCCCACGCCGGCGTCGAAGGCGCGCAGCGCCGGCGGCCGCGGCTTGATGTTGTCGAGCTCCAGTTCGATCCGCTGCGCAACGACCCACTTTTCGGTGCAGGTGCTCACGAAGAGCAGGTACTTCTGCCGGTTGTCGTAGAAGCGGAACCGCGTCTCGGCGTTGGCCTCGCCGACTATCGGAGCCGCGGACGAGGCCGGCGGCGGCGAGCCGGGGGACGCGGGCTCGCCCTTCGCGCGGGGCTGCGCTTCGCGCATGAACGCATGCACGCGCTCGACCGTCTGTGTGGTAACCCGCCCGCCGAAGCGCAGGCGCGGCACGAACTTGCCGTCGTTGACGGCGCGTCGGCCGAAGGTGCTCTCCGCCATTCCGGCGCGCTGGCAGAAGGTGACGATCTCGGCCAGGAGGGCGTCGTTGTTGCCGCGGCGGACGCGAGGAGCGATATCCATGGCAGATTCCTCCGTCGGGTATTAGACCAGCCCATCGCTGCCCACTACAAGGGTGGGCCTCCGAGTGGGTTATATCCCTCGCAGGTTGGGACGAGGTCCGGGCGAACCGGGCTTAGAATCCCGGACATGAAACGCAGCACGGAGCGGTTTCTCGTCACCCACACCGGCAGCCTGCCGCGGCCCGAGGACCTGGTGCGGATGATGTACGCCAAGGAAGAGGGCGTGCCGGTCGATCCGGCGGCACTCGCGGCGCGCGTCGCCTCCGCTGTCGAGGAGGTCGTGCGCAAGCAGACCGAGGCCGGTGTCGACGTGGTCAACGACGGCGAGATGAGCAAGCCGAGCTACGCGACCTATATCAAGGATCGACTCACCGGATTCGGCGGCTCCGGCAACACCTTCGTCTACCGGGACTTGGTCGACTTCCCCAATCTCGCCAAGCGCGTCTTCGGCGATCCTGGCCGCTCGCGGCGCAAGACGCCGGCGTGCAACGCGCCGATCGCCGTGCGCGACCCGCAGGCGGCCCTGACCGACGTCGAGCATCTCAAGGCCGGGTTCGACAAGGTCGAGGCGCAGGAGATGTTCCTGAGCGCCGCCTCGCCCGGCGTCGTGTCGCTTTTCTTCCGCAACGACTATTACCCGAACGAGGAGGCGTATCTCTACGCCATCGCCGAGGCGATGCGCTACGAATACGAGACCATCGCCAATGCCGGCATCGTGCTGCAGATCGATTGCCCCGACCTCGGGATGGGGCGGCACATCCAGTACGCGAACTTGAGCCTCGCGGAGTGGCGCAAGAAGGCGCAGCAGCACGTCGAAGCGCTCAACCACGCGCTGGCGAACATCCAACCCGAGCAGCTGCGTATGCACCTGTGCTGGGGCAACTACGAAGGCCCGCATCACTGCGACGTCGCGCTCGCCGACGTGATCGACATCGTGCTGCGGGCGCGCCCCTCGGCCATTGCCATCGAGGCCGCCAATCCGCGTCACGCGCACGAATGGGCGCTGTTCGAGCAGGTCAAGCTCCCGGTGGGCAAGGTGCTCATCCCCGGCGTGATCGAATCGAAATCCAACTTCATCGAGCATCCGGAGCTCGTCGCGCAGCGCATCGGCCGTTACGCCAAGCTCGTCGGTCGCGAGAACGTCATGGCCGGGAGCGATTGTGGGTTCGGCACCTGGGTCGGGCAGGCGGCGGTCGATCCCGACATCGTGTGGGCGAAGATGGCGGCGATGGCCGAAGGCGCACGCATCGCCTCGCGCCAGTTCTGGCCGTAGCCTCGCGCGGCAAAGAACCGAGGGCCCAACCCGTGCGCACCCTCCTGATGACGGTGGTCGGCGTCGCGCTGGCGGTTGCGTTCGATGCCGTAGCGGCATGGCTCAACAAGCGCGGCGCTGCGCGGGTGCTCGACGGCGGGTTGCTCTTCATCTGGATCTGGCTCGGGATCATGATTGTCGATTTCTACGTCGGCGTCTCCGAGGGTAACCCGGTCACGCTCGAGTTCGGCGTGCACGCGCTTATCTTCTTCGTGCCCGCCGGGGTGGCCTGGCTGCTGTGGCGCCGGCGCCGCGCACCTGCCGCACGGGATTAGCGCATCGCGCCGCGCCATCACGATGCGCTCGCTCTACAACCGCCTCGCCGGCCAGAACCTAGACCGGCTGGCGGCGCTCTCCGACGGCGTGTTTGCCGTCGCGATGACCTTGCTCGTGCTCGACCTGCGCGCACCCGCGGCCGAGGCGATTCGTTCGGAGCACGAGCTCGTCGGGGCGCTCGCCGCCGTCGCACCGCGGCTGGTGCCGTACCTGATGAGCTTTCTCACGCTGGGCATCTCCTGGCTCGGTCAGCAGGCGCAGCTCGATCGGCTGACCAAGAGCGATCGCGACCTCGCTTGGATGCACATCGGCTTCCTGTCCGTGGTCTGTCTCATCCCGTTCTCCACCGCGCTCTTGGCCGAGTTCCTCACCTTCCGCGTCGCGCTCATCGTCTACTGAGGCAACATTCGGCTGCTGGGCGTGGTTTTGCTGCTCACCTGGCGCCACGCGGCGCGGACGCGACTGATCAAGGAGGACACGACATTGGAGGTCGTCGACGCGATCTGCCGGCGGATTACGATCGCCCAGACGCTCTACGCGCTGGGCGCCGCGCTGTCCCTCATCAACACCTACTGGAGCATCGGCTTCATCGTGCTGGTCCAGCTCAACTACGCGGTCGCGCCGCCCTGGCGGTTGTCCCGGCGGCGCGGGTAGGGGACTTGCACGGCTATTGGCCTTCTTCCTTGAGCCGCTCGCGCTCGGGCGCTGACATGGCCTCGGGCCGGCGTCCCGCATTGGGCGCTGGCCGCGCCTGTCGTGCCTGCATCGGGGACTGCTCGCGCCTGCCTTGCGGCGGGTCGCGCACGGCGCTCCCGCTCGCCCCCCTGCGTCTGTCCGGCTTGCGGCTGCGGACGATAGTGGGCCGACCAGTAGGTCTCGAGTGCGAAGGTCACCACCGGTAGCCGCAATCGCGGCCCGTACTCGACGATCACGACCCGATTGCCCTCATAGGGACAACCCAGATCTCCCGCGTACACCCAACCCCGATCGTTGGCAAAGATGACGTAGCACCAGCTCCAGTTGCTCAAGCATTCCGCCACTTGCACCGCCGTGCCGGATGGGAGCTCCGCGATCGGCGGATACTCGCTGCTCGGCCCGGCGAACACTTCCACGTCGCGCAGCGTGAAGGCTTCCTGCGCGAGGGCCGCCAGCGGCAGCGCGGTGATCAACAGCGCGAACACGGTACGTCGAACCACGTGCTTCATCGAATCCTCCATTGCGGCGTTCGTCAAAATTGGAGTCCGGCCTCAATGCCCGGTTCCTTCGTGTTTCGCAATGGACGTTGTGTCGGTCGCACGATGACGCGGATAGGTTCCGACGGCAACGCAGCCTGTTTGCCAAGGCTTCGATTCGTCTGCGGCAGCCTCTACAATGGCGCGCGGAGGACGAGTGAGAAGGAGAACGAGCATGGCAACCCGCATTCCCGCGGTCGTACCCGGGACGAAACCCGAGCTCGGATCGATCGAAGCGTCGATCCAGGCCGAGCGCGGCGAGATCCCGCTGCTCTATCAGGTGCTGCTCAACAGCGCGCCGGTGGCGCAAGGGTGGGAGAAGCTGCTCACCGCGGTGCGCAATCGAAGCTCGCTGCCGCCGGATTTGCGCGAGATGGTGATCATGCGCGTGGCCGTGCTCAACCGCGCGCCCTATGAGCTGGAAGCGCATCGGCCGGTGGCACTGCGCTGCGGGGTGAGCGAAGCGAAGATCGAGGCGTTGCGCGAGCCGCGGCCCGGCGATGCGTTCAGCCCGCTCGAGCGCGCGGTGCTCGCCCTGACCGATGCGATGACGCGCGAGATTCAGGTGCCCGACGCGCTCTTCGAACCGTTGCGCGCGCATTTCGACACGCGTGAGCTGCTCGATCTCGTGGCGACGATCGCGGCGTACAACATGGTGTCGCGCTTGCTCGAGGCGTTGCGCATCGGACATTGACTACCACCGGCAGCCCTCGTCGGTGATCGCGGCCGCGAGCAACGCCGGCACCGCGAGCAGTCCCATGCCGGCATACGCGGTGCGGCAATCGGGCTTGATCGCTTTTTCCAGCGCGTTGGCGTCCTTCGACTTTTTCTCCGGCGGCACGGGCAGCGGAAACGGCAGCACGCCGCGCGAGCCCGAGCCCTCGTGGGCCATCTCCCGCACCGCACGCTTCTTCGCGGCGTCGAGATCGATGCGTGGCGCGGGGCCCGGCTCGGGCGAGGGCCGGTCGCCGCGCGGCTTGAAGATGTCTTCGTTCGCTTCGGGCGCGCCCTGGCGCGGCAGTGGCGATGCGGCTGGACGCACGGGCGCGGTCTGCGGCGCGATCGTGGCGGGGGCGCGCGGGGCGGCCTCGGCGGGCGGGATCGGCGACGAAGGGGCAGCGGACGGTGCGCCGCCGCGCTCGGGTTCGACAACCGGCAGAGGCGCTTGCCGCGGGGCGGGTACGGCGACCGGTGGCGCAATGTCACGTTCGAGCGGCGGCGGCGTGACGCGCTCGATCGGCGCACTCGGTGCCGCGGGGACCACGCGCGGCGGCAGCTCGGCCGGCGAGGCGAGCTCGCGTTCGAGTTGCCGTGGGGTGATGCGCTCGAGCGGCACCGATGGCACCGTCGGGACCTCGCGCGGTGCCAGCTCCGCGGGCGCGGTCAATTCGTGCTCGATCGGCGCAGGGGCGATTCGCTCCAGCGGCACCGCAGGGACGGTAGGCAGCGCGGCCGTCGGCGCTTCGACCGGAGCCAAGAGCTCGCGCTCGATCTGGGGCGCTACGATAGGCTCGATGCGCTGCGGAGCCGGCTCGATTGGCGCGGGCGCGACAGCCTTGGGACGTAACGGCTTATCGGCTTCCTCCGGCGCGTTGGGATCGAGCGGGGGAACGGTTTCCGGCGAGAGCCGCTCGAGGGTCACCTCGAGCGTGCCCGGCAGCGCGTCGCCACGGCGGACGCCGCCGCCCCGGCCGGCGTCGCCGAACAACACGACAGCCAGCACGTGCAGCAGCATCGAGAGCACGATGAACTGGAGGAGCGTCGGCTCGTCGACCTTGGCCGATGCGTATCCGCGTCGAGCGGGCGTGCGGTGGCGGGTCACGTGCGGGGCTGCGGAAGGCGACGAGCGGGTCGAAGCGGTCGCTAGCATACCGCGGACGCGAGACGAAGCGACCGCGCCGGTGCCAACGCGGCGCGTTCGCAGTATGCTTTGGCCCGATGCCTGCGCTCGAGATCCACCCGCTCACGCCCGCGCGCTTTCGCGACCTGGAAACGCTGTTCAACGGTCCCGGTGGTTCGCAGGTGCGTGGTTGCTGGTGCATGTTCTATCGCCATTGGACGCCCGTCCCGCGGGGGATGTCCCGATCGGAGCACGCGCGCTGTTCGCTCAAGGCGCTGGTCGACGGCGGCACGGTGGCCGGTTTGATGGGTTATCGCGACGGGGAGCCGGTGGCCTGGGTATCGCTCGGCCCGCGGCAGGATTACGCGAAGCTCGCGCGCTCGCCGGTGATGAAGCCGGTCGACGACAAGCCGGTGTGGTCGGTCGTGTGCTTCTACACCGCGAAGAGCGTACGCGGGCAGGGTGTCGCCGAGGCCATGCTCGCCGGCGCCATCGACTACGCGCGCTCCTGCGGCGCGCGGCTGATCGAGGCCTACCCCGTGGATAAACCGGAGCGCAGCGCCGACGATTCGATGTGGTTCGGCGGCAAGGCGATGTACGATCGCGCGGGTTTCACCGAAGTGGCACGACGCAAACCGACACGGCCGGTGATGCGCAAGGCGCTGCGCGCAAAGCGCACCTGAGCCATGCCGGCGCCGTTACGGCCAATGCTGCCAGCTCAATAGTCCGGCGCCCGCGCCGATGAACGGCGGCGAGGGTGAGCCAAGCCAAGCCAAGCCCTACACGACACCCGCATGCCACGCTTCGACACCATCGTGCTGGGGCTCGGGGCGATGGGCAGCGCGGCGCTCTATCACCTGGCGAAGAAATGCAGCCGCGCGCTCGGTCTCGATCGGTTCTCGCCGCCGCATCCGCTCGGATCATCGCACGGCGATACGCGCATCACCCGGCTCGCGATCGGCGAAGGCGAGCAGTACACGCCGCTGGCGCTGCGCTCGCACACGCTCTGGCGCGAGCTCGAGCGGGAAACCGGGAGGACGCTCTTCACGGCCAACGGCGGGCTCATCATCTCCAGCGACGCCAAGACCTCACGCAGCCATGTCGAGGGCTTCTTCCGGAACACGCTCGATGCTGCACGCAAGTTCGGCATCGCCCACGAATTGCTCGATGCGGGCGAGATCCGGCGGAGGTTCCCTCAATTCAATGTGGCGGACGACGAGCACGGTTACCTCGAAAAGGACGCCGGTTTCCTCCGCCCGGAAGCATGCGTCGAGGCTCACTTGATCGAGGCCGAACGCCGCGGTGCGCAGATCCATCGCCGCGAAACCGCGTTCGCCTTCGAGAGCTCGTCGAGCGGAGTCCGCGTGGCGACCGATCGCGGGAGCTACGCGGCGCAAACGCTGATCATCGCCGCCGGGCCGTGGCTCCCCGGACTGGTCGACCCGGAGCTCGCGCGGCACTTCACCGTCTACCGACAGACGCTGTTCTGGTTCGCCATCGACGGCCCGGTCGCGCCGTTCCTCGCCGAGCGCTTTCCGATCTTCATCTGGGAGCTCAAGGGAAAGACGCAGGGCATTTACGGCTTCCCGGCTGCCGACGGTGCGGGCGGCGGGGTGAAGATCGCGACCGAGCACTACGGCGCTGCGACGAGCGCTGACGCGGTGGGTCGCAACGTGACCGACGACGAGATACGCGCGATGTACGTCGGTTACGTTGTTCCCTACATCTCCGGGGTGGCCGGCCGATGCCTCAAGGCGCTCACCTGTCTGTACACCGTCACCCCCGACTTCGGGTTCGTGATCGACCGCCATCCGCGCCACGAGCGCGTGCTCCTCGTCTCGCCGTGCTCCGGGCACGGCTTCAAGCACAGCCCCGCGATCGGCGAAGCGCTGGCGGAGATTTCGACCGGCGGCACGCCCCGATTCGATCTCGCGCCGTTCGCGCTGAAGCGCTTCGGTTAGCGATACGCCCAACCGCATTCAACGCAAAGGACGCGACGGAAAAAAGGACGCGAAGAAAAGCGTTCCTGAAATAGCTGTTTTCTTCGTGTCCTTCGTGTTGGAGGCGGTTTGGCTCTTTCACATGCCCGCCAACGGCGCAAATCGACGCGCGGCGGCAGCGACGGTAAAGCGCAGATAGGGCACCGTTCTTCTGGCACGCCGCTTGCGACATCGCCGGCCAGGACGAAGCGCCCGCCGCAGCACGGGCGCACCGCAAACGGCAAGTAAGGAGACGAAGCGATGCAAATCGAGCGCGAGATCCGGTACGCTGAAGGAGTGCCCGCGACGGCGTCGATGCCGATGCGCCGGGCCGCCACGTCGGCCAACGACGAGCGGCTCGATCCGTACGACGTCAGGTTCGAGTCGCCGGAACCGGTGCCGGACGGAAGGCAGCTCCGCCTCGCGGTGGAATCCAAGAAGCGCGATAACGTGGCGCTGGGCGAGACGCTGGTGCAGATCGGCCTCCTGGAGCCGCGCGAAATGCTCGACGTCCGCATCGCTCAAGCCGGCGGTGAAGACCTGTGCAACTCGCTCATGGTGGTGAGCGCGATCCGCAGCCGGCTCGGCGAGATCCTGCTCAACGCCAAACAGATCACCTCCGCCCAGCTCGAATTCGCGCTCGAGCTGCAGCGCAAGCGCGGCGGACTGCTCGGAGAAATTCTGGTGAGCCAAGGCTGGCTCGACCGCGCAACTCTCGATGCCGCGCTCGCGACCCAGGCCAGGAGCAAACGCGCGCACGCAAAAAGACCCGGGTGAGAATCACCCGGGCCCCTATCGACGTCGGTCGCCGGCTTTGAGTCAGCGCAAGCTCGTTCGCAGGCTCGAAGCGCGCGTAATCGCTGCGGCAAGCCGATCGGCCTGCACATTGTGCACGCTCGCGCGCACCAGAATGTCCGGCGGCAGCACACCGCGGCCGTAGTAGGCTTCGTTCCAGTTGTTCGCCACCGCGATCACGGCGCCCTCGAGGTTCAACCCGCCGTAGAGGCCCTTGGCGCGGCTGAACGTGACGAAGTCGGTGGTCACATCGGAGTTCGCGCCCGCGCCGACCGGGCCCGCCGCGACGCTCGCGTCGCCGCCGAGCTTGACCGAGTGCGCGAGCAGGGTGTTGAGACCCGCTTCGCTCTGCACCAGCGTGACCGCTTCCGCGACTTCGACACCGGCCTGGAAGCCGACGCTTGCGGTCCCGAGCGTGTAGAACGCCGGTCCTTCCCAGCGCCCGGTCTGCTCGTTGCGTGCGAAGAGCACGGCGCGGCCGCCCGATCCGCCGATGATGAAACCGGCCTTGACGACTTGCGGCGCGATCAGCACGGCCCGGGCGGTACCGACGTGCCGCTGCAGCCAGGTCATGTCGGGATCGCGCATGAAATTCGAGAACGTCGTTTCCGCGGCGTTCACAAGGTCCTGCTGCTCGGTTTGCGCCAGAGCTTGTCCGCTGATGACGGCGAACGACGCAAGCGCGACCAGCCCCAGGCACTTGCGCGCCGCACCGGTTGCGATTGTCTTCGAGAACATAGGCGTTCCTTTCGAGTCGATTCAATCAATGGCGGGCGTGCGGATTACCTTTAGCCCGAATGCGACAGGAGGCAGCATGGCGTAGTGGAATTTCCGCGACTATCGGCGCAACACTGATTCGCCTGTAGGAGCGCCGCATAAGGCGTGTAGGAGTTCGTGGAGTCGAGATCGCCGAGCGGAAAAAACGGCGTAAGATGGGATGACATCGTCACAGGCGTTTTCGACGCGCCGCTAGCAAATGGCCGAATCCCAGGACTGGGCCTTTCCGCCCGAGCTGCAGCCCTCCCCGGACGAGCTCGCCTTCGATCTCAGGGCGGCGCTCGATGCGGTCGTTTCGCTGCGCTCCGATGTCCCGGAGGACGCGTTCACCGCGTCGATCCTCGGCACCGAGCGCAGCGGCAGCGGCGTGGTGATCCGCGACGACGGGCTCGTCCTCACCATGGGTTATCTGATCACCGAAGCCGAGTCGATCTGGCTTGCCGTCAACGACGGGACCGTCGTGCCCGGGCATCCGCTCGCCTACGATGTGGCGACCGGCTTCGGGCTGGTGCAGCCGCTCGGGCCCCTGAGCGCGCCGGCGCTGCCGCGCGGCGCATCGTCCACGGCGGCGATCGGTGACGATGTCGTGGTGATCGCCTCCGGCGGGCGGGCGCACGCGCTCAAGGCGCAGCTTGTCGCCAAGCGCGAGTTCGCCGGCTACTGGGAGTATGTGCTCGACGAGGCGTTGTTCACTGTGCCGCCCCACCCGCAGTGGGGCGGCGCCGCGCTGGTCGGCGGCGACGGGCGCCTGCTCGGCATCGGTTCGCTGCTGGTGCAGGAGGTGCTCGACGGCGAGCCGGTCCAGGGCAACATGTTCGTGCCGGTCGATCTGCTCGCGCCGGTGCTCGAAGAGATGCTGAAGTTCGGGACGCCGGCCCGGCCGCCGCGGCCGTGGCTCGGCATGTACACCTCCGAGGCCGAGCAGCGTCTGGTGGTGAGCGGCCTCGCCAAAGGCGCGCCCGCCGACACCGCCGGTGTGCAATTGGGCGACGTGGTCGTCGAGGTCGCCGGCGAGCCGGTGTCGGGGCTCGCGGACATGTTCCGCAAGGTCTGGCGCCTGGGCCCGGCCGGCGTCGAAGTCCCGCTCACCGTAGCGCGCGACACCGGACTGAGAGCGCTCAAGGTGCGCTCGGCCGACCGCAGCGCTTTCCTCAAGAAGCCGCCATTGCAGTGAAGCTTGCGGCGCGCGGCCACCATGCCGTGCACCGCGGCGGGGTCGATCGGGTACCACTGGGCGCCGAGCGACGCGCGCCTGCTGTGGGATCGGCTGCCGATGACGCTGGTGCTGGCGGCGCTCACAAGGCTCGTGCTTGCCGACCGGATCCATCCTGCGTTCGCGCGCGTCGCATGGTGGCCTTTCGCCTTGCTGGGGGCGGCGAGCGCGCTGTGGTGGGCGTGGACGGGTAGCGCCGGCGCCGACGACCTGCTGCTCTACGTCCTGGTACGCATCGGCGCGGGCGGCGCAATCGTCTGGCTACTGCTGCTGCGCCGAGGGCGGCACACGCATGGGGGCTTGCTCGTCGCGGCGATCGCGCTCGACGTGGTCATGACGATCGCCGAGCAGCTCGACTACGAGATTTTCGTCGCCACCCGCACGCTTGTCTCCGGACACAGCGAGAAGCACCTTCTCGCCGGAGCGCTGCTCGGGTGCGTGCTCGCGTGGCTCGCGTTGCGCGAGCCGGCGAGCGCGTCGAATCAGCCGGCCACGGGCGCCTGATAGTCCCAGCCCCCGCCCATCGCCTTGGCCAGATCGACCGCCGCGATGCGCACGTCGCGCGCGGCCATGATCTGCTGCGTTTGCGCCTGCAGAAGCTGCCGCTGCGCGTCGAGCACCTCGAGATACGGCGAATAGCCGGAGCGATAGCGCAGCTCGGCAAGCTCGAGCGCGCGCTGGAGCCTGGTCACGCGCTCGGTCTGCGCGGCGAGCGCGTCGCGCGTGGTCTGATTGGCGACCAGCGCGTCGTGCGTCTCCTTGAAGGCGGTCTGCACGGTTTGCTCATAGGCGATGACCGTCTGATCGCGCCGCGCGGTCTTCGCCTCGACGTTCGATTCGATCGCCTTGAGGCCGAGCAACGGCTGGGCGAGCGCCGCGCCGATGCTCCAGATCGCCGCCGGGCCGGTGAACAGGTTCCTGAGCGCCGCCGACTCCGAGCCATACGCGCCGGTGAGCGTGAGCGACGGAAAGTAATCGGCGCGCGCGACGTCGATGCGCCGGTTGGCGCCGGCAAGCTGTGCTTCGGCGCTTCGGATGTCGGGCCGCCGCTCGAGCAGGTTCGACGGCAGGCCTTCGGGAAGGTTCGGCACGCCGAGGAGCCGCGCCATCTCGGCGTCGCGCGCCACTTTCGCCTCGAAGACTTCGCGCGGTGAGCGTCCGAGCAGCACGGCGAGCGCGGACTCATACTGAGCGATCGCCCGCCGCGTGGCGGCGACGTCGGCCGCGACCGCCGCGCGCTCGGCTTCCGCCGTGGCGAGGTCGTATTCGCCGATCACGCCGCCCTGATAGCGATCGCGTTGCAGCGCCACGGTTTCGGTGCGCGTCTTGAGCGTGTCCTCGAGGAGCTTCAACTGCGCGTCGGCGGCGAGGAGCTGGAAGTAGGTCTGCGCCACTTCCGCGCCGACCACGCTGCGCACCGTCTCGCGCGCGTACTGCGAAGCGAGAAGATCGTCCTGCGCGGCGCGGGTCGCGGTGCGGAACTTGCCCCAGAGATCGACTTCGTAGGCCGCATTCACGCCGACGCGATAGTCGTTGCTGACCGGCGGAACCCCGAACAGCGGAACGGCACCGACCTGCGACTGGCGACTGCGCGTCGCGTCCACGCCGAGATTGACCGTGGGGTAAAGGTCGGCCTGCGCGAGCTTGACCTGCGCCCGCGCGCTGTCGATGCGGGAGATCGCGGCACGCAGGTCGAGATTCTTGGCGAGCGCTTCGTCGACCAGGCGGTCAAGCTTCGGATCGTTGAACGCCAGCCACCAGCGCTCGAGCGCCGGGTTGGCCGCGGTGCCGGCGGGAAGGTCGAGTTGCGGCGGCGCGGTCGGGGTGGTCGTGCAACCCGCAACGGCGGCGAGGAGGGCGACGGCGAGGAGGGTCTTGCGCATGTCAGTCTCCGGGTGCATGCGCCGGCGGGTGACCGGGCGTGTGCGGCGTGATGTGGGTTGCGTTGCGTAGATGCGCGACCTCGGCGAGAAGCTCGTCGTGGCTGCGCCGCTCGATGATGCGCCGCTCGACGATCACCCGATAGAACAGCGGCACGAAGAACACGGCGAGGAAGGTCGCGGCGAGCATCCCGCCCATCACGCCGGTGCCCGTCGAGTGTCGCGCGCCGGCGCCGGCGCCGGTCGAGATCGCGAGCGGAAGCACGCCCAGGATGAACGCCATGGACGTCATCAGGATCGGCCGGAAGCGCAGCCGCGAGGCTTCGATCGCCGCCGCGGACGGGGTGAGGCCCTCGTGCGTCTTGAGCTGCGCGTACTCGACGATCAGGATCGCGTTCTTCGCCGCAAGGCCGAGCAGCGTCACCAGGCCGATCTGGAAGTACACATCGTTGGTGAGCCCGCGGATCCAGATCGCCGCCAGCGCCCCGAACGTGCCGAAGGGAAGCGCGAGGAGCACCGAGAGCGGCAGCGCGAGCTTCTCGTACTGCGCGGCGAGGATCAGGAACACCATCACCACCGCGAGCCCGAGCGCGAAGGTCGAGGCACCGCTCGATTTCTTTTCCTGGTACGACGTGCCGCCCCAGTCGTAGCTGAAATCCGACGGCAGCACCTCCTGCGCGATCTGCTCGATGCGCGCGATCGCCTGCCCCGAGCTCACGCCCGGCGCGGCCTGGCCGATGATCTTCACCGCCGGCAGGTTATTGAACCGGTCGAGCGTATCGGGCCCCGACGAATAGCGTACGTTGACGAGCGAGGAGAGCGGGATCATCTCGCCCTTGCTCGAGCGCACGTACACCGCGCCGATGTCGTCGGGGCGGCGGCGGTAGCCGGGCTCCGCCGACATCAGCACCTGCCAGGCGCGGCCGTACTTGTTGAAGTCGTTGACGTAGTAGGTGCCGAGCGTCGCGGCGAGCGTGTTGTAGACGTCGGAGACCGGCACGCCAAGGGTCTTCGCCTTCTCCCGATCCACGTCGACCGAGAGCTGCGGCACCGTGGCGCGCCACAGGGTCTGGGTGAAGCCGAGCTGCGGGTCGCGGTTGGCGCGGGCGAGGAACTGTTGCGTGACTTCCGACAGGCGCTTCGCCCCGCCGTCGCCGCGGTTCTGGATGTAGAACTCGAAGCCGCCCGCCGTGCCGAGACCGAAGATCGGCGGCGGATTGAAGGCGAGCACCAGCGCTTCCTTGATCCCGGCGGTCTTCATGAACAGCTCGCCCACCAATTGCTGCGTGGTGACTTTGCGCTCGTCCCAGTGCTTCTGGGTGACGAAGATCGTGGCCGCGTTGTTGCGGAAGCCGCCGCCGATGAAATCGAACCCGGTGAACGCGATGGTATCCTCGTTGTTCGGGTTCGACTTGATCGCCTGCACCACTTCGCTCACGACGCGGTCGGTTCGCTCGAGCGTGGCGCCGTCGGGCAGGATGACCGAGCTGATGTAGAAGCCCTGGTCCTCGTCGGGGACGAGACTGCCCGGCGTGAAGCGCCACAGGCCGACCGTGAGCACGACCATGCCGAGGAACAACGCGGCGCCGACCAGGCCGCGGCGCAGCAGCCACACCACGCCGTCGTTGTAGCGCGCGGTGACGCGCGTGAACCAGCGGTTGAACGCCGCGAAAAAGCGGTTCGGCGCCTCGTGCGGGCGCAGCAGCAGCGCCGAAAGCGCGGGCGAGAGCGTGAGCGCGACCAGGCCGGAGATCACCACCGAGATGGCGATCGTCACCGCAAACTGGCGGTAGAGCTCGCCGGTCAAGCCTCCCAGGAATGCGATCGGCACGAACACCGCGGTGAGCGTGAGCACGATGGCGATGATCGGGCTGGTCACCTCGCGCATCGCCTTGATCGCGGCGTCGCGCGGCGGCAACCCTTCCTCGCGCATGATCCGCTCGACGTTCTCCAGCACCACGATCGCGTCGTCGACGACGATCCCGATCGCGAGCACCATCGCGAAGAGCGTGAGCGTGTTGATCGAATAGCCGAGCATGTAGATGCCGGCAAAGGCGCCGATGAGCGACACCGGGACGGCGGCGAAGGGAATCAGCGCGGCGCGCCAGCTCTGCAGGAACAGGTAGACGACGAGGAACACGAGCACCATCGCTTCGCCGAGCGTCTTGAGCACTTCGCGGATCGACACTTCGACGAAGCGCGTGGTGTCGTAGGGAACGCCGTAGGTGAGCCCCTCGGGGAAACGCGTCGCCAGCTCGGCGACTTTCGCCTTGACGCTCTTGGCCACATCGAGCGCGTTGGCGCCGGGGGAGAGGAAGATGCCGACCAGCGTGGCGGGCTTGCCGTTGATGCGGCCGATGAACTCGTAGTCCTTCGATCCGAGCTCGACCTTGGCCACGTCGGCCAGCCGCACGATCGAGCCGTCCGGGTTGGCGCGGACGATGATCTGCTCGAATTCCTTCGGATCGGCGAGCCGCCCGGGCGTGGTCACCGTGTAGACCAGGTCCTGCCGCGCTTCGACCGGCGACTGGCCGACTTTGCCGGCGGCGAACTGCGCGTTCTGCTCGTTCAACGCCCCGACCACGTCGGCCACCGAGAGCTTGAGCTGCGCCAGGCGGTCGGGCTTGAGCCACACCCGCATCGCGTAATCCTTGGCGCCGAAGATCTGCACGTTGGTCGTCCCGGGCAGGCGCTTCAACTGGTCGAGCACGTTGAGCGTCACGTAGTTCGACGTGAACAGGTCGCTGTAGCGGCCGTCGGGCGAGTAGAACGCGAGCACCTGCAGGAACGCGGAGCTGCCGCGCTCGACGGTGACGCCCTGCCGGCGCACTTCCTCGGGGAGCCTCGACTCGATCTGCTTGACGCGGTTGTTGACGTTGACCGCGGCGATGTCAACGTTGGTGCCGATGTCGAAGGTCACCTGGATCTGCACCGTGCCGTTCGCCTGCGAGTTCGAATTCATGTAGATCATGCTCGGCACGCCGTTGATCGCGTTCTCGAGCGGCGAGGCGACGGTCTCCTCCAGCGTCTGCGCCGAGGCGCCGGGGTAGACCGCCTGCACCGTTACGACCGGCGGCGCGATCTCGGGATACTGGGCGATCGGCAGCGAGCGCATCGATGCCAGGCCCGCGAGCACGATGAACGTCGAGATGACCGCCGCAAAAAGCGGGCGGTCGATGAAGAAGCGCGAGAACATGGCGGCTGGTCCTTAGGGCTTATTTTTGTGCGGTGGATTGCGGCCGCTCGCCCTGCGGCGGCGTGCCTGCGGGTGCGCCCGGGATGCCGGCGCCGGGCTCGCCGGCGAGCCGGATCGGCGCATTCGGTTGGAGCCGGGCGATGCCGTTGACGATCACGTTGTCGCCGGGCTTCAGCCCCGACTCGATGAGCCACAGGTTGCCGCCGTCGGCGTCGACCCAGTCGCCGACCACGATCGGCCGCGGCTGCGCGATGTCCTTGCCATCCTTGTCCTTCGCGGCGACGTAGACGAACTTCCCTTGCGGCCCGTCCAGGACCGCGGCCTGCGGCACGGCCAGCGCGTCCTTGCGCTCGGCCCCGCGCAGCACCACGCGCACGAACTGCCCGGGCTTGAGCGCTGCGTCGCGATTGCCGACTTCGGCGCGCATTTCGTAGGTGCCGGTGGTGGGGCTCACGCGCGTGTCGGCAAAGTTGATGCGGCCGCGGCGGGGAAAGGTCGAGCCGTCCGAGAGCTTGATCGTGACGTCGTAGGCGTTGTCCTTCGGCAGGACGAGTTGGCTGGCCGCGACGGCACGGTTAAGGCGCAGTTGTTCGTTCTCGGAAATGCTGAAGACCACCCAGATCGGATCGGTCTGGGAAATGGTCGTCAGCAACGTATCGTTGGCGGTGGCGAGGCTCCCCTCGGATTTTTGTGCCCGGCTGGACAGGCCCGAGATAGGCGCGACGACCTTGGTATAGCCCCAGTTGAGCTTGAACTCGTCGAGCTTGGCTTTGGCGGATTTCACCGCAGCGGCGGCCAGCTCGGCGTTCGACGCCGCATCATCGGCTTCCTTCTGACCGATGGCCTTGCGTTCCGCCAAGGGGGCGAGCCGCGCCCGCTCGCGGTCGGCTTGAGCCTTCTGCGCGTCGGCTCGGGCAAGCTCCGCCTCGGCCTGCGCGACCTGGGCCGCGTACGGCTTGGGGTCGATCACGAACAGCGCCTGACCGGCCTTGACCGGCGCACCCTCGGTGTAGAGGCGCTTCTCGATGATCCCGGTGACCCGGGCGCGTACCTCAACGTCCTTGGAGCCGGCCGTCTGCCCGACGTATTCGAAGGCGACCGGGAAGCTGTGCGGCGCAACGGTGAGGGTCGTTACCTCCGCCGGCGGAAAGCCGGCGAAGGCTGCCTTGGACTGGGACTGGCCGCAGGCCGTCAGGGAAACCAGAGCGGCAGCAATCGCCACACCAGCCAAAGCGTGCCAATATCGAGTTCCGGGGCGCATGAAGAGATCCTCTTTGCGGACGAACGGGAATTTCAACGCGACTTGCGGGAAGGCCAAAGGATACATACAATCACGTATGTTTGTAAACCCTCTGACCTCTAAGGCTATTTTTTTGGGGTAAGGCTGCCCTCGACTAAGTTCATGGTCCGGAAGACGAAAATCGAGGCCGCGATCACGCGCGAGCAATTGCTCGACGCCGCCGAGCGGGTCTTTCGCGACCAAGGTGTGGCGCACACCTCGCTCACCGAAGTTGCGGCGGCGGCCGGAGTCACCCGGGGCGCCGTCTACTGGCACTTCAAGGACAAGGCCGATCTGTTCGCCGCGATGTGCGAGCGAGCGACACTGCCACTCGACTTGCTCGTATCCGAAGCGGGCGCGACCGCCCACGCCGATCCGCTCCGGGCGCTGCGCGAATTGAGCGTCGCGGCCCTGACGCGGCTTGCCACCGATCCCCGAGCCCAGGCGGTTTTCGAGGTCATCTTTCACAAGACCGAGCTGACCGGCGACCTGGCGCCCATCGCCGGGCGGCGCGAGCGCGAGCGCTGCGATTGCTTGGTCAACGTCGAGCGGCTGATCCAGCAGGCGGTCGATGCCGGGCAGTTGCCGATCGACACCGACACCGCGCTTGCCACGCGGCTCATGCACGCGTGCGTCGCCGGCATCATGCGCGAATGGGTCCTCGACAAGGCGGCGTACGACCTCGCGGCGCGCGCGCCGGCGTTCATCGACACCCTCGTTGCCGGGCTCGTCTCCCGCCCGCCGCGCCGCGCCGAGCGGGTACGGCCGCGCGTCCGGCCCCGGGCAACGTCGCCGACGTAATCGCTCGCTCGGCGTACCGAGGAAAAGACCATGAGTGCACGCACCCCCGAAAAGGTGGACCGCCTGTTCGTTCAGGCGCTCAATGCAGGCAAGCTCGATGACCTCGTGGCGCTCTATGAGCCGGAGGCTGCGCTCATGCCCTCGCCCGGCAAGCTCGTTACCGGCACGGCGGCGATTCGCGAGTCGCTCGGTGCTTTTGTCGCGGGCAAACCGAAGATGACGCTGATGCCGCGGGTGATCGCGCAGAGCGGCGATATTGCCGTCCTGACCGCCAAGTGGGATCTGTCGATGACGGGGTCCGACGGCAAGCCCGCGGCAATGAGCGGGCAGAGCCTGGAGGTCGTGCGCCGCCAAGCCGACGGACGCTGGCTGTTCGTGATCGATCTGCCGTTCGGCGTGGGTTGAGCTATTGAGACCTGCGTAAATAATGTCCTATACTTTCAGTCGGAGGTGTGCAATGAGACCGACTGGAAGCCCAGAGGAACTCGAGCGCCGGCGCATTCGCGCGCTGGCGTTGCTCAAGGAAGGACTGTTGCCCTCGGAAG
>DASVPH010000179.1:0-6002 GCA_036382945.1 Casimicrobiaceae bacterium
TGCCGCGAGTAGCCGGTGGTGCGCTGCAGATAGCGGACGATCACGCCCTTGTCGGTGCGTTTGAGCCGGCGGTAGCCAAACCGGCGCACCACCGCCTCGATGTGCTGGTAACGGTCCCGGTCGTTGCCGCAGCCGCGAAACCCGACCTCCTGGGTGCCGTCGAGAAACTGCCGCAGCTGAACCAGCGTCACCAATTTCTGCTCGCTCATGTCGATCACCATGCCCCTGATGATCGATCCAGCGCGCCGACAGCCGACTCATTTCAGACTCATACCTCGTTGGAAACACGGGCCTCCGTCCAGACTCATACCATATCGGAAAAGACTCTGCCTTGTGCCTTGAGATGCTGGGCGAAAACGCCTAGAATCGCGTATTTTTCGAAAGCCTGCATCGAACCCAACCTCGGACATGAAACGAGGGTTCTATCCGGTATCGCGAGCATTGAGCGTCGTTGCTCTTTTGCTCGTTACCCAACTGTCCTACGCGGCAGAGCTATGCCTGTCTGCCGCGATGATCAGACTACCTGCGCATACCGGCAACGTCGGGCCTTCGAGCGAAAACTCGCAAGTGGCCAGCGTCGGCGATGCGCTCAATCGCTGCCCACCGGGTGGTACGCCGCAGCGGACAGCCTGTATCGCAAGTCCGTACGATAGCGGCCAGGAGAATGTCGTCCCGACCGCGTCGTTTGATCCGCCGTCGCTGCCTGTTGCGGCCGGCGACGCGCCAGGGATCTTCACCGCGCATTCGCAAACCGCTGCGCTTCCGAAGCACGCCGCCACCCCGCACCCCGCCCTTCGCACCCTCTTCTGCCGCTATCTCATCTGATCTGGGCGTCGCTCCGCGGGTCGGCGCCCAGGCGGCTCCTCGCTGTTGATTCGTTCGCATTCGCTGTAGGAGCACCCGCCTCGCTCATCCGGGCTCACGGCATTGGGGTCCTGTCAACTGCAGCACGAAAGGAGGAATCATGGAAAAGGGCGGAGAGCTGAACGCCAACACGGCAGCCTCGCAGGAGTGTGCCTCCGGGTGCGCCCCGACCGCGCAGCGCGGAGGTCTCAACCGCCGCACCCTGTACATCGGGCTCGCGGTGGCCGGCGCCGCGGGAGGATTGTTTCTCGGCTGGGATTGGCTTGTTGCCGCCGGTCTTTCGACGTTCATCATCGCGCTGCTACCGTGCGCCGCGATGTGCGCCCTCCGCTTGTGCGGAAGCCGCAAGGGTACGAACGAGTCGAAGTCCCGAGAAACGATCGCTTCAACCGCGGGCAGCGAGGCGCGCCCTAAAGGAATCCTTCGATGACGGCGACGGTCGGCTACGCGAGCATCCTGGCTGCGCTGGCGCTGGCCGCGTGGGGGATGGCGGCGCCGCTCGCCTGGGCGCGCACCGGGCGCGAGGGCTTCTTCGCGAGCGCCCGGGCGGCGATCCTCGGGCAGTTCGTCCTCGTGACGCTCGCCGCGCTGAGCCTGATCTACGCGCTCGTCACGCTGGACTTCAGCATCAAGTACGTCGCGTTCAACACCACCCGCGCCACCGACATCTACTACCGGGTAACCGGGCTGTGGGGGGCGCTGGAGGGCTCGCTCCTCCTGTGGGAATGGATCCTGATCATCTTCTCGGCATTGGTCGTCTGGCGCTACCGGGACCGCCATCGCGAGATGATGCCGTGGGTGATGTTCATCTTCTCCACGGTGTCGACGTTCTTCCTGGCGATCGTGGCGTTCGCCTCCAACCCCTTCGAGGCCATGGTTCCGGTGCCGGCCGACGGGCGCGGGCTCAACCCGCTGCTCGAAGACGTCAACATGTTGAGCCACCCCCCGCTGCTTTACACGGGCTTCGTGGGTGTCACCGTGCCGTACGCCTTCGCGATGGCGGCGCTGATCAGGGGAAAGATCGACGAGACGTGGGTGGTGGCGACGCGCAACTGGACGCTCGTCGCCTGGTTCTTCCTTTCGGCGGGCAACCTGGTGGGCGCCTGGTGGAGCTACCACACCCTCGGCTGGGGCGGCTACTGGGCGTGGGACCCGGTGGAGAACGCCGCCTTCATGCCGTGGCTGCCGGCGACCGCCTTTCTGCACTCGATCCAGATCCAGGAGCGGCGTGGGATGCTGAAGACCTGGAACCTCACGCTCATCATCGTGACCTTCGCCCTCACGATCTTCGGCACTTTCCTCACCCGCTCCGGCATCCTCTCCTCCGTTCATGCCTTTTCCAGCGGCCCGGTCGGGATCTACCTGCTCGGTTTTCTGGCGCTGGTGCTCCTGGCTTCTTTCGGCTTGCTCGCTTGGCGGAGCGACCGGCTGCGCGGCCAGCCGGAGCTCGTCTCGGTGGTCTCGCGCGAGTCGGCCTTCGTGCTCAATAACGTGGTCTTCGTCTCGGCGCTGTTCACCATCTTCCTCGGCACGGTGTTCCCATTGCTCGCCGAGGCCGTGGCAGGGGTGAAGGTGAGCGTGGGCGCGCCCTACTTCAACTGGATCACCGCGCCGCTGTTCCTGGCGATGGTGTTCCTGATGGGGGTCGGGCCGCTGATCGCTTGGCGCAAGGCGAGCTGGAACAACCTCGCGCGCAACTTCCTGCGGCCGGCCGTCGGCGCGCTGGCCGTGGGCTTGGCGCTCTTCGCCTGGGGCGTGCGCAGCCTCTGGCCGCTGCTCGCATTTACACTGTCGGCCTTCGCTGCGCTGGCGATCCTCTTCGACACCGCCAAGGCCGTCGCCGCGCAGCGGCGGATCGGCGGCAGCGGGCTGCTGCAGGCGTTCGCCACGCTGATGCAGCGCAACCAGCACCGCTACGGCGGTTTCATCGTGCATCTGGGCGTGGTGCTCATCGTGCTGGGCATCGGAGCTTCCATGAGCTACAGCGTCGAGAAGGAGGTAACGCTCAAGGTGGGTGAAGCCCTCGAGATCGGCCGCTACCGCATGGTGCTCGAGTCGCTGGAGCAGTTCGAGCGCCCGACTCATCAGCGAGTGCAAGCGGACTTCCGCGTCTTCAACGAAGGCCACGACGTCGGCGTCATGGCGCCGGCGCTGAAATTCTTCCCCTCGGCATCCAATGCCATCGGACGCGCCGTCTTTCGCTCCACGCCGGTGGACGACCTGTACCTCATTCTGTCGGGTTTCAGCCAAGTGCGGCAGAACGAAGTGACGCTCAAGGCGCTGGTGCGCCCGGCGCTCGCCTGGATCTGGGTCGGCGGCTGGGTGCTGGCCCTCGGAACGCTCGTGGCGGCGCTGCCGCTGCGGCCGGGACAGCCGCGGTGGGTGACCGGCGGCGCGGTCGCGGCGTTGCTCCTGGTCATCGTTCTCGCCGCCGTGAACTTCAACTGGCAGGCGCCTCACGGCCACTAGTATCGCGCCCCATGAGTTTGCGTACATGCCGAGAGACGATTCCGCGCGCCGAGCGCGCGAAGCGAACCGCAGCCATAGTTTGGACTATGGCGAGGATGAGCGACAAAGCGATCGGCGATGCGGGTCGGCTCGAACATAGCGAAACTTATGGGGCGCGGTACTAGCACCGTGGGCACAACGTGGAAGAAGCTGCTGGTCGTCTTCGCGGTGGTGGTGCCGATCGTTGCGCTGCTCGCCTTCGGTTTCACCCGCGAGGCGCGCGATATTCCGTCGCCGATCATCGGCAAGCAGGCTCCCGCGTTCACGCTAACGCTCTTCGATGGGAAGGCGCTCAGCCTAGCGGAGCTGCGCGGCAAGGTCGTGTTCCTTAACTTCTGGGCTTCCTGGTGCCCGCCTTGCCGGGCCGAGGCGCGCATGCTCGAGGCGGCCTGGCAGAAGTACAAGGACGCCGACGTGGTCTTCGTCGGCGCGAACATCCAGGACCAGGACGCCAGCGCCCGCGAGTTTCTCAAGGAGTTCGGCATCACCTACCCGAACGGGGTCGATCGCGGCAGCCGGATCGCCATCGACTACGGCGTGTGGGGGCTGCCGGAAACCTTCATCATCGATCGCACGGGGCGGATCACCTACAAGCATGTGGGTGCCATCGCCTGGCCGACGCTCACGTCCAAGCTCGACGAGGCGCTGCAAGGCGTGGTAAGCCCGAGCGAAGGCAAAGGCGACTACCGGTCCATACAGTGAGCGCGATGCGCATCCTCGCCGCCGCCGTGCTCTTGTTCGGGCTCGCCGGCGCAGCAGCCGCCCAGCAGGCGCCGCAGGCGCTCGAGGACCGCGTGCTCGAGGTGGCGCGCCAGTTGCGCTGTCCGGTCTGCCAGAACCTCTCGGTGGCCGATTCGCCCTCGGATCTCGCCCGGGAGATGCGGGGCGTCATCCGCGAGCAGTTGCGCGCAGGCAAGACCCCGGAAGAGATCAAGGCCTATTTCGTCTCGAAGTACGGCGACTGGATCCTGCTCTCGCCCCGGCCGGGCGGGATCGGATGGCTGGTCTGGGTCGGCCCCTTCGCCGGCGCGGCGGCCGGCCTGCTCCTGGCCGGCTTGGCGATTTGGCGCTGGAGCCGCCGGCGCCGGCAGGCCGCGCCTGTCGTCGCGGATCCCGCGCTCGTCGAGCGCGCCTGCCGCGAGGCGCTCGAGGAGCAGGACCCTGTGCCGGACGCGATGCCGCGCTCGCCGCTCGAGACGGAGCGCTCCCGGCTCTATGCCACGCTGCGCGAGCTGGAGTTCGATTACCGGGCCGGCAAGCTCTCCGTAGAGGACTACAACGAGATGCGACGCGACTGCGGGATACGGGCTGCGGCGGTGCTCGCCGCGCTGGCAAGCGCTCCGGTGCGACCCGCGGCGGCTGCTCGAGAGCCCGGCTCGCCGTCGGCTGCGGCGGCTGGCCCCGCCGCCGGGCGGCGCCGTGCGTGGCGCCTGGCCACCGGGACGGTCTTCCTGATCGTTTTCGGCGTCGTGCTGATCGTGTTCCTGAGCGCTTCGCTGCGGCCCCGCATGGAGGGTACGGGATCGCCCACCGGCGACTTCCTCACCGGCACCGGGCCGGGCGGGATCAGCCCGGACAGCGCCGAGGCCATGGCGCGGATGGAAGTCGGCCGCCCCGGCGACCCCATGCCGGGGCCGATCGTCGCGCAGATTCGGGAGTACCGGGCCCGGCTCGCCAGAAACCCGCGCGATGTCGAGGCGCTGCTCGGCATGGGGGAGCTCAATCTCCAGCGGCAGAACCCGAAGGAGGCGATCGACTACTACAAGCGCGTGCTCGACATCGAGCCGGAAAACCCGCAGGCGCTCGCCTCGCTCGGGCTCATCCTCGGCAGCGCGGGCTACGTGGATGAGGCCTTGAGCATCTTCGAGCGCGTGCTCGCTCGCCACCCGGATGATCCGCCTGCGCTGTGGTACAAAGGCTGGATCCTCTACCAGGTGAAGCAGGACTACGCCGGAGCCATCGCCGCCTGGGAGCGGCTGCTCGCCAACTCGCAACTCGCCCCCGGCGACGCGGAACAGGTTGCGGTGCCCCTCATCGAGGCGCGCAAGAAGCTCGCGGCGCGGGCCGCTGCGGCGCCCGGGCGCTAACCCCGCAACGCTCGCAGACGAACGAGACGCCGTGGAGTCACTCTCCCTAGCCTCGTTGGTCATTGCCCTGTCCGCAGGACTCATTTCCTTCGTGTCTCCCTGCGTGCTTCCCCTGTTTCCCTCCTACCTTGCCTTCATCACGGGCGCGCCGTTGCAGGAGCTCCGGGAAGAGGCCGCGCACGCCGTGCTGCAGCGGCGCGCGCTTGTGAATGCCTTGGGCTTCATCGCCGGCTTCTCGATCGTATTCATGGCGCTCGGCGCCTCGGCAAGCCTCATCGGGCAGCTGCTCCTCGAATACCGGCAGCCGCTCCAGAAGCTCGGAGGAGCGCTGATCATCCTCTTCGGGCTCTCGATCGCCGGGGTCGTCCGGATTCCGGCGCTGATGCGGGAGTGGCGGCTCGCGCCCTCGCGCAGCGCCGGCGGCGGGTTCGCCGGCTCGGCGGGCGTCGGGTTCTCTTTTGCGCTCGGCTGGACGCCGTGCGTCGGGCCGATCCTGGGGTCGATCCTGATTCTCGCCGGCACGGGAAGCAGCCTGGGCGGGGG
>DASVPH010000180.1:0-4908 GCA_036382945.1 Casimicrobiaceae bacterium
GGCGTTCAGGGCCGGATCGCCGAGCGATTCGATCAGGCGGCAGACTTCGCCGCCGGTCGGCGCTCCCTTGGCCATCGAGCGCCAGGCGCGCAGCGCACGGCGCATCCGGTCGCGCAGCGCCGCCAGCTCCGCCAGTCGGGAGTCGACCTCGGCCAGCCGGAGCTGGACCATGTCGCGCACTTCGGCGCACGGCGCCTTGCGCTGCTTCGCGTGCTGAAAGATGAGGCGAATCTCCTCCAACCCGAGGCCGACGCTTTGCGCGCGCCGGATGAAGTTGATGGTCTGAACGTCGGCCGCGGTGAATTCGTGGTAGCCGTTGGCCGCGTTGCGTTTCGGCGCAAGCAGCCCGATGCGCCGGTAGTAGCGCACCGTGTGCACCGAGGTCTTGGTGGTGCGTGCAAGCTCGTTCGCTTTCATCGTGTTCCGGGCCCGGGTCGGCGAATCCATGGCGTTCTCCTCGCGCAAGGCGCTATGGCCGCTGCGGCAAAGGCCGTTCGCCCACACGCACCGTGAGCCGCTCCTCGCGTCCGTTGCGCGCCACCGTCACTTGCGCCGCGTTGCCCGGCTTGATCGCCGCAATCCGGTTGACCAGCTCGACCGAGTCGGCGACCGACTTCCCGTCGATCGCGAGCATGACATCGCCCGGTTTGACGCCGCCCGCGTCCGCCGGCCCGCGGGGCTGCACGCGCACGACGGTCACGCCCGCTGCGCTCTTGCCCGTCTCGCCGGGCGCACCGTCCTGGGTCGCAACGCCGAGCCAGCCCCGTTCCACCCTGCCGGTCTTGATGATCTGTTCCATGACCTGCCGCGCGATGCTCACCGGTATCGCGAAGCCGATGCCCTGCGAGCCGCCGCTCTCGGAATAGATCGCGGTATTGATGCCGATCAGGTTGCCGGCATCGTCGACCAGCGCACCGCCCGAATTGCCGGGATTGATGGCGGCGTCGGTCTGAATGAAATTCTCGAACGTGTTGATGCCGAGCCGGTTGCGGCCGGTCGCGCTCACGATGCCCTGGGTGACGGTCTGGCCGACGCCGAACGGGTTGCCGATGGCGAGCACCGGATCACCGATCTCGACGCCGCGCGGATCAGCGAACGTGATCGGGGTGAGCCCGGTTGCCGCGATCTTCAGCACCGCCAGGTCCGTTTCGGGATCGACGCCGACCACGCGCGCCTGCGTCGTTTGGCCCGACCGGAAGGCCACCGCAATCGCCTCCGCGCCGTCGACCACGTGATTGTTGGTGAGGACGTAGCCGTCGGCGCTGACGACCACTCCGGAGCCGAGGCTCGTCTGCGACCTGCCATCCTCCGGGTTCGCGAACGGCCAGCCGAAGTACGGCGTGCGCCGTGCGACCTGCTTGAGCGAGTAGACGTTGACCACCGACGACATCGCCTTGCGCGCGGCTTGGCGAAAGCTCACCGTCCGCGCGGCCGGCTCCGAGGGTGCGGCCGCCTCCTTGATGCTCACCACCTCGATCGGCGCGGGCGCGGGCTTGTCGAGCGCGGTCCACGGCTGGGCGACCAGAATGATTCCCGCGGCGGCGAGCGCCAGAATGATCAGAACGCGATTGCTCACGGCCCAAGCCCTCATCGGTCCGCCGGGGCACGATCGCTAACGCCACCTGCCCCGCCGGCCTTCGTGTTGCTCATAGCCTTCGTGTTGCTCATAGGAGTTACTCTAATGTTGGTCGGCGCGGAGCGCCTTGATCCACGTCAAGCTTTGCGTCACGCTTCGAGTTGCTCGTAGGAGTTACTCTAATGTTGGTCGGTGCGCAGCACTTTGATCGACGTCGACAAGATTCGTTCCGTCGACCTTCGTGTTGCTCCTGTGAGTCGCTCGAAGCAGCGAAGCGCTTCCGGCGCTAGCCGCTCGCGCAAGGCGCAATCGGAACGCGAATGCGCGCGAGCGGATCGCTGACGATGCGCCAACGATTCAGAAATTGAAGCCGATCGCCACTCGGAGCCGTTGCCGCTCGAAGCTCACCCGATCGAGCCGGTCGGAGGAGCCGGCCGCGCGGCCTGCCTCGCAGAGTGAATCGGCACCAACCGCGGGCGCTGCTTACCGCGTCGCGCTTTAGCGGTAGCGGAGCGCGTCCATCAGCTCGGCGATGACCCGTTCCGAGTCGCCCCGCGCGGCGGCGGTCGCCACGTGCGCGCGCAGATGGCCTTCGAGGGTGATCTCCCCCGCCTTTTGCAGCGCTCCGCCGACCGCCTGGATCTGCCGCAGCACGTCGACGCAATAGACGTCGTCCTTCTGCAGCAGCTTGAGGATGCCTTCCAGATGCCCGCGGGCGATCGCCAGCCTGCGCGTCACGACCGTGCGGGTTTGCTCAGGCATGCAAAGCCGGCCGTCGGCCGCGTGATGGACATGCTTGTGCGTCGCCACGTCGTTCATCGCGAATCCACCACTTTGGCCTCGTAGCCTTCGCTCTCGATCGCGTGCACGAGCTTCTCCGGCTCGACGCGGCCTTCCACCTCGGCGCGGCCGATGCTCACCGCGACCCGGTCGACGCCGGGCACCGCCTGCAGCGCCTTGGTCACCGCGTGCACGCAATGCTGGCAGCTCATCCCGCCGACCTGCAGGGTCATCGTCATGAGACATCTCCTTTTCAATAGACCCCTCCCTAGGGGGTATGACTAATATAGCAAAGCGACGGGCCGCACGCAACGTAGCGCCGTTGACACACCGGCGCCGGTCCGTGTAGAGTGTGCCCTATCCCCCTGGGTATGGGTAACACGAACGCTGATCGCCGATCGGTTCGGAGCCTCCGCATGCAGACCCTCGAGATCGCCATCCGCGGCATGACTTGCGCAAGCTGTGTGGCCCGTGTGGAGCGGGCGGTGCGCAAGGTTCCCGGCGTGGTCGATGTGCACGTGAACCTCGCCTCGGAAAGCGCTCAGGTGCGTTATCTACCGGAGAGCACGGGGCTCGCCGAAGTTCGCCGCGCCATCAACGAGGCCGGCTACGAGGTACCGGCACCCGCTGCGGACGCCTCGGGCGATGCGCAAAGGCAACGCGAGCTCGCCGTCATGCGGCGCGAGCTTCTCGTCGGCATCGGCTTCAGCATTCCGGTGGCCGTGCTCGCGATGGGATCGTACTATCCGCTGTTCATGAGCTGGCTCGCCGGGCTCGGGCTCGACATGCCGCTGCTCAACGTCGTGGCTTTCGTGCTCGCCACACCGGTCATGATCTGGCCGGGAGCACGATTCTTCGTCGGCGGGTGGAAGGCCTACCGGCACTGGGCTCCCGACATGAACAGCCTGGTGATGACCGGAACCGGTGCGGCGTATCTGTACAGCATCGTGGTGACCTTCGCTCCGCATCTGCTCCCGGAAAACGCCCGCCATACCTATTTCGAAGCCGCCGCGGTCGTGATCACGCTGGTGTTTCTCGGCAAGTACCTGGAAGCGCTCGCCAAGGGCCGGGCGAGCGACGCGATCCGCAAGCTCCTCGGCCTCAAGGCGCGCACTGCGCGCGTGCTGCGCGACGGCCGGGAGGAGGAGATCGCGATCGAAGCGGTGCTAGCCGGCGACGTGGTCCAGGTCAGGCCGGGAGAAAAGATTCCCGTCGACGGCACGATCACCGCCGGCTCCAGCTACGTGGACGAATCGATGGTCACCGGCGAGCCGATTCCGGTCGGCAAGAAGCCGGGAGACAAAGTGATCGGCGCGACGATCAACCAGCACGGCGCCTTCCAGTTCCGGGCCGAGGCGGTCGGCGCCGATACGGTGCTCGCGCAAATCATCCGCCTCGTGCAAGGCGCGCAAAGCGCCAAGCTTCCCATCCAGTCGCTCGCCGATCGAGTGGTTGCGGTGTTCACGCCGATCGTGCTCGCCATCGCCGCGCTCACCGCGGCGGTCTGGCTCGCTTTCGGTCCGGCGCCGGCGCTCACCTTCGCGCTGGTGAATGCGGTCGCGGTGCTGGTGATCGCCTGCCCCTGCGCCATGGGGCTCGCCACCCCGGCGGCGGTGATGGTCGGCACGGGACGCGCGGCGGAGCTGGGCGTGCTCTTCCGCCGCGGCGAGGCACTCGAAACCTTGAGTCACGTGAAGGCGGTCGCGCTCGACAAGACCGGCACGCTGACCCAGGGCCGGCCGGAGCTCACCGACCTCATCGTCACCACCGGCTTCGACGAAACCGAAGTGCGCGCCTTGATCGCCGCCGCGGAGGCCGCCAGCGAGCATCCTGTCGCGCAGGCGATCGTCAAGGCCGCGCGCGAGCGCGGACTCGACCTCGCGGCGGCGCAGAGCTTCGAAGCTGTCCCCGGCCACGGCGTCGTGGCGAGCGTCAACGGCCGCCAGGTGCACGTCGGCGCGGATCGCTACATGGCGCGGCTCGGCTTGGGTGTGCAGGTTTTCGCCGAGGCTGCGAAGCGGCTCGCCGACGAAGGCAAGACGCCGCTGTACGCCGCGATCGACCGCACTCTGGCCGCGGCGCTCGCGGTGTCCGACCCGATCAAGCCGGGCGCCCGCGAAGCAGTTGCCCGGCTGCACGCGATGGGAATGCAGGTCGCCATGATCACGGGCGACAACCGCCGCACCGCGCAGGCGATCGCGCGCCAGATCGCCATCGACCATGTGCTGGCCGAAGTGCTTCCCGAAGGCAAGGCGCAGGCCGTGGTCCAGATTCAGCGCGAGGTGGGCAAGACGGCGTTCGTCGGCGACGGCATCAACGACGCGCCGGCGCTGGCGCAGGCCGACGTCGGACTGGCGATGGGCAGCGGCACCGATGTGGCGATCGAGACCGCCGACGTGACGATCATGAACAGCGCGATGCAGAGCGTGCCCGCGGCGCTTGCGGTGGCGCGCCAGACCCTGCGCACCATCCGCATGAATCTGTTCTGGGCGTTCTTCTACAACGTGATCCTGATTCCGGTGGCCGCCGGTGCGCTCTACCCGCTCACGGGC
>DASVPH010000181.1:0-10821 GCA_036382945.1 Casimicrobiaceae bacterium
GACGCTTTGGCTTCGATGAAGTAGACATCGGAACATCATGCCAAATTTCCCCATCCCTCAAGAAGGCGGGAATCCAGCATTCATGCGCCTTTCAGGCCGATCGACCCCAGGAATCGAACCACACTTTTCCGCGATGACCCAGAATAAAACTGGGTCGACCGCGATCGGCAACGTACAACTGCTCACCCGGGTCGAGGTCCCCAGAACGCATAGGGTATCTACTTCTGCCAGGCGCTTGTACAGCATCGGATTACGCGCATGAAAGTACAGATTCGCGTATGGTGCCGGAGGCCGGCCCGACGTTGCACTGCATTCAACTGCGATCGCGAAGTTGCGCGGACGCCGTAAGCAGTTGGTGATGCAGTGAAATTGCGTTTCTCTGATACGGACTGTTAATCCGCAAGTCCCAGGTTCGAGCATGCAAAGCGGCGTTGTCACATCTTTGTACACACCTGGTGCTAGCGGATGCCACCGACGAGCAGACGGACTCATTCGCTCGTAACGCAAGTGCGGACCTCTAACGCCGGTTCGCGAATCATGGGCGAGCGCTAGGCGCTCTGGCGCCGCACCAGCTCGAAGCCTGTGTCGACGATGCGTCGCCTTACCTCCAAGCCGGCCAGACGATCGCGAATCATCTCGCCCGCGCGCTGGCCTATGAGATAGCGTGGAACGCGCAGCGTAGTCAGCGACGGGACCGCTTGCGCCGCGAGCGCGAGATCGTCGAAGCCCGCGAGCGCAATGCGGTCGGGAATTGCCAAGCCCCGGCGCTGGCATTCGAACAGCGCGCCGACCGCCAGTGCGTCGGCGGAGCAGAAAACCGCCCGGACATCGGGATGGCGTTCGAGCAATGTGGCCATCGCCTGAGCGCCCGCCTCGATGTCGAGTGTCGTTTCCACGCACAGGCTCGGATCGACTCTACCCCCCGATCGGCGGAGCGCGAGCTCGTAGCCGCGCCGGCGGTCCCGCGCACGGTCGTTGTCCTTCGGGAACGCGCCGATGTAGCCGATTCTTTGGTAACCGGCCTCGAGAAGGTGCCGCGTAACCTCGCCGGCAGCCTTGACGTTCGAATAGCCGACCACCATGTCGATCGGCTGCTCCGTGAGATTGCCGCCTTCGACGACTGGAATCCGCGCGTGTTTCAACATGCGCACGGTTTCGTCCGTGTGGATCACGCCGGTGAGATAGATGCCGTCGATCCGCCGGGAGAGGAATGCGCGCACGAGCGCTTCCTCCTCTGCGGCGGAGAACCCGCTCGCGCCAAGCAGCAGGTGATAGCCCGCGGGCGCGAGCGCGTCGGTGAGGCCCTGCATGATCTCAGCGATGAGCGAGTTGGTGAGCAGCGGAATCACCGCCGCGATGAGCCCGGACTTGTTCGACGCGAGGCCCCGGGCGACGAGATCGGGCGTGTAGCCGGTCTCGGTCAATACCCGTTCGACGCGCGCCCGCGTGGTAGCCGCGACCTTGTCGGGCTCGCGCAGCACGCGCACGACCGTCATGGTCGACACGCCCGCCGCGCGGGCGACGTCGAGCAGCCGCGTACGCCCGCCGGGCGGCGGCGCGGACAGTTGGCGCGTGCGAAGGGGCGGCGTACGCATGGCAAGCAGTCGCTCGCAGAGCGCTTGACAACCCGAATGATAACGCTAACATGTAAGCGTTAACATAACAACCCCGCGGCCGCGGCTGGGGCGCCTTGGAGGGTCGGTTTGTCGGCTGGCCGTGTAACCGGGTTTCGGGGTTATCGACGCGACGACGGTCGGTACGGCGTGCGCAACGCCGTCCTGGTCCTCGGTTTGAACGGCCTGGTCGGACGCGCGGCAGCGCGGATCGCGTCTTCGGTCGCCGGCACGGTGCTGTTCGCGACACCGTATGGGCGTGGCCAGTACGGCGCCGACCAACAAGGGCACGCGGCGCAGCTCGTCGGCCTGGGCCGCAACCCGAATGTCGCAGCGACGCTCGTCGTCGGAGCCGATCTCCCGACGACGGACGAAATGGCACACGCCATCGCCTCGTGCGGCAAGCCGGTGGTCGCCGTCGCTCTGGACGATGTGCACGAGGACGCGCTCGAGCTTGCAGTCCGCGGCACGCGCCTCGCGGCGGAGCTCGCGCGCAACGCGTCGCGCCTGCGCCGCGAGCCCGCGCCGGTTTCGGCGCTGTTCCTCGCCGTGGAATGCGGCCACTCCGACGCCACTTCGGGCCTGGTATCGAATCCTCTCGCCGGCAGAGTGGTGGACCGGGTCGTCGACGCCGGCGGCGCCGCCGTGTTCGGCGAGACGATCGAGTGGCTCGGCGCGGAACATCTGCTCGCTCAACGCGCCGTGCGGGCAGACATCGCCGAGGCGATCGTCGGTGCGGTGCGCCGGCGCGAGGCCGCGGTGGCGGCGACGGGCGTGGACCTCACCGGCAACAATCCCGGCGCCGAGAACATCCGCGGGGGCTTGAGCTCGATCGAGGAAAAATCGCTGGGCGCGATCGCCAAGGGCGGCTCGCGACCGATCGCGGGACTGCTCGCGGTCGCCGAAGCGCCGCCCGGCCCTGGCGTCTACGTCATGGATGCGCCGGGGTTCTCGCCCGAATCGATGACCGGCTTCGCCGCCGCCGGCGCGCAGGTGATGCTGTTCACGACCGGCGCCGGCAACAGCTACTGCAGCGCCATCGCGCCGACGATCAAGGTCAGCGCGCACCCGGACACGATAGCGCAGCTTCCGACGCAGATCGACTTCGACGCGAGCGCGGTATTCGGCGGACGCGAGGATCTCGACGCCGCCGCCGATCGGCTGTTTGCGCTGCTGCTCGAGGTTTGCTCCGGGACGCGCACCTGGGGCGAGCTGCTGGGCGAGGGAGCCGAGTCGGTGATCCGCAGCGGTGGATCGCTGTAATGCCGAGCCCGCGCAAAGCTCGCTACGGGACGGCGGTCGCCTACGTCCGCACGATGGTCGTGTTCCTCGCTGCGTGGTGGGGATTGTCCGTATGGACGGCGAACCCCGCGCTGTTGCCTTCACCGTTCGCCGTGATCGCGGCGATCGCGGATCTCGCCGACGATCTGGAGTTGTTCCTGCACGCCGGCATCAGCGCGGCGCGCATGTTGGTAAGCCTGGCACTCGCGTCGCTCATCGCCGTGCCGCTCGGTCTGCTCATGGGCCTAAGCCGAACGCTGGACGCCCTCCTCGACCCCGTGGTCGAATTGCTGCGCCCGATCTCCGGCATCGCCTGGATTCCCCTGGCGCTGTTCATCTTCGGCATCGGCAATGCGCTGCCGGTGTTCATCATGACCTACGCGGCGTTCTTCCCGATCCTGCTCGGCACGGTGGCGGGTGTGCGCGGTGTCGACCGGCGGCTGATCGACGCCGCGCGCACGATGGGCGTGCGCTACAGGAGCATCGTGACGCGCATCGTCGTACCTGCCGCGTTGCCGTCGCTGCTGGTGGCGCTGCGGCTCGGCGTCGCGTCCTCCTGGACCGCGGTGGTCGCCGCCGAGCTGATCGGCGCGCCGAGCGGGCTCGGGTACGCCGTCGAGTGGTATCGCGAGCTTCTGATGACGCCGCAGGTGATGGCGTTCATCGCCATGATCGGTGTGCTCGGCTACCTGTCCGATGCCACGCTGCGCGTGCTCGTGCAGCGGTTCACGCCGTGGGCGGTGGACGCGAGGAGCGCGCAATGACGGCGTTGCGCCTGACCCGTGGCCTCATCATGCCGCTCGTGCTCGTCGTCCTCTGGCAGGCGTGGGCGCTGGCCACGGGCAATCCGCGCACGCCCTCGCCGGCGCGCGTGGTCGTCGCGGCGGCGCAGCTCATCGCCTCAGGCGACTTGCCGCTGGCGCTGGCGCAAAGCCTCGGCCGCGTGTTCACCGGCTTCGCCATCGCGGCGCTGATTGCGATTCCGCTGGGGCTCGCCATGGGCTCGTTGCGCAGCGTGGAGCGCAACGTAGATCCGCTGGTGGAAAGCTTCCGGCCCATCGCGGCGATCGCCATCCTGCCCCTCGCGATCCTGTGGCTCGGCACCGGGACGCCGGCCGCGGTGATGATCGTCGCCTACGCCGCGTTCTTCCCCATCGTGGTCAACACGGTGGCGGGCGCGAAGCGCGTCAATCCCACGCTCTTGCGCGCGGCTGCCACCATGGGGCTCAGTCGTTTCAAGATCATTCGCACGGTCGTCGTCCCAGGCGCCTTGCCTTCTATCGGCGTGGGCCTGCGCATCGCGATGGGTGTCGCGTGGACGGCGATTGTCGCGGCGGAACTGGCGGTCGGCGCGAAAGCCGGCGGAGGCGGCTCAGGCGGCATCGGCCAGATGATGTTCGTGTTCTACGCCTACAGCATCGAGCTCAACCGCATCGTGGTCAGCATGATCGCCGTCGGGATCGTGGCGCTCGTGCTCGACCGGGTGCTGCGGGCCGTATTGCGCTGGCTCATGCCGTGGATGGCGCGATGAACGCACCGATCAAACTCAGGCTCGAGAACGTCGGCAAGCGCTTTGACGGGGCCGGAGGCGCGCAGACGGTCGCCGTGCAGGACTTCACGCTCGATGTCGCGCAGGGCGAGTTCCTGGTGGTCGTCGGGCCCTCGGGCTGCGGCAAGACCACCGTGCTCAACCTGTTGGCCGGCCTGGAGCTGCCGAGCGCCGGCAGCGTATCGCTCAACGGCCGCCGGATCACTGGCCCCGGCCCCGAGCGGGGCGTGATGTTCCAGGATTACGCGCTCTTTCCCTGGCACACCGTGTGGGGCAACGTCGCGTTCGGCCTGCGCTACGGACCGGCGGGAGAAGGGCTCGACCCGGCAACGCGCGAAGCGCGCGTGCGCGAATACATCGAACTCGTCGGGCTCAAAGGTTCGGAGACCAAGTATCCCCATCAGCTCTCCGGCGGCATGCGGCAGCGCGTGGCGCTGGCGCGGCTCATCGCCAACGAGCCCGACGTGCTACTGATGGACGAGCCGCTCGCCGCGCTCGACGCCCAGACGCGGATCATCCTGCAGGACGAGCTGCTGCGCATCTGGGGACAGGATCGTCCCGCCGCCGAGCGGCGCACCGTGGTGTTCATCACGCACGCCATCGACGAAGCGGTGTTCCTCGCCGACCGGGTGGCCGTGATGACGACGCACCCCGGGCGGCTCAAGGCCGTGATCGACGTGCCGCTCGCGCGCCCGCGCGACGACGCGACCCGTGTGCAACCGCAATTCCAGGCTCTGACCCAGCACATCTGGAGCCTGATCCGTGACGAAGCGTATCGCGCGACCGTCACTTGAACGTCTCCACTTGAGGAGGAAGACATGACCATCGAGAACGATCCGAAGCGCGCCTCGCGGCGCCGCTTCATGACTTCGGCCGGCGCCGCATCGCTGGCGTTGGCTGCGCCGGCGATCGTGCGCGGACAAACCCGCAAGCCGATCAAGGTGTCGGTCGGCAGGCAGCCGTGGGCGGCGGGCAACTCGCCCGTCACCCAGTACATGATCGCCAACAAGACCTTCGAGCGCTTCGCCGCCGAAGCCGGCCACGACCTCACGGCCGACTACCGCGACTATCCGTCGGCGCTGCCGATGGTCGAGGCGTTCGTTTCGGGCAACCTTGACTTCGGCATGTGGGGCAACACGCCGATCGTGCGGTTGATCGCGCAGAACCAGCCGATCCAGCTCATCACCGTCGGTGAGGGCCACTTCCGTTTCGTGCTGGGGACGCGCAAGGACTCGCCGATCCGCAACCTCGCGGACCTGAAGGGCAAGACGGTCGGCGTGTTGCTCGGCGGCGATCCCTACAACGTGTTCTCGCAGTGGCTGCGCTTCGAGCTGGGCAATCCCGATCCGCGCGCCTT
Source organism: Casimicrobiaceae bacterium (assembly GCA_036382945.1). Classification (GTDB taxonomy): domain Bacteria; phylum Pseudomonadota; class Gammaproteobacteria; order Burkholderiales; family Casimicrobiaceae; genus PALSA-1003. The sequence continues at coordinate 5,801 of DASVPH010000181.1, forward strand.
CAACATCAACGTCGTGAACACGCCCACGCAGGCCCAGGCGGCGACGATCCCCACCGGGATGGACGCCGCCGTCCTGATCTACCCGGCGTTTCTCAAGGCGAACGCCGAGTTGGGCACGGTGGGCATCATGAACTCCTTCGGCTACACCGAGAGCCATTACAAGGGGCCCGCGGGCGAAGGGGCGGGCATTCTGCTGCCATCGGTCAAGAAGTCGCCGTTCTACCCCGACGGCTACTACCTGCATCGGTCGTTCTGGATCGGCAGTCCCAACGTCATCAAGAACGACCCGGCGATCGTCACGGCATTCGTTCTGGCGCAGCAGGATGCGGTCTCGAAGCTCTCGCTGATGGATCCTGGCGAGGTGTCGCAGCTTTCGTTCAAATACTGGGAGCTCGATTCGAAGCTCGGCGCCAAGGTGGTCGGGGACGAGCTGCTCTTCCAGCGCGGCTGGGTCTGGCCCACCGAGGGCGATGCGCAGGCGTTGCTCGAAACATCGAAGTTCATGGTCGAGGCCCGCATGATTCCCAAGCCCCTCGCCTGGTCGCAGGTGCGCGGCGGTTTCGCGCTCGCCGCCCCTTCGGTGCGCGCAGCCTACGACAAGAGCGGTCGCAAGCCGGACGCTGCCCAGTTCGAGGCACGCGACGCGAAAGACCTGCGCGGCGCGCCCGTATGGGAAATGCAGCGCTGGCGCGATCGTTCCTGACCATGCCTCGATCCTTCGTGCGAGAGGCGCCATGATCGTAGGCTTCATCGGGCTCGGCACCATGGGCGCGCCCATGGCGCGCAACATTCTCAACCAGGGGCACCGACTGATCGTCACCGACGTGCAACCGGCCGCGGTGGCGGCGTTGACCGCGGTCGGGGCCACGGCGGCGGCCGCGCCGAAGGACCTCGCCGCGGCGAGCGAGATCGTCATCACGATGCTGCCCGACGCCCCGGATGTCGAGCGCGTGGCGCTCGGGCCCGACGGCATCGTCGCAGGCATCAAGCCCGGGTCCATCTACATCGACATGAGCACGATCGATCCGGAGACCACGCGCAGGATCGGCGCGGCAGTCGCGGCCAGGGGTGCGACGATGATCGATTGTCCGGTCGGCAAGACGGCAGACGCAGCGGTGGCCGGGACGCTCACGCTGATGGTGGGCGGGCCCGCGGGGATCGTCGCACGCTGCCGGCCGGTGCTCGACTGCATGGGAACCGATCTCTTCCATTGCGGCGAGCTCGGTGCGGGACAGACGATGAAGCTCATCAACAACCTGCTCGCTACCGCAGTGTCCGAGGCATCGATCGAAGCGCTGGTGGCCGGCGTCAAATCGGGACTGACGCTCGAGACGATGCTCTGCGTGTTGCGGACGACCATGGCGTGGAACAACGCGCTCGCGATCGCGCTGCCGAAGCGGCCGCTCGCCGGCGATTTCAATCCCGGCTTCATGATGAAGCTCGCGCACAAGGATTGTCGCCTAGCGCTGCAGATGGTCGACGCCCTCGGTGTCGCCGCACCCGTCGGTCATGCCGCGCTCGCGAGCCTCGAGGAGGGGCTGAAACGGGGCCTGCAGGACCACGACGTCGGCGCGCTCCTGAAGCTGCGCGAGGACGCGGCAGGCGTGGAAATTCGCCTGCCGAAAACATGATGGCAGCGTCGGTCGAAACGGCGGCCAGCGCGCGCTGGGATGCGCTCGCCATCCATCCCGATGACGATGTCGCGGTGGTGCTGCGCGATCTCGCGGCCGGCGAGACCGTCGCCGTGCGGCGGGGCGGAGCCGTTCACCGCGTCGCCGTCTGCGACGCGATTCCGCTCGGACACAAGCTCGCGCTGCGCGCGTTGTCTGCCGGCACCACGATCCGGAAGTACGGCGAATCCATCGGTGCGGCGACCGCCGATATCGCGGCCGGCGCGCATGTGCACATTCATAACATGGCGAGCCGCCGCGCCCGCCTCCAGTCGTGAGCTTCGATCCGGCCTCGACCCGGCGCCTCGGGCGGCGCGACGTCGCGGTCTCGCTGCTTGGTGTCGGTACCGCGCCGTTCGGCAGCATGGCGCGCGAGGATACGGATGCATCGGTCGCCGGCGCGTTCGCGCGGCTGTATAGCGCAGGCCTGCGCTACTTCGACACCGCGCCGTTCTACGGGCTGGGGCTCGCCGAGCATCGGCTCGGTGCGTGCGTGCGCACGATCGACCGAAGATCGATCGTAATCTCGACCAAGGTTGGGCGCCTGATGAAGCCAATCGGCGGTGGTGCCACACCGGGTGTGAGCAGCGGCGCGGCGCCGTTCGAGGTCGCGTTCGACTACAGCTACGACGGCACGATGCGCTCGCTCGAGCACAGCCTGCAGCGGCTCGGCACGAACGCCGTCGACGTCGTGCTGATTCACGACGTGAACCGGCGCTGGCAGGGCGATCTCGTCGAGCAGCGGTATCGCGAGGCTATGGAAGGCGCGCACCGGGCGCTCGTCGAGCTCCGCGCGGAGGGAGCCATCAAGGCGTTCGGAGTGGGCGTCAACGACTGGAGTATCCTGCTGCGCTTCGCCGCCGACGGCGACTTCGATTGCTTCATGCTCGCAGGACGCTATACGCTGCTCGATCACAGCGCGCTCGAAACCTTCCTGCCGGATTGCGAGCGCCGCGGCATCTCGGTGCTGATGGCGGCGCCGTTCAATTCCGGCATCCTCGCCACCGGCGCGCGTCCGGGTGCGACCTACTTCTATGCCGAGGCGGAAGCCGAGATCGTCGAGCGCACGCGTCGCATCGAAGCCGTGTGCGTGCATCACAATGTAGCGATCGCTGCGGCAGCGCTGCAATTCCCGCTGGCGCATCCGGCCGTGGCGAGCGTGGTGACCGGCATGCGCAGCGCTGCGGAGGCGGAGACGAACGTCGCAAATTGCCGTGCTGAGATTCCGCCGGCGTTCTGGGACGAGCTCAAGCACGAGCGGCTGCTCGCGGCCGAGGCTCCACTTCCACCCGGCCCATGAAGCCCTTGGCAGGCGTCTTCCCGATCGCCCCCACGCCGTTCACTGCGATGGGCGACCTCGATCTCGACGGTCAGCGCCGCGTTCTGGATTGCATGGTCGACCAGGGTGTGGACGGCATCTGCATCCTCGCCAACTATTCGGAGCAATTCCTCCTGTCGGACCACGAGCGCGACATGCTACTCGAGCTTTGCCTCGGCCACGTCGCCGGGCGGGTGCCGGTGATCGTGACGTGCAGTCACTTCAGCACCCGGGTCGCGGCGGACCGCGCGAAGGCGGCCGCGGCAGCGGGCGCCGCAATGGTAATGCTGATGCCGCCCTATCACGGTACCGCACTGCGCGCCGATGACGCCGGAGTCATCGAGCACTATGCGCGCATCGCCGAGGCGGCCGATGTTCCGATCATGGTCCAGGACGCGCCACTTTCCGGCGTAAACCTGCCGGTGTCGCTGCTCGTGCGCCTCGTGCGAGAGGTTCCGCAGGCCCGCTACTTCAAGGTCGAGGTGCCCGGCGCCGCGGCGAAGCTCCGGAGCCTGATCGAGGCAGGTGGAGACGCGATCGAAGGACCTTTCGACGGCGAGGAAGCGATCACGCTCATGGCCGACCTCGAGGCGGGTGCCACCGGAACGATGCCGAGCGCCCTGCTGCCGGACCTGATCAAGTCGGTGGTCCAGCACTTTTGCAGCGGACGCCGCCGCGAGGCGGCAGCGGCGTACGCGCGCATCTTGCCGCTGATCAACTACGAGAACCGGCAATGCGGTTTGCGGGCCGCCAAGACCGTGATGGCGGAGGGCGGCGTCATCAAGTGCGACGCTGTACGTCATCCTCTCGCTGCGCTGCACCCGGCGACGCGCCGCGGCTTGCTCGCCCTCGCCGCCGAGGTGAGTCCGCTCGCGCTGCGGTGGGGACGCTAACATCGTGGCCGACGCCGGAGCTGACCGGCGCAGTAATCGTCGCGGAGCGCGCACTGCTGTTGGCGCCCGAATCCGGCATCCACCGGTTCGAACCTGCCACTGGCCAGCGCTCGTTTGTGGTCGCGCTCCGAGGCAGCGCAGACTGGCCGGCGGATGAACGACACCAAAGCGGATCGCTGCACCAGTGCGCGCGAGCGGCTGGCCGAGATTGAGTTTCGCGCGGAGCCTTGGCCGGAGCGCTCCTTGCCGTGCCACTCGCCGTCGGCGGTGTCCCGGAGCCGACGTGTACGCTGTAGCGCGGCAGGGCGAGGCTTATGACCCCCTCCATCATCGAAGCTTTTCGCTGGCACGAGCTGCGCGTGTCACCGAAGACAGTATGGAGCTTCGTCGAGCTCGTCGACGCCGCGGGCAGGGTGGGTGTGGGCGAAGCGACACTGGCGGGCCGCGAGAGGCAAATGAGACTGGCGCTCCAGCGATGCACGCCGGCGGTTCTCAAGCTTGCGCCAGCGAAAGTCGATCTTGCGCCCGCGCGCGCGGGGGCCCGCTCGCTCCCCGAATTCGCGGTCGTCTCGGCACTCGATCAGGCCGTGTGCGATCTCCTCGCGCAGCAGCAGGGCATAAGTGTGAGCACGTTGTTGGGAGGCGCTCGCCGCAAGAAGGTCCGTGCCTATGCCAACATCAACCGCGGCATCGAGTCGCGCACGCCCGCGGGCTTCGCCGCGCGTGCGCGCAGCGCGATCGCCGATGGCTTCACCGCGGTGAAAATCGCGCCCTTCGATGATGTCGAGCTGCGCGGAGACGCGGCTCGTATCGTCGACTCTCGATTGCTCGACCGAGGCCTCACACGTATCGCCGCGGTACGCGAAGCCATCGGTCCGGGTGCCGACTTGATGGTGGACTGCCATTGGCGCCTCAACCGTGCCGCTGCGGAAGCGGTGCTGCGTGCAACCGAACCGCTGCGTCTCCATTGGCTCGAATGCCCGGTGCCCGAGACCCTGGCCATGCTGACAACGATTCGCGCGTTGCGCGGGTTCGCCAACGCACGCAGAGTCCTACTTGCCGGCTGCGAGGAAATGTCGCTGCTCGACGGCTTCATGCCCTACCTCGAGGCGGACGCCTACGACGTGCTGATGCCCGACG